>JAJYNP010000281.1 GCA_021786265.1 Chloroflexota bacterium
CGCCAGCACCCAGCCGCCGTCGTCCGGTGGGCCGCCGTGGGACAGCCGGCCGAGCACGAGCGGGCGGAACCCCCACGGGTCACGGATCCCGAGCAGGCGGTGCTCGTCCATCACGACCAGCGCGAAGGCGCCGCGGACCTTGGGCAGCGTGGCCACCAGCACGTCCAGCAGGTCGCCGCCCTCCGCGCTCGCCAGCAGAGCCGTGAGGAGCTCCGTGTCGGTCGTGCCCTGCAGCCGGCGGCGCCCGCCGGGCAGGAGCTCCAGCAGCTCCCGGGTGTTGACCAGGTTCCCGTTGTGCCCGATTGCCACCACCCGCCGCGGCCCGAGCCGGAACGCCGGCTGGCTGTTTTCCCAGACCGTCGACCCGGTGGTGGAGTACCGGCAGTGGGCGATTGCCATGTGGCCCCGGAGCGAGGGGAGCCGCCGCTCGTCGAGGACCTGGCTCACCATCCCCAGGTCCTTGTAGACCATCACCTGGTCGCCGTCACTGACCGCCACGCCGGCCGACTCCTGGCCTCGGTGCTGGAGCGCGAAGAGGCCGAGCGCCGCGAGGCCGGCCGCCTCCTGTCCGGGAGCGTGGACGCCGACGATCCCGCACATGGCTCAGCCGTCCCCGGGCGGCGGCACGAACTCGTCGTCGCCGAGCGCGCGCGGAAGCGCCTGCTCCCAGGCGTGCCGCAGCGCGGCGAGCGTGCAGTCGAGCGCGTCGGCGACGGACGCCCCGCGCTCCTCGGCCGCCCCCGCGGCCCCTCCGCCGACCAGCTCGATCTGCAGCCGATCGCCGCCTACCTCGCCGAGCGGCTCCAGGGGGATGCCGTGCTCTGCGGCGAGCACCTCGAGCCGCGGCAGGTCGGCGGGGCGCACCGTGACCACCATCCGCGACGGGCTCTCGCCGAACAGCTCGACCGCCGGCTCCGCGCTGACCTGCAACGAAAGCCGCGCGCCGACCGCACCCCAGATGGCGCACTCCGCGAGGGCGACCGCGAGTCCGCCGCCGCTCACGTCCTGGGCCGAGACGAGGATCCCGGCCCTCGCCGCGGCGAGGGCCATCCGCTGGAGCGACGCCTCGCGGACCAGGTCGAGCGACGGCAGGCGCTCCTCCACCGCCGAGCCGGCCAGCCCCGCGTACGCGGAGCCGGCGAGCCCGGGCACGGCCTCGCCAAGCAGCACCACGATGTCGCCGGCCTGGCGGAACTGGGGGGTCACCCGGCGGCCCACGTCGTCGAGCAGGCCCACGACACCGATCTGCGCGGTGGGGACGATGCGCCCGTCCGGCGACTCGTTGTACAGGCTGACGTTCCCGCCGGTGACCGGGAGCCCGAGCGCACGGCACGCGTCGCCCACCCCGCGCACGGCCTCCGACAGCTGCCAGAACGCCTCGGGCCTTTCGGGATCCCCGTAGTTCAGGCAGTTCGTCACGCCAAGCGGCCGGGCCCCGGTGACCACCACGTTCCGGCTGCACTCCGCGACGGCGAGCGCCGCGCCCAGGTACGGGTCGAAGGCGCCCACGCCCGCCACCGCGTCGGTCGCGCAGGCAAGCCCCTTCGCGCTCCCCTTGATCCGCAGGATGCCCGCGGCGCGCTCGCTCGCCTCCACCGTGTCCGCGCCCACCGTGGCATCGTACTGGGTGGTCACCCACGCGCGGCTCCCCAGGTTGGGGCTCCCGACGAGCCCGCGGAGGACGGCGCCCGGGTCCATCCCGCGGATCGGCAGGTGGTCCGACGCCGATTCCGGCGCGCCAGGCGCGGGTGCCTGCCGGCGGTGAGTCGGCGGCTGTGCCGGCCGATCGTAGACGATCGCGTCGCTGGTGAGCGCCGCGGCAGGGATCGTCGCGAGCACTTCCGTCCCTGCCCGTGGCATCCCGCGCTCGTCCACGCCGCCGGTCACGACGGTGACCAGGCCGTCGCCGGTGACGCGCCCGATGACCGCCGCGGGGAGACCCCAGCGCGTGCAGACCTCGACGACCTCGTCGAGCCGCTCGGGCCGCACGATCGCCAGCATCCGCTCCTGCGACTCGCTGATCATGACCTCGAACGGGGCCATCCCCTCCTCGCGCCGCGGAATCGCGTCGAGGTCGACGAGGATGCCGGTGCCGGCGCGGTCGGCGGTCTCCGAGACCGCGCAGGTGATGCCGGCCGCACCCAGGTCCTGGAGCCCGTCGACAAGTCCGTGCTGGATCAGCTCGAGGCTGGCCTCGATCAGCAGCTTCTCGGCGAACGGGTCGCCCACCTGCACGCTGGGCCGCTTCGAGGGGTCGTCCTCGCCGAACGTGGCGCTCGCCAGGACCGACGCGCCCCCGATCCCGTCGCGGCCCGTCGCGGAGCCGAAGAGCACGGCCAGGTTCCCGGGCCCCGGCGCTGCCGCCCGGGTGAGGTGACGCTCTTCCAGGAGCCCCACGGCCATCACGTTCACCAGCGGGTTGCCGCCGTACGACGGGTGGAACACGAGCTCGCCGCCGATGGTCGGCACACCGACGCAGTTCCCGTACCCGCCCACGCCGCGCACCACGCCGCGCACCAGGTGCCGCGTGCGCGCCTCCGCGGGATCGCCGAACTTCAGGCCGTCCAGCACCGCGACGGGCCGGGCCCCCATGGTGAAGATGTCGCGCAGGATGCCGCCGACGCCGGTCGCGGCGCCCTGGTAGGGCTCGACCGCGCTGGGATGGTTGTGCGACTCGAGCTTGAAGGCGACCGCGAGCCCCTCCCCGATCGATACGACGCCGGCGTTCTCGCCCGGCCCGGCGACCACGTCCGACCCGGCGGTGGGAAGCGTGCGCAGGAGCGACTTCGAGCTCTTGTACGAGCAGTGCTCGCTCCACATCACGCTGAACATCGCGAGCTCGAGGTCGTTCGGGTCGCGGCCGAGCTTCGCCCGGATCGCGTCGAGCTCGAAGTCGGTCACGCCGAGTTGCCGGTGGAGCGGCACGGGTGCCGTGGGGGCCGCGCCCGGCGTGTCCGTGACGCTCATGCCGGGACCCTGTCCGCGGCGCTCTCGACGAGCGACCGCAGCAGGAGCAGGCCGTCGTCCGAGCCGAGGAGCGCCTCCGCCGCGCGCTCGGGATGCGGCATCAGCCCGCAGACACGGCCCCCGGCGTCCACGACGCCCGCGATGTCGTGCAGCGAGCCGTTCGGGTTCCCTTCCGACCCGGCGTAGCGGAACAGCACCTGGCCGGACGCCTCGATCCGGTCGAGTTCGTCGTCGGGCAGGTAGTAGCAGCCCTCCCCGTGCGCGACGGGCATCCGGAGCAACATGCCCTCCGGCACGGCGCACGTGAACGGCGTGTCGCGGCGCTCCACGGAGAGACGGACCCAGCGGTGCTCGAAGCGGAGCGACGCGTTCCGGAGCAGCGCGCCGGGCACCAGCCCCGCCTCGGCGAGCACCTGGAACCCGTTGCAGATGCCGAGCACCAGGCCGCCCCGGGCCGCGTGGTCCCGGACCGCCGCCATGATCGGGCTGAACCGCGCCAGGACGCCGGCCCGGAGGTAGTCGCCGTACGCGAAGCCGCCGGGCAGGATCACCAGGTCGGCGCCCTGTAGATCGGGTGTCTCGTGCCAGAGCGGCATCGCCTCGGCACCCGCCAGCCGCGCGGCGTGCAGCGCGTCGCGGTCGCAGTTGGAACCGGGGAACACGACGACCCCGACCCTCACCGGGAGCGCCCCCCGGCGGCGGAACCACCCGGCGCGGGGACCGACTCCGCCGCGGCGACCGACGCTTCGGGCGCCGACCGTCCGCCACCGGACGCGCCCGAGCTCCGGATCGAACTCGCCCCCGCGACCCCCTCGACCCACCAGGTCTCGATCAGCGGGTTCGCGAACAGCTCGCCTGCCAGTCGATCGGCGATCGCCCGGGCGTCGGGCTCGCTGTCCGCCTCGACCGTCAGCTCCACCCGCCGCCCGACCCGCACGGCGTGGACCGAGTCGACGCCGAGGTGCGGCAACGACTGCTCCACCGCCCGACCCTGCGGATCCAGGATGCCGGGCTTGGGCATGACCGAGACGGCGTACCGGAAGCTCGCCATCAGCGACCCTCCGGCGCGAGCACGTCCTCGGCCAGGTAGCGGTCGAAGCTCGCGCCCGTGATCCGCTCGAACGCCTCGACGTAGCGCGCCCGCGTCCCCGCGACGACGTCCGGTGGGAGCGCGGGGCCCGGGCAGGTCTTGTCCCAGGGCTGCGCCTCGAGCCAGTCGCGCACGAACTGCTTGTCGTAGCTCGCCTGCGCGCGACCGGGCTCGTATGTCGTGGCGTCCCAGAAGCGGCTCGAGTCGGGCGTCATCGCCTCGTCGATCAGTATCAGCTCGCCGTCCGGCAGGGTCCCGAACTCGAACTTCGTGTCCGCGAGGATGATGCCGGCCCCTGCCGCGCGGTCCGCCCCGAACCGGTAGAGCGCGAGCGCGATGTCGCGGACGCGCGCCGCCATCTCGTCGCCGATCAGCCCCACCACCTCGCCGAACGAGATGTTCTGGTCATGGCCCTGTTCGGCCTTGGTCGACGGCGTGAAGATGGGCTCGGGGAGCCGCTCGCTCTCCCGGAGGCCGGCCGGCAGCGGGATGCCGCAGATCGCGCCGGTGCGGAGGTAGTCCTTCCAGCCGCTGCCCGACACGTACCCGCGCACGATCACCTCGACCGGGAGCACGCTGGCCCGCCGGCAGATCATCACGCGGCCACGGAGCTCGTCCGAGGCACCGGAGAACGGCGCGGGAAGGGTGGCGGGGTCGACACCCAGAAGGTGGTTCGCGACGATCCCCGCCCGCTCGGTCTCGGCGAACCAGAAGCGGGAAAGGCCGGTGAGCACGCGGCCCTTGTCCGGGATCGGCGTGGGGAGCACGACGTCGAACGCACTGAGGCGGTCGGACGCGACGAGCAGGAGGCGCGCGTCGTCCACGGCGTACAGGTCGCGGACTTTGCCGGAGCGAAGGAACGAGCTGGACAGGTCCGTGGTCATGCGCCGTCTCCCCTGCTGCCTGCCGCGGGCCGTGCCGCGACCCGGTTTGTGCCGCTCGCCTGAGGCCGTGCTGCGCGGTCTGCCGCGGGCCGTGTCTCGACCGCGTCCGTGCCCCCTGCCAGGCGTTCGAGGCGCGCCAGGATCGCCGGCACGTGGCGGAGGAACGCGGCGTCGTCGAAACACGCCGCCAGCGCGTCCGGCGAGAGCGCCGACGCCTCGGAGTCCTCCGCGAGCAGCTCCACGAGCGGCCGACGCTCGTCCGCCGCCCTGAGCGCGTTCCGCTGGACGATCGCGTAGGCGTCCTCGCGCGAGAGACCGGCGTCCTCAACGAGCGCGAGCAGCACCCGGCTGGACGCGTGGAGCCCGAGGCCGCGCTCCACGTTCTCGCGCATCCGGTCCGGGCGAACCACCAGCCCGTCGACCAGCCCGGTGAACTTCACCAGCATGTAGTCGAGCAGGATGGTCGAGTCGGGCAGCGCCACGCGCTCCACGGACGAGTGGCTGATGTCCCGCTCGTGCCACAGCGCCTGGTCCTCGAGGGCGGCCTGCGCGTAGCCGCGAAGCAGCCGCGCCATCCCGGCGAGCCGCTCGCTGAGGATCGGGTTGCGCTTGTGCGGCATCGCGCTCGAGCCCTTCTGCCCGCTCCGGAACGGCTCCTGGACCTCGCCGAGCTCCGTGTGCTGCAGGTTGCGGACCTCGGTGGCAAACCGCTCGACGGAGCCGCCGGTCACGGCGATCGCGGCGAGGAACGCGGCGTGCCGGTCCCGCTGGACGATCTGCGTGCTGACCGGGTCGACCGCGAGCCCCAGCGACGCCATGACGTCCGCCTCGATCTCGGGGCCGGCGTGGCTGTAGGTGCCGACCGGGCCCGAGAGCTTGCCGGCCGCGAGGTCATCCGCCGCGGCCCGGATCCGGCGCCGGTCGCGGTCGAGCTCGAACGCCCAACCCGCCAGCTTGACACCGAACGTGATCGGCTCGGCGTGGACCGAGTGCGTGCGCCCCATCATCACGGTGTCCGCGTGCTGGCGCGCACGCCGGACGAGCGTCGTGATCGCCGCGTCCAGGTCGGCGAGGAGCCGGTCCGCGGCGGCGCGGCACTGCAGCGCGAGGCCCGTGTCCAGCACGTCGCTGCTGGTCAGACCCAGGTGCAGGTACCGGCCATCCGGCCCCACCGTCTCGGCGACCTGGCTCACGAACGCGATCACGTCGTGGTCGGTGGTTCGCTCGAGCTCGGCGATCCGGTCGACGTCGACGCGGGCGCGCGCGGCGATCGTGTCGCACGCGTCCCGGGGAACCTGCCCCAGCTGGGCCTGTGCGCGGACGACGGCGAGCTCGACGCGCAGCATCGCCTCGAAGCGCGCCCTGTCCGTCCAGATCGCGCCCATCTCGGGCAGCGTGTAGCGCGGGATCACGGGACGACCTCCCCGGGCACGGCGTCCGGCCAGTCGGGTGACCCCAGCGCCTCCGGCCGGTTACTGGACGCCATCGCCACGCGGGGCTCCCCGGCGCGTCCGATCGCCGGTGCATTCACGATGCTGGACCGGCCGATGTCCCCGCGCATCTGTCGCCCACGGAACCGCACGACGCCCGCTGCGCGGTGGGCCGCCGACGCGGCGGCCCCGAGGTCGCCCCCCCGGCCCACGACCGTGAGCACCCGGCCGCCCGCCGTGACGGCATGCCCCTCGCGGCGCGCCGTCCCGGCCTCGAACACGAGCGCGCCCGTGGCCCGTGCCGCCTCGATGCCCTCGATCTCGTCGCCCGTGGCCGGGGTCCCCGGGTAGCCCCGCGCGGCGAGCACCACCGCGACCGCCGAATCCGGGTGCGCCGGGAGCAGCGGCCCCGCGATGCCGAGCGCCGCGGCGGCCATGGCCAGCCGGTCGGTGGCCGCCGCGAGCAGCAGCGTGGCAAGCGGCGCCGCGACGCGCGGCAGGATCGCCTGCGCTTCGGGATCCCCGAAGCGCACGTTGTACTCGAGCAGCCGCGGCCCCTCGGCCGTGAGCATGAGGCCGGCGTACAGGGCGCCTCGGAACGGGCGCCCGCGGGCGGCCAGCGCGGCGAGCGTCGGGAGGTGGAACTCGGCCACGATCCGCGACACCGCCGCGTCGTCGAGGTCGGGGACCGGCGAGTACGCGCCCATCCCGCCCGTGTTCGGCCCGACGTCGCCCTCGCCGATCCGCTTGTGGTCGCGGGCGGCCGGCAGGGCCAGGGCCATCGTGGTGTCGCAGATCGCGATGACGCTGGCCTCGCGGCCGGAGAGCGCCCGCTCCACGACGACCCGCCGTCCGGCGTCGCCGAAGACCCGCCGCTCGATCGCGTCACGCAGCGCGGCCTCGGCCTCGTCCAGCGAGGCACAGACGGCCACGCCCTTGCCGGCCGCGAGCCCGTCGGCCTTGACCACGACCGGGCCCCCGAGCGCGGCCGCGTACGCCAGTGCCGGCGTCACGGCGTCGAACACGGCGCCCGGCGCCATCGGCACGCCGGCACGCGTCGCGATCCGACGGCAGAGCGCCTTGCTCCCCTCCAGGGCCGCAGCCGCCGCACACGGCCCGAAGGTCGGGATCCCGGCGGCGCGCAGCCGGTCGGCCAGCCCGGCGACCAGCGGCGCCTCCGGGCCCACCACGACCAGGTCGGCGTGCTCGCGGCCGGCCAGCGCCATGATCGCGGGGTGGTCGTGCGCCTGCACTTCGGCGTGCACCTCGGCCACGTCGGTATGCCCTGCATTTCCCGGCGCCTCGAGGACGCGCTCGACCCCGGGATCCTGTCGCAGCCGCCAGCTCAGAGCGTGCTCCCGGGCCCCGCCGCCCACGACCAGGACGGTGCGAGGCTGGAGCAGGTCGCCCTCGCCGCCGGTCGCGCTCATCCCGCGCGCGCCCCGTCGCTTCCGCTCGTGGAGGCCGGCCTGCGCGACCGACGAACCGGCGGTTCCACCAGCACCCGCCGGCGCGGCCGCTCCCGACGGAAGACGGTCGCCGTCCGGTCCGCCCCGACGCTGACGATCGAGATGGGGACGCCCGCGAGCTCCTCCAGCGCATCGACGTACCGCCGGGCGGCAGCCGGCAGGTCCTCGGCCCGGCGCACCGTGCCCAGGTCCTCCTCCCAGCCGTCGAACGTCTCGTACACGGGTTCCGCTCGGGCGAGCAGGTCACCCGAGGACGGGAAGTCCTCGACGACCGTCCCGTCGATCCGGTACGCCACGCAGAGGCGCACCTGGGGGAGCCCCGAGAGGATGTCGAGCTTGTTGAGCATGATGCTGGTGGCGCTGTTGACGGCCACGACCCGCCGGAGCGGCACGGCGTCGAACCAGCCGCAGCGCCGCCGCCGGCCCGTGGTGGTCCCGAACTCGTGCCCCTTCTCCAGCAGGTGGCGACCGGTGTCGTCGGTGAGCTCGGTCGGGAACGGCCCGGACCCGACCCGCGTCGAGTATGCCTTCATGACCCCGATGACCTCGTCGACCTGCAGCGGACCGACACCGCCTCCGGTACAGGCCCCGCCCGCGACCGGGTTCGAGCTCGTGACGTAGGGGTAGGTGCCCTGGTCCAGGTCGAGCAGGGTCCCCTGGGCACCCTCCAGCAGCACGTGCCGCCCCTCGGACAGCGCCTGCTGCACGAGCGCGGTGGTGTCCACGACGTACGGGCGCAACCGCTCGCCCCAGTCGGTGGCCCGGTTGACCAGCTCGCCCAGGTCGAACGGCTCGAGGCCGTGCGTCTGGACCAGCACCGCGTTCTTCTCGGGAAGGACGCGCTCGAGCCTGGCTCGGAGCACGCGGGGATCGAGGAGATCCGCCATGCGGAGACCGACGCGCCAGGCGCGGTCGGCATACGCGGGACCGATCCCGCGATGGGTGGTTCCGATCTCGTCGCCCGCGAGCCGCGCCTCCATCGCCCCGTCCAGCGCGACGTGGTACGGCATGATCACGTGCGCGGCCTCGCTCACCCGGACCTTGGCCGTCGCCACCCCGCGCGACTCGAGCATGGCCATCTCGTCGAGGAGCGTCTGCGGGTTCACCACCACGCCGTTGCCGATGACGGGCGTGATGTGCGGGTACAGGACGCCGCTGGGGACCAGATGCAGCTTGAAGACCGAGTCGCCGAGCACGATCGTGTGGCCGGCGTTGTCGCCACCCTGGTAGCGCACGACCACGGCGACCGATTCGGCGAGCAGGTCGGTGGCCTTGCCCTTCCCCTCGTCGCCCCACTGGAGGCCGACCACGATCGTCGCCGGCATGTCACGCCTCCTGAAAAACGAGAAGGCCCCGGGCCGTGACGGCCGGGACCTGGATAGACTCCGCCTCTCGTCGTCCGCCGCCGTGCTGGCGGACCGCCGGTTCGAGGGTCCGGATCGGCCTCACGGGACCGACCCCGCCCCTTCCTCGAGCAACGACTCCTCCATCGCTGGCGGGCCATGGCCCGCGGCTCGGGTGAGGGCGCAGTATAGCAGCCGGGGGGCCGTGGCTCCAGCACCCTTCGCACCGGCGAAGCTGCCCGCACACCGGCTGCCCGCACACCGGCTGCCCGCACACCAGCTGCCACACACCAGCTGCCCGGGCTTGACCGGTCACCGTGTGGGCCCCTACACTCCGCCGCAATTGAAGACTCTTATCAAGAGTGGCGGAGGGACCGGCCCTGTGAAGCCCGACAACCTGCCGACGGCGAGCGAATCGCCGGAGGTAAGGTGCCAAATCCGGGCAGGGCCTCCTGCGAGATAAGGGACGATGTCGACCCTTCCCATCGCGAGAGGGAAGGGTCGGATGATTCAGAGGGGCAGTCGGCGCGGTGCCTTCGCGGAACGGAGGTTCACGTGCCCCGCATCACCGGATTGCGCTGCCGCAACTGCGGCGCCGGCGTTCCCACCGGCCCCTCGTACGTGTGCGCGGCCTGTTTCGGCCCCCTCGAGGTCGCGTACGACGAGACGGCGATCGCCGCGACCCTGAGTCGCGCCGCGATCGAGGCGAGGCCCCAGGGCATCTGGCGGTACCTCGAGCTGCTGCCGGTCGAGCACGCCCCGGCGCACTCGCTCCCGGTCGGCTCGACCCCGCTCGAGCGCGCGGGCCGCCTTGGGGAGACGCTCGGCCTCGAACGCCTCTGGCTCAAGAACGACTCACTGAACCCGACACTCTCGTTCAAGGATCGCGTGGTCGCCGTCGCCGCCGCCCGGGCGGTCGAGTTCGGCTTCGACACCCTCGCCTGCGCGTCGACGGGCAACCTGGCCGGCGCCGTCGCCGCGGCGGCCGCAGCGGCCGGGCTCCGAGCCTACGTGTTCGTGCCGGCGGACATCGAGACCGCCAAGGTGCGCCAGGCGCTCGCGTACGGCGCGACCCTGGTCCCCGTGGCCGGCACCTACGATCAGATCAACCGGCTCTCGCTGGAGATCGCCGACGAGCACGGTTGGGCGTTCGTGAACGTGAACCTGCGCCCGTACTACGCGGAGGGATCCAAGACGCTGGCGTACGAGGTGGCCGAACAGCTCGGATGGCGGCTCCCCGACGTGCTGGTGGCGCCGATCGCCTCGGGGTCGCTCTACACGAAGGTCGCCCGGGGCTTCGCCGAGCTGGTGCGGTACGGCCTCGTGGAGCCGAAGGACGTGCGGTTCGTGGGTGCGCAGCCGGCCGGGTGCGCACCTGCCGCCAACGCGTTCGAGGCCGGTGTCGACCGGCCGGTCCCCGTCCGCGAGCCGAGGACGATCGTGAAGAGCCTCGCGATCGGCGACCCCGCAGACGGCCCGTTCGCGGTGCGGCAGGCGTGGGCGACCGGGGGATCGATCGAGGCCGTGCCGGACGAGGCGACGTCGACGGCGATGCGGCAGGTCGCGGCGCTCGAGGGGATCTTCACCGAGACCGCGGGCGGCTGCACCGTGGCGGCGATCGGGCGGGCCAGGGAGCGCGGCGTCATCCATCCCGGCGACGAGGTGGTCGCGCTCCTCACCGGCAACGGGATGAAGACGCCGGAGGCGCTGGCCGACCCAGCCAGCGAGGCGCTCTTCGACGGCGACGAGATCCGCCCGGGCGTGCGCATCCCGGCGACCTACGACGCGTTCGAGCGCTGGCTCGAGGCGCGGGAGGGCGTGCCCGCGGCGTGATCGCGGCGTGTCCGACGCGGCGTGGGTCGTTCCGGCCGGCCTGAGCGCGGCGCCTACTCGGCGAGCTGCGCGGCGAGCGCCTCTGGCTCGGTGACGGGCTGGCGGCACGAGAAGTCCCGGCACACGAACGCCGTGGGACGCCCCCGCAATGCAAAGCGGCTCTGCAGCAGCTCCACCCGGCTCCGTCCCGGGTCGCTCGTCATGGCCACCACGCGGCGCGGATGGAGGCCGCGCGTCGCCACCCGCACCAGCGTCCGCGCCCCGGGGTCGTCGCCGCCGCCGATGATCGCCACCTCGGCGATGGGTGCGCTCGCGAGGTCGACGGCCTGCAGCCATGCCGCGAACCCGGTGGGGTAGCGGGCGGCCAGCGACGTGACCGGCGGGAGGGCCCCTTCGGCCGCGGCGCGGTAGCGCCCCTCCCCCGTCAGGGCGGCGAGCCGGAGGAGTACGGATGCGGCGGCCGCGCCGCCCGACGGGACCGCCCCGTCCTCTACCTGGCGGGGCCGCGCGATCAGTGCCTCATGGTCGTCGGCGGTGTCCCAGAATCCGCCGGCCGGATCGGTGAAGTGCGCCAGGATGGCATCGACGAGTTCGCGAGCGGCCACGAACCAGCGCTCATCGAATGTCGCCGTGTACAGGGCGAGCAGGCCGTCCGCGAGGAGCGCGTGGTCCTCCAGGTACCCCCGCAGCACGGCGCGGCCGTCCTTCCACGAGCGCCGGAGGCGCCCGTCGGGGCCCCGGAGCAGCCGCAATGCCGCATCGGCCGCACGCGTCGCGGCGGCGAGATCCTCGGGGCGGCCCAGGACGCGCGCCGCGTCGGAAAAGGCCGCGATCGCGAGTCCGTTCCAGGAGGCAAGCGCCTTGTCGTCGCGGGCCGGCTGCGGTCGATCCGAGCGCAGCGCGAGCAATCGGCCACGGGCGTCTTCGAGCCGTTCGGCAACCTGTTCCGGTCCCAACCCATGCATGGCCGCCAGCACGGTGTCCTCGAGGGCCCGATGCAGCACGTTGCGCCCGTCCCAGTTTCCGGCCGCGTTCGCGCCGAACGCGCTGGCGATCAGCGTCGCGTCCGGACCGAGCCGGCCGAGCTCCGGGAGTGTCCAGGTGTAGGTCGCGCCCTCGACGCCGTCCGTGTCGGCGTCCTGGCTCGCGGCGAAGAGCCCGTCCCGGGTGGTCATCTCGCGGCGGAGGTAGTCGAGCGTCCGCTCGGCGATCCGGGCATGCCGGGGGTCGCCCGTCAGCTGGAACGCGTGGACGTATGCGCGCGCCATCTGCGCGTTGTCGTAGAGCATCTTCTCGAAGTGGGGCACGAGCCAGCGTGCGTCGGTGCTGTACCGGTGGAACCCGCCGCCCACCTGGTCGTGGATCCCGCCGGCCGCCATCGCGTCGAGGGCGCGCTCGGCAATGGCGAGCGCCTCGTCGTCGTGGCGCGTGGCGGCACGGGCGAGCAGGAACTCGATGGTGGCAGGCTGGGGGAACTTCGGGGCGGTACCCCAGCCACCGGTACCGCGATCGAACGACGCGGCGAGCGCCGATGCCGCGCGGTCGAGAACGCCCGGGTCGACCGCCGGAAGGCGCGGTGCGAGACGGAGCACCGAAGCGGATCCCCGCGAGGCATCGGAGTCGGCGGCCTCGACTCCCGATCGGCCGGCCGGCCCGGGCACGCCGGGCTCCACGGATCGACCGGGCGCTGCGGCGGCCCCGCCTACCGGCGAACCGGACGCCCTCGCCGCCTCCTCGGCCGCCGACATCGCCTCCTCGGCCGCCTCGTGCGCCGCAACCGACTCCTGTCCTCCGGGATCGGCGAGGCTCGCGCGGGCGATCGCCTCGCTCAGCCGTCGCGCCATCGCCTCGACCTCGTCGCGGCGGTCATGCCAGGCTCCCGCAACGGACTCCAGGACATCCCCAAAGGCGGGGATCCCGCGGCCGCGGGCCGACGGGAAATACGTGCCGCCGTAGAACGGCCGCCCCTCCGGCGTGAGGAAGACGCTCATCGGCCAGCCGCCCTGGCCGGTCATCGCCTGCACCGCGGTCATGTAGATCGCGTCGAGGTCGGGCCGCTCCTCGCGGTCCACCTTGATGGGCACGAATCCCGCGTTCAGCCGCGCCGCCGTCGCGTCGTCCTCGAACGACTCGCGCTCCATCACGTGGCACCAGTGGCACGCGGCGTAGCCGATCGAGAGGAAGATGGGGCGGTCCTCGGCCCTCGCGCGCGCGAGGGCCTCCGGTCCCCACGGGTACCAGTCGACCGGGTTGTGCGCGTGTTGCAGGAGATAGGGGCTCGTCTCGCCCGCGAGTCGGTTCATCTGGCGTCCGCGCGCATCGTAACCCGGGGCGCGCGACCTGGATTGGCCGACGGGCGCGGGAGGGGGACCGCGCCCGTCCGACCGGGGCCATGCACAGGGAATGGCGGGGATGGGCGCCGGGCCGGGTGGGCCCGACTCGGTCGTCGGGCTCGTGCGGTGGGTCCGTGGAGCGGAGCCGCCGCGCCGGGTGCGTCAGGCGACCGCGACGACCTCCTGCTCCGGAGCTTCCTCGTCAGTCTCGGCATCGGCAGCCGCTCCGAGCGCCTCGGCCTGGGCCTCCAGCGCGTCGGCAGCGGACTCCACCGCGTAGTCCTTCTTGCGGCGTCCGGAGAGCATCTCGACGGAGCCGGCGACGATCTCGGTCTTCCAGTGCCGGATACGCTAATGCTAAGATTATCCCATGCCGCCCTACGCCTACCTGCGCAAGTCGAGCGTTCGTGATCCCGCCCGGGAGGTCAGCCACGAGGTGCAGGAGCGCGCCGTGCGCGAGCTGGCCGGCCGCTATGGCGACGACGACGGCGCGCTCGTGCTCCTCTCCGACTGGGACAAGAGTGGGCGCCTGGGCGCCGACAAGCGCCCCGGGTACCGCGCGCTATTGGAGGCGATCGACGCTGGACGCTGCTCCGCCCTGTACAGCTACAGCCTCAGCAGGCTGGCTCGCTCGGTGCCCGAGCTCTCCCGCCTCGTGGCGCTGTGCAACGCGAAGGAGATCCCGGTCCGCCTATACGCCGACCACGTTGACACCTCGACGGCGTCCGGCCGGCTCTTGACGCACGTGCTCGCCTCGGTGGCCGAGTTCGAGGCCGACGTGGCGTCCGAGCGCGTGCGCGCCGCGCATGCCGCCAAGCTCGCGCGGGGCGAACCCATCGGCACCGTCCACCGCTACGGCGAGCGCGACGGCGAGGATGCGGGCGCCGTGCTGGCCGCCTTCCGGGAGGCCGGCAGCTATTCCGGCGCGGCGCGCCTGCTGAATGCACGGGGGATCAAGCCCCGCGGCTCCAAGCGGGGCTGGTGGCCCTCCGCCGTGGTCGGCATCGTGCAGCGCCTCGATCCGCAGCCCGCCATCCATCCTCGCCTCCAGGGAGCGAAGGCGGGCGGGGTCAGCTTCGTTCTGGCCCACCTGCTGCGCTGTCCGACCTGCGGCACGCGGTTGACCGGCCTCCGTGACCGGGGCGGAAGCCGCGTCCGCTACGTGTGTCGGTTGGGCTCCGTGATGCCCCACCCGCGCATGAGCATCACCGAGGGACATATCCTGCCCGCCGTGCAGCAGGAGGTCGCGCACCTGCACACCCCCGAGCTGGTCGAGCAGATCGAGCGTGATCAGGCGGCCGCGCAGGCCCTGGAGCAACGCCGGGCCCGCGTGCTCGACATGTACGAACGGGGCGACATCGACCGGGCAGAGTACACGAGGAGGTTGGCCGCGGTCACGGACGCACTGGCTGCCCTCGACGCCAGGCGGGTGGTGCTCGCCGTGCCGCAAATCGACTGGTCGTGGTTACCGAAGCCGCTCAACGGTGTCCTGGGCGCCCTGTTCGAGGAGATCGCCCTCGACCCGGTCACGTTCCAGCCGGCGCGCTATGTGTGGCGAGTGCCAGAGTGGCGAACGCCGGACGAGTCGGCACTGTCGACGAGAGCGGCGGCGATCCCGACAGCCGGCGCGTCCAGCAACGGAACGAGTTGACGATGATGGCGGACTACCCGCCCGCGATCTTCGACCCTCCGGTACCGCTGCCAAAGCTCGACACCTGGCACTGGCGACGCAAGTTCCGCTGTCCGGACGCCACCTGCGAGAGCGAGCGCACGAAGGTCGGGCGTGACGGACGTCGGGTGCTCGGCTGGCAGCAGATCCAGAAGCAGCTGCACCAGGGCGGCGCGCCGATGCGTCCGGACGGGACGGTCGAGCCCGGGGCTCCCATTATTCCGGATGAGGTCTACTACGTGATCGAGAGGGTGTGGGTCGCCAACGAGCTGACCGACCTGCCGGACCTGCCCGATGGGACGTTGAGCTTCGGGCTGCCCGAGGGTGCCCGCGATGACCCGGGGATTGCGTCGCGTGCACGGGCGACCCCGGTGCTCGCCTCCGCCGGCCCCACCTTGTTCGGCGGCAGCGGCAACCCGTACCAGGCCACCCGTCACGCCCCCGGCCGGCGTCGCGGCGGCATGGGCTACTGGGTCATCGCCCTGACCTACCCCAAGGCCGCGCGGCCCTTCGTGGTGACCTGCCCCGACTGCCGGCGGCGCGCCTTCGTGGACGCGACCCTGCCCGAGGATGAGCTGCGCGCGCTCGACGCGCCCTCCACCTGACGCTTCAGCGGCGCGGTACACTCGATGGACGTTCTGGGCGGGCTTCGTCCCAGGCGACTCCTGCGCCGGCGCGGCCGGGACCAGGGACCTCCTCCACCCGCTGTGGCGGGCGGACCAATGAGGTTCTGTCCCGATGTCCCGGCTCATTCCCGAGAACGCGCGCAGTCGCGCTCGGCTCGCCCGCCCGTTGTCCGCCTTCACGCCCGAGCAGCGGCGCCTGCTGCTGGCCTTGATCGAGGCCGGCAACGGCCCGACCGCGTCTCCCGCTGCCGGTGGGGCTCCCCGCCGGATGCGCGGTCCGGCACGCTCATGAGCCGCCCCTCGTCCGGCTCCTTTCTGGGGGCCTTGGCCGCAGGTACCGGGAACGCAGCCCGACTCACCCGTAGTGAGCCGTGCCCGTACTCGTCGACGGACGGCTGCCGGCCAGCGGCGCGCTCCGGTGGGCTTCGGCGGGTTCCGGCACTCCGCAGAACCGACCAGGGAGACCCGTTGATCTGGAGTGGAGCGGCCGGCCTACCTCCGGCCCCTCGACTCCTCGACCGTCCGGTGCGTTCCGGTGCGTTCCGGCTGGCTTCGGCTGGCCTGTCCTCGTGCCGGAGGGAGGGAACCCCATGACCCGCAACGAGCTGGTGATTGCCGCTCTGGCAGGCGGCGAGGCCTCGACCGCTGCCATCGCGCAGGCCACGGGCCTGTCCGAGCGGGCCTGCCGGTACGGCCTGCGCTCCTTGATCGGGGAAGGGTATGCCTGGAGTCCGGAGCGCGGACGGTACCGGCTGACCGCTCGGGGGCGAACCATCGCGGCCGAGGTACCGCCCCTGGCGACGCCCATCGCGCCCGTGGCCGCCCCACAACCGGAGCCTGAGGATCGTTCGGGGCACGGCGTCCTCCGCCGGCACCGCCACTGGCCGAGGAGCGGCGAGTCGTGACCGGGTAGCCTGGTCGCCGTCACTCAGGCTGGCCGGCCGACAAGGGCCAAAGCCGGGAACGTCGTTGACGCGCGGAGCCGGGCAGGCATGAGCATATCCGGTAGCCCTTACCGGAGGCTTATCAGGGCTGACGGTCGAGCTGACCGGCGAGTCCGACCTGTCGCCCGAAAGCATGCAAGCGGTCCATCGCGAAATTCAATGTAGCCCGTTCCGATCGTAGGGCGTCAGGTTCGCGGCGCCGATCTCGTCCAAGTATGGCGAGCCTGGATCGCTCCAGACGAGATGTAGGTGCTCCTCTGCACGCGTCATCGCCACGTATGCCTTGCGGCGCTCTTCAAGCAACTGCTGGCCTCGGGCGTAGACATGCGGCATCTCACCATTTCGGAACGCGGTGACTATGACCACGCGGAATCCGAGACCCTTGGCTGCCAAGGTAGTCATCAGCTTGACGGACTCGGTCTCGCGCTGAAGCTGCACATTCAAGCGGTGCCACTCCAACGCAATGTTGCGTCCGATCGCCGTCGGCGGTTCGCCCGGCGACTCACGCTGGGCCAACGCGAGGATCTTCCGAGCGTGCTCGACATCCTCGGTGTGCTGAACCACGCGACGTAGCTTCGGCTCAAGTCGCTCCAAGAAGCCTTCGCAAGTGCGCGCGTCACGAAGCAGCTCGATGATCTCGTCCAGGTCCGGCGCGGCATCGCACACGTCAGCGAGCCGTCGCCGGGCACGAGGACTGTCGGGCGCGACGACGAGCGTGAGCGCAGCGCGAAGTCCCTTCGCCACTGGCCGCTGTTCTGCCGCGTCGTCGCCGACCCGCACTCGTGGGATGCCCGACAGCCTCAACACGTCTTCAACGGCTTTGATCGCCGCGTGCTTTGATGCAAGGACTGCAATTTCCCCCGGTTGAACACCGCGGGCGATCTCGGCTTCAACGATCTCACCAACCAGTTGCGCCTCATCGGCAACGTCCATGGCCTCGGCTGAGTACACTGCACCCGGGTTCTTCCGCAGGGAATACGGTCGCTCCCAGTTCTCGGGGTGCGGGTTGTGCTGGATCAACGCATCCGCCGCGGAAACAATCTCCCTCGCGCAGCGGTAGTTGCCAAGTAGAAAGTGACGCTCGGAACCAAACCTGTTCTCCCACCACGTGAGATTGCGCGGCTTGGCGTCGCGCCAGGCGTAAATCATCTGATCGTTGTCGCCAACAGCGAAGACGGGCGTGGTTCCCTTGCCGGCGATGAGCCACACGAGCTGCATCTGCTGCATCGATGAGTCTTGGAGTTCGTCCACAACGATAAAGCGGAAGGTCTCGGCCAGGATTCCCGCGATGCGCGGCTGTTCCTCCAGAAGCCGCGTCGCGTGCAGCACGAGATCGTCGAAGTCGCGAACCCTCTCACGCCAGAGCCGCTCCTCGTAGGCGCGGAGAATGTCCTCGAAGGTGCCGCGAGGCGGGCGCAAGGTCTGGGCGCCTTCGTACCGGTACCTGTGGATGGCCTCCGCCGCCTGGCTCGGGTTCACCCCCTGGATGTTGGCTGCAGCGATCACCTCTACCGCAAGGTCGCGGGCCTCCGCCTCGTCGAGGACCTGGGCCTGCCGTGGCCAGGGAGTCCCGTCGGGGCCCTTCAGGTGGTGACCATACGCTCCGAGGAGCCGACTGCCGAACTGGTGAAAGTTCGCGATCTCCAGGCGCGACGGCGCGCGGATTCCCAGGGCTGGCTCGCGCAGCCGCGTCCTCAACTGCTTCGTCGCCTCCACGCTAAACGTGAGACACAGCACCTTCCACGGAGCGGGATGGGACGTGCGGACGCGATGCGCCGCGACGTGCGTGAGTAAGTGGGTCTTGCCGGTGCCTGGTCCCGCGATAACGACGAGGCTGCGGCCCTCAGCGGCAGCCTTTGCGATCTCCAGCTGCTCCTTGTTGAGTTCGCGCTCTAGGATCTTCATTGGGGGGCGCTAGTCGTTCCCTGCGAGTGGCGCGGCCTCGGGCCCGTTCGCCTCCACCGGAGCAGCGATCGCGAGGCGGCCTTCGGCAAGGGCCATAGCCGCGACATGACGGATGACGTCTTCAATCTCCGCAGGCACGGGTCTCTTAGCGGCTCTTGAAAGCCGAGCGACGTGGTGTGCGAGCACGGGCTTGGAACGGCGACCGGCTGTCACGACGTCGTGCACAAAACCGGGGTCTGCCTCGTCTAGTCTGCGGTTCGTCTGCTTGGCGTAGGAACTCAACGTCTGCGCCCCGTACAGATCCTTCAACGCCTGGACGTACAGGTCTGTCCCGCCTCCTATCATGACGCAGCTTTCAAAGTCGCCGGCCGACCACCAGAACCGGTTGGCTTGCTTCGCAACAGAGCGGGCCGTCGCCTCGTCCGCTGAGCCTTCGAGCAGGCCTTCGCTGACCAAGCGCCTCACGTACCGCGCGCTCGCATCTTGATCGAAGAGCACAACGTGTGGTATGCAGAGACCGTCTTCACCAAGCAGATTCTCGAACGGCCTAAAGCTAATCCCGTGCACAGGGACCACACTCACGCCGAGCACATCGAAATCGATGTCGAGGGCGCGAGCGTACTCAGGCATTGCCAAGTACTCGCTCTCTCCTTCCGTAAGCAGGATCGTACGGGCGAATAGGAAGTCCGTGCCCACCTGGGCAACTGAGTGCTCGATGGTGCCCAGATCCAGCTCCGTCAGATCGCTCTTGCATGCTGGACATGCGACTGTTCCGGCTGCTGTCCGCCGAAGACGGACGATCGATCTGATGTCAGATGCGTCAGTAACGGCGGTCGAGTGGGTTGTGATGATGATTTGCGCATCGAGGTCGCGCACGTGGTGCACCACCGCACGACTCGCGTGAGGATGCAGGTGGGCCTCCGGTTCTTCGATACCAAGCGCCACGACGCGCCCAGCGACGGCGTTGGCGTATGCTCCAAAGAGACCGAACATCGCAACGGACTGCGTGCCAACGCTGTGGTCTCCAACACGGCGTCCGTCCTTATGTTCCGGCGTCGCCAAGCGAAGTTCGATCTGCCGGATTGCCTGTGCAGGATCAACCGGAAGTGCCGAGAAGTCAAGCGAGGCCAACTCGTCTTCACCGTACAGGACTTCCGACACAAGATTCGCGACACTCGAAGACACCTTCATCGATGTCGACTTCCCCAGCACGTCCTCAACGACCGTGTTGCCAAGCTTGCGAGACGCCTCATCGAGTTTCTGGAGGGCCTCGCTAGAGACAGGAGCCTCAGCGCCTAAGCGCGCCCACAAGCCACCCCGATCCCCGAACTCTCTGCGGGCCTCTCGGACGGCCGGTAGCACAAGAAACCCGAGGGCGTTACGCTGCTCTTGCGTGAGCGGTCCGTCGAATTCCTCGTCGGACTTGGCGAACCGAGTCCGGGTCCGGAAGACGTCCTCCTCCTCGTCCTGTCTCCCGGTCACTACCACGAAGAGGCGGTCTTTCCCCTCGACTAGGTCAATGTGCGTGTTGAAGAGCGGAACCAGATCGCCTTCGAACTTGGCCTCGGGATACGGCCCGAACGTCAACCGGATTTCGAAACCCTCATACGGTGTGACGCCGTCACTTATGTCCTCTTCGCCGTACCCGTATCCCCGGCGTCCAATGCCGAGGGCGTACTCGATACCGTCGAGCACTGACGTCTTGCCCACATTGTTCGGGCCCACAAGGACAGTTTGGCGCTGGAAGGGTACCTCGACATCTCGAAGCGTGCGGAAGTTCCTGAAGCGCGCGGAGAGCAGCTGAATCACATGTCGATCCTCAGGCAGCCTAACCCTGACGAGCCCATTACGACGATCGCGGCTCTGTCACGGCCATCCCATCGAGCAGGTACGGGCTCGATCCTACCCCCGCGTCGCTTCTCTTCGTGTCGCGATGCTGACGGCCTCGATGGATCACATCGCGGCCGGGGCGGGCGTGACCAAGGCGATCGTCCATCGCCACGCGGAGGGCAAGCTTGAACTCTTCGCGGCCGTGGTCGGGCGCGTTCGCGCTCAGTTGCGGGAGGCGGCGGGTGACGCTGGCTCGATGAGCCTCGCAAGTCTCCGGCGGGTGCTCGATGTCGCCCGAGACGACCCCCGACGGGTTCCTCGCGTTCCCGGTCCGTGCCGTCGCAGGACCCCACAGTCGCCAACCTGGCAGTGCCGCTGCCCCATGATTCCGCGTCCGACCTCGCGGCCCGGCTGAACGGTCTCCTGCCGACGAGCTAGGCAGCATGCGCACTTCGACCGATCATGATCGCCGGCATGCTGACCCGGATCAGGTCAGGTGAACTCGGAGAGCGAAGCCTCCGAAGGCGTGCCGAGATAACCGAGCGGCCGGTGGCGCGTGGCCAGAGCGCCTGTTCCGAAAGGACACCCCAGGCCCGGAGCACGATCTGTGCGGCGGATGCCGCGGGCTGACCACGCCTCAGAAGGTGGGGTGAGTTTCGGGACGGGCGCCGAACCTGCGGCGGGGTGGTGGCCACTTCAGGCCCACAGGCAGGGGCTGCACACCCTACGGCGCCGGTGGAGATACATCCCCGTAGGCTACTGTGAAACCATCCCCCGACAGGGCCGACGGGGCCGCTACGATCACCCCTGCCTGCACGATGGGTTGCAGCTTCTCGCTGACCGGGCGCTCGACCACAGAGGGCTCGTCGAAGAAGCGGGCATTGCTGAACGTGACGTCCGGCGCGAACTGGCCAAGCGTGAACACGCTCCCGGTCTCGGTGTTCGCGGGCGCCTCGACAATCCACTCGGCCGACGTGCCAGGGCCGCGGTAGGTCTGCGGAGGCGTGGTATAGGTCTGCCCCGTTGTGTCGTCGGTGAGTGAGATCTCCCAGCTCGACCCGTTCAGCTGCCAGATGGTGACCCTGACCACGTGGCCCGAGAGGACCGACAGCTCGCGCCAGTCGATGGGCACGATCGTCGGATCGTCCGGCAGGATCTCCCACCAGGGCTGAAAGGTGACTTGGTCCGAGCCGGGCGCCGTACTCTCGGAGACGCCCGCCTGAATCAGCGACGTGTTGGGGAGGATGCCGTCGATGCCTACCCACTCCATCGCGACCGTCGCGGTCGCCGTCGGGACCACCAGGTTGGGCACCGTGAAGGTGCCGGTGACGGCGCCGAACGGGCCGCCGCCCACGGTGTAGCCGGTCCACTGCCCGAACGCCACCACGATGCCGCGCGCGCGGTTGCTGAGCTGCCCGGTCGCATAGGAGTAGGCGCGGTAGTACGCCGTGTGGACCGGCTGGAACGTGTACGTGGCCTGCCCGGATGCGTCGACCGCGACCGTGGCCAACGCCACCCACGTGACGAGGTCGGTCGATTCCTGAAACTGCACGCTCGCGCCGGCGACGCCTGCCTCGGAGATGGTGACGGTCCCGCCCGCGAAGGTGGTGAAGATCGTCGGGACAGTGGCAGCCGTCGGCTCCACGAACGCTTGCAACGGCGGAGCCGTGGGCTGTGTGGCGGGTGTAGCGGGGGTCGCTGGTGGCGGCGTCTGCTGGGCAGGCATGGTGGAGACCGGCGTGAGGAACGGCGTGGGTAGCATGGCAGCGGGCGAGGGAACCTGGACCTGTAGCGGGGTGGCCACGGGCGCCTGCGCGGGCATGCTGGCCACGGGAATCGATGGCGGGGGCGGCGTGCCCACGGGCGGCGGTGCAGGCGTGGTCGGAGGTACTGCTGCCTGGAACGATGTTCCTCCTGGTGACAGCGAGTCCAGCCATGCCGCGAGACTGCCGCCTTCCAGCAGCAGGACCGACACCACCACGACAGCCGCCACGGCGACTGACCGACGCCGGATTATGCGAACGAGGTTCATGCTCCCACTCCTCGGGTGCGCGCCGATCCCAACGGAGCGCCCGTCTGTTCCTTCGCGTGCGCAAGATCGAGCCACGATGCCACGCCACGCCATCCCCTAAAAGGCGGAGGGCACGCGGCCGACCGGGGTATGTTGACGCGAACGCTTGCCCCGTGGAGCCTGTTGACGCGGCCCGACGCGTGAGCTGCGCCAGAACGGACCCCGTTTCGATCAAAAGAGGGTCCCCAAAATGGGGGGCGGATCGTTTCGGAGGGGGGCGGGGGGCGATCCCTCGGAGCGGTTGTTCATCCTCTACCATCGCGGCATCGGAGGGACCCCTGTGGCTTTGGTACACGAGCGCCTGCATGAGATCGTCGCCGAGCTGGCCAGTCGGCCGGGCCACGAGAAGGTCCGCACGCTGATCTACGAGCTGCTCGTGGCCGGCCTCGGTGCTTCCAGCCGAGAGGTCGATTTCGAGCGTCCCCTACCCGAAGTGCATGGCCGCGCCGACGCCCTGTTAGGTCAGACGGTGTTCGAGTTCAAACGCGACCTGCGCCGCGAGCGCGCAGACGCCGAGGAAGAGCTGACCCGCTACCTCGGTGATCGTGAGCGCCAGACCGACCTGCATTTCGTCGGTATCGCTACCGACGGCGCCGAGTTCACACCCTACGAGCTCCGCCGCGGGCACCTCGCTCGCCTGCCTGGATTCACGCCCGCGAAGGATCGGGCGTCCGAGTTGCTCGCGTGGCTCGACGCGGCGGTGTCGGTGCGCCCGGACCTCAACCCGACCCCGGAGTTGGTGCGCCGGGAGTTGGGGCGCGAGAGCCTCGCCTACGAGCGCGCTCGCGGCGGCCTGGAAACGCTGTGGGCCGAAGTGCGAGAGCGCCCCGACGCCGGGCTGCGCCGCAATCTCTGGGCCGACCTCCTTGCCCGCGTCTACGGCACGCGCCTCGATCAGGACGACCTCTTCTTCCAGCACACCTACCTCACGATCGTGGCCAAGACCATGGCGACGCGCATCTTGGGTGTCGAGCTGCCTCGCGCCGTCGAGCTGCTCGCCGGCACGGCGTTCGCCGATGTTGGCATCCGCGGCGCGGTCGAGAGCGACTTCTTCGACTGGGTGCTCGACGCGGCCGGCGGGGCCGATCTCGTCGACCGCATCGCCCGCCAAGTCAGCCGCTTCCGGCTCGCCGACGTCGAGGGCGACGTGCTGAAGGGCCTGTACGAGTCGCTCATCGACCCTGCCCAGCGTCACGATCTCGGCGAGTACTACACGCCCGACTGGCTGGCCGTGCGGATGTGCGAGCGCGCAATCCCCGACCCACTCGATCAGCGGGTGCTCGATCCGGCCTGCGGCTCGGGCACCTTCCTGTTTCACGCTGTGCGCCGCTTCCTGGCCGCTGCTGAGAGCGCCGGCCTAACGAACCCGCAGGCCATGGCCCGCTGCGCCTCGCAGGTACTGGGCATCGATGTCCATCCGGTCGCCGTCATCATCGCCCGCGTCACGTACTTGCTCGCCCTCGGCGAAGATCGTTTGCGGGAGCACGCCCCGATCGCGCTGCCCGTCTACCTAGGTGACGCGCTGCAATGGAATACGCGCACCTTCCTCGCGGAGCGGGAGGTCTTGATCGAGGTCCCCGACGCGCCTCGGGCGCTCTTCTTTCCCTTCACCGTGACCCGCGACCCGACGCTCTTCGACGCGGTGATCGAGGGGATCCTCGACTTCAGCCAACGGGGTGCCGACGAAGCGGCCTTCCGGGCCTGGCTCGGACGGCAGGGAATCGCGCATCCCGCGGATCTCGACGAACTCGGGCAGACATACGTCGCGCTCCGCGATCTGCGCGCCGCCGGCAGGGATCACATCTGGGGCTACGTGTCGCGCAACCAGAGCCGACCGATCTGGCTCTCGACCGAGGCGCAGCGCGCCGATGTGGTGATCGGCAATCCGCCCTGGCTCTCCTACCGCTACATGGCGCCCGCCATGCAGGCGCAATTCCGCGACGAGTGTCGGGCGCGCGGGATCTGGGCCGGTGGAAACGTGGCGACGACACAGGATCTCTCGGGATACTTCTTCGTCCGCTCTCGCGAGCTCTATCTGAAGCCCGGCGGCACAATCGCCTTCGTAATGCCCTACGCGGCCATGAGCCGCCGCCAGTTCGCGGGCTTTCGGCTCGGACGCTTCGGACCCGAGCACGGCAGCGTCCGCTTCCTTGAGGCTTGGGCATTCGACGAGCGCGTGCAACCGCTCTTCCCCGTCCCGGCGTGTGTGTTGATCGCGGAGGCTGGAGAGGCCGGGCCGCTGCCTGCGACGGCGAAGATGCACACAGGCACGCTTGCGCGACGCGACGCCTCGGCCTCTGAGGCGGGGGAGGCTCTTTCGAGCTGGACGGCGCCGTGGCCGAGCACGGACATCACCGCGGCCCCCTACACCAAAGTCTTCCGCCAGGGAGCGATCTTGGTTCCGCGTCTCCTGTGCGTCGTCGAGCGCGTCGCACCCGGCCGTCTGGGATCCAATCCGGAGGCACCGGTGGTCGAGAGCCGTCGGCGCCGGCTCGACAAACGACCCTGGGCGCAACTTCAAGGATTGCGCGGACCCGTCGAGGCAGAGTTTCTCCGCCCGCTGTATCTCGGCGAGTCTGTTGCGCCCTATCGCCTACTCCAGCCTGCGCTGGCCATCGTGCCGTGGGACGAGGGGGCCCGACAACTCCTCGATGCAGGCGCCGCAGCCCAACGCGGGTTTCCTCACCTTGCCCAGTGGCTCACGGATGCTGAGGCCATATGGGCAGCCCACCGACGGCGCGACGTCTCCCTGCTCCAGCAGCTCGACTACTACGGCAAGCTGTCAGCGCAGCTCCCACCGGCTGTGGTTCGGGTCGTGTATCCGAAGTCCGGCACTCTCGTTGCCGCCGCTGTCATCACGGATGAGACTGCTGTCATGGACGAGACCTTGTACTGGGCGGCCGTGTCGTTAGACGAGGCGCGCTTTCTCGAGGCCGTCCTAAACAGCGAGACAACGCGAGCCCGCGCCGCCAATCGCCAGAGCCGCGGCCAATGGGGTGCCCGTGACTTCGCCAAGGTCCTATTGGACCCCATCCCAAAGTTCGATGCCAACGATCCGACCCATGCCGAGATCGTCGCATTGGCAGCGCGTGCCGAAGCTGTCGCTGCTTTGGTGCCTCTGTCGGCCGGTCTCGGTTTCGTTCGAGCCCGCGGGCTGATCCGTCAAACATTGGTGGCCGAGGGCGTTGCCGGGCGCATCGACGCGCTGGTGGCTTGGCTGCTCGGGTCTGCCACACTCCACGTCCGGGCCGAGGAGCGCGCGGCAGAGAGACACGAAACCACCGCCCCATGAAGCGCGCGATGCGATCGAACATCGCAAGCCTCGCGGCGATCACGCTGGCGGGCGCCATCGCCATTGCGGCCTATGGGGCGGGGGATGCCCGATTTCGACAAGCGTTCCTGCCGGGCGCAATCGCGACCTTCCTCGGTGTCGTCGCCGGTCTACCTGTGGCCCTGTGGATCGACCGTCAGCGCACGGCCGTGGAACGGGCGGCAGCAGAGGCCGAGAGGAAGGTGCGACTCGGCGACTTCCTGAACGTCGTTGAGATTGACCTCCAGCGCGCTTCCGACGAGCTGGAACGACGCATCGCGGGTGGTAGCGCTCGAACGAGCGATCTGCTTCCGTTCTTGCAGGGCAACCTATGGGAGGCGATCACGGCGAGTGGCGAAGTCGCCCTCATCACGGAAGCGGCGGTGCTCCGCGCGCTCGCTGACGCGTACTACGGCGTGGAAACCACTGCGTATCTTGAACGACACGTGTGGGAACTTCGGACGGGCGTGTTGCGTCCAGACGCGATGACGATGCCCTTGGGCGTGTCGCCGCCGCGGCCCAGGCTGGACCTAGCCGAACAGGAACTGAGACGCCAGGACACGGCGACGCTGGGGGCGATCGGCGGTGCGCTGAAGTTGATCGACGCGCGCCGGTGAGACCCTGGGATGTGACCGTCATTGAGGAGGGCGCCGCAGCCGAAACGACCCTCCTTTCCGGGCGGGGTGACGACGGCTACAACGAAGCAAAGCCAAGCACGAGGCGGCCCGTCGGCAGGAGACCCCATTTCGGGACCGTCGACATCCGTTCGGTCGGGGCACTTGCGCGGACTCGGGCGAGCGAGGATCCTGACCAGCATGACGTCGTTCGAAGAGCTGTTCGGAAGCGGCGACGATCGCCAAGACAACTTCCGGGCGAGGCTATTCGGGATCTTCAGCGAGAACGTTGTCCGGACGTGGGCGGGTGATCCGCGAGCTGCCTACGAGGACCTCCACCGGCCGAACCTCGTGGCGCCCGGCGAGTCCCGCGGCGCGACGCTCGATTTCACGCTCAAACGGCGCATCGACGGCGCGTGCTTCGTCGCCGAACTCAAGGCCGAGGTTGCATTCGAAGGGTGCCGGTACCTGCGTCTGACGACGCCCCGGCAGGTTGACCACCACAGGGGCGGCACCGCCTTTGATCGGCTACTGAGGCTCGCGCAGACGCCGCCGGCCTATGCGGTCCGCGTGGACGGCACCCCGATCGAAGTGGCCGGTGCGGTTCTGGTTTGGGGAGCCGTCGAGCCGGCGGGCCGTCGGGCGGTCATGGAAGAGTTCGGCTTTGCCGACGTGCTCTCGCTCGAAGACATGTTGACCGATCTTCGCGGGTGGAGCTCTGTGCCGTGGCGCGCGCGCATCGCGACCTACCGACGCTGGGCCGACGGTCTGTTCGACGGGCTCTGTTGAGGCGGGGGTGCAGATTGGCACGACCCGCCATACAGCGCCGGGAGTGCACCGCTGCGCTGCACATGTGGACAGGCGCATGGTGACGGCAAGTGACGGGCGACCCGCTCCGCGACATGGACGGGACGAACGAGTCAGACAGACCGCGGCCGCGTCCTTCGTTCTTGCGTGCGAGCTCGGGTTGCAGCTGTTCAAGGTCAACACGGCAAACCCGTCTTGGCTCGGCGAGTACCGTCCCGCCGATAGCACCCTACTGATGCTGGACGACCTGTCCCCGGCCGAGGAGGCCATGGTGTGGGTCCATGAGCTGTGCCATGTGCGTTTGCACCCTCCCGGCGTCGCGGCTGCGGGTGACCGGGTCGACCACGGAGATGATCGCGAAGAACCCGTTACACACCATGCCGCTGCGGCCATCTGCGCCAAGTTCGATATCGGCGGGTACCGGAGGGCGATGCTCAGACGTCGGGTACCGCCCGCGCTGTTCCCCGCCAGACTCGCGCGAGCGCGGTGGGCTGAGCGGGACCGGCTGGCCGAGGATGTGTACAGAGCTCTCCTGTCGCCAAAGGTCCGCCCTGACTGGTAGTGCCGACGCAAACGCCCTGGGATTCACTTGACACTGGCGTATCTTCTTGTCGTCCTCCCACTGGCGGGTCTGGATCCGACCCTCGACCGCCACCAGCTGGCCCTTCCCGAGATACTGCGAGCAGATCTCCGCGAGCCGATCCCAGGTCACCACGTTGTGATATTCGGCCTTCTCGGTCCCGCCGCGGTAGTCGTGGGTCGCGATCGCGAACTGCGTGACCGTCCTGCCGTTCGCGAGCGACCGGAGCTCCGGGTCCCTGGTGAGCCGGCCCGTGAGCATCACTCGGTTCATGCCTGACCTCCTGGGGCGCGACCTGGCGCCATGCGTCTGGGCGGGCGGCGGGTGGATCGGCGGGACATCGGCGAGATCGGCGCCTCGCGCTGAGGCGACATCGCGAACCGATGTCCCCGATCCTACGCCGGGCCGCTTCACGCGCCCTCCACCGCCCCTCCACTCCGGCTCTCCGGGACGCCGGCGCGGAGGCTCCGAGACGGCAGATCCGTGGCCACCATCGCCAGCTTCGCTGCCTGCCCCCTGGCCCACGCCGCACTGCGCCGGGACCCCCACGCGCTGGCGGCGGCCGGCACGCCCGAGCTCGGGGTGGCGATGCGCAGAGCGTCGGCCGGGCGCGGCGCCCTGCGTCAGGACTCCCCTCCCCGGACGTGCCCGACCTGACCGGTCTCGACCCCTGGCGCCGCCAGGCGCGGGGGGGTCCTGAACAGCTCCCGCCTCGGGAGGCCGGTCGCGGCCGCGACCCGGCGCGAGGCCTCCGAGCGGGTGAGACCGCCCCGCACGAGCTCGTCCACGCGGGCGCGCGCCACCGGAAGCGCCGCGCCGCCGGGCGATGCGCGTCCACCCGGGGCGCCGCCTGCATCTCGACCCGCCACGACCAGTGCCACCTCGCCGCGCGGAGGATCGCCCTCGGCGGAGGCCGCGAGCTCGTCGAGCGACCCACGGCGGATCTCCTCGTGGAGCTTCGTCAGTTCGCGACAGAGCGCGGCCGCCCGTCCCGCACCGCAGGCCCCGGCGAGATCCCGCAGCGTGCCGGCCACTCTCCCGGGCGCCTCGAACAGCACGGTGGCACGCTCGTCCCCGGCGATCCGCGCCAGCCGCTCCCGGCGCTCACGGCCAGATCGGGGGAGAAACCCCTCGAACGCCCAACGGGGGGCCGGGATACCGCTCGCCACCAGCGCGGCGAGCGCCGCCGACGGGCCTGGCACCGGCACCACGCGCCCCCCGGCCGCCGCCCACCGCACGACCAGCCCCTCGCCCGGGTCGCTCACCAGCGGCGTGCCGGCATCGGTGACGAGCGCCAGGTCGAGCCCACGGCCCAGGTGATCGAGCAGCTCCGGCTCCCTGCGCGAGGCGTTCCGCGCGTGGTAGCTCACCAGCGGCGTGCCGACGCCGTGGCGCGCCCAGAGCCGGCGCGTCATCCGGGTGTCCTCGGCGGCCACCAGCGGAACCGACCGGAGCACGTCGAGCGCCCGCAGGGTGATGTCGCCCAGGTTGCCGATGGGGGTCGCGACGACGTAGAGCGTCCCACCTGCGCCTGGCTCCGCCGGGACCGCGACCGGGCCGGAGGGCGGCACCCCTGGATCGGCCCGTGGCGTTCCCGGACCGGTCGCCGGTCGCGCCCGCCGGGCGCCCGCCGCCATCAGGTGCCCGGCGCCGGTCGTCGCCGCGGGTAGAGATAGTCGACGCCGGAGGTCCGCGGCCCGAGCTTGGCGATCGGCGGCACCTGGCGCTTGAACTCGGCCCCCGCCACCATCCGCGCGACACGCTCCACGAAGCGCGGGTCGAAGCCGCGCTCCGCGAGCTCCTCCGGCGAGCGCCGCCGGTCCACCATCCAGTACAGCAGCCGGTCCAGCTCCGCGTAGCTGAACCCCACCTCCGCCTCGTCCGTCTGCCCGGGCCACAGGTCCGCCGACGGTGGTTTCGCGATGATGCGCTCCGGCACGCCCAGGTCGACCGCCACCTGCCGGAGCTGGCTCTTGTAGAGGTCGCCGACCGGATCGAACGCGCAGGCGTCGTCGCCGAAGTGGGTGGTGTACCCGATCAGCACCTCCGTCTTGTTGCCCGTGCCGACCACCAGGCCGCCCCACGCGGCGGACAGGTCGTACAGCACCGCCATCCGCGCGCGTGCCATGAAGTTGCCGCGACGCAGGCTGGATGCCCGGGCCGCGTCCGGCCCCAGCGCGCCCGGCTCGAACGGCCCGCCGTCCCCGCGATCGCCGTCGCCGCCCGACGCGGACAGGTCGTCGCCGCCCCGACCGAAATACCCGTCGACGATCCGTGAGATGTCGACCACGCGGCTCGCACATCCCAGGCGCTCCACGACCGACTGCGCATCCTCCAGCGATTCCGAGGAGGATGTGCGGTACGGCATCAGCACGCACAGCAGCCGCTGGGGCCCGATCGCCTCCGCGGCCAGGAACGCGACCACCGCCGAATCGATGCCGCCGGAGAGGCCGAGCAGGGCCCGCTCGAAGCCCGCCTGGCGCAGCTGCCCCCGGATGAAGCCGACCATGATCCGCCGGGCGACCCGGGTGTCGATGGCGAGCTCCGGCGGCAACTCGAACAGGTCCGTCATGACCCCTTCGCCCGTTCGCGCAGGATCCGCTCCAGCTGGCGGCGCACCATCTCCGGTCGTTCGTCGCGCAGCACCGGCAGGACGATCCGCTCCCGCCGGAGGTCGGCC
>JAJYNP010000170.1 GCA_021786265.1 Chloroflexota bacterium
AGACGAGGCCTACTGGGCCAGCGTGTCCACGTCGATGATCTCGTTGATCCACTTCAACGGATCGGCGGAGGCTGCGCTGAGCGGGTTCTTGAGGTTCTCTCGCGTCTGGCCGAGCATCCCCATCACGGTCTGGTGGCGGCGCTGCAGGGAGACGTAGTAGGGGTTGAGGACGAGGTCGTTGGCGATCGCGTCGGAGAGGCGGCGGTTGATCTCGCGTTCGTTGGCGAGTTGCGTGCGCAGCGTCTCGCGTTGGGTCTGGAGGTCCTTGATGAGTCGGATCATGCGGTCCTGCTTGCCGGCGTTGAACGCGTCGACGCGGGCGGCTGTCACTTTGTCGGCCTTAGCGGCCTTCTTCTTCGCCATTTCGGTTTCCCCTCTTCTTGTAGCTCGGTGTGGTGATCATAAGCGGCGCCGACGCGTCGCGGCCGACGACGATCCAGTGGTGCTTCTCGAGTCCTCGCAGGGCGCCGCGGATCTCGGCCTTGGGGCGTCCGAGAATGTCCGCGAGTCCGTTGACGACGTCGATGTTGCGGTTGCGGCTGACGACGACCCAGCTGGCCTGGCGCCCCGCCATCGGGGTGACCCAGGAGGGCTGCTGGTAGGAGCCGACGAAGGAGATGCCGCGGTCCCGGGCCGCGACGAGGATCTTGTCGACGGTGCCGCGCAGATCGAAGGGCTGGCGGGGGTCGGTCAGCACGAGCAGCTCGTCGGCGTAGATCGTCCAGCCGCCCATCTCGTAGGCGTCATAGAGGCACTGGTTGATCGTGTCGACGAGCTTGTCGGTGTCCTGGTGGGTGCGGGCCCGGTTGCCGATCACGTAGCGGCTGGGGCGGCCCTCCTCGTCGTTCTTCGCGCAGGCTTCGCCCATCGACTTATGGCCCGGCCACTTCTCGACGCGGGGGAAGCCGAACTCCTCGAGGCTGGTGTCGCCGCCTTTGACGTCAAGGATGAGGGCGTACTTGCGGCACGCTTCGATCAGCCCGCCGGCGAAGACGGTCTTACCCTCGCCGGTGGGGGCGATGATCGACACGTGCTCGCCGGGGCGCCAGAGGTCCTTGAAGCGGGGCAGGAACTCCGTGTCCCAGTCGAGGGCCTCGACTTCGAGCCGGTCCGAGGACACGGCTAGACGATCGGAGTGTCCGAGGCCGCGGGTGCCGTCGAACCCTGGGGGACCGCGACGTCGGCTGATACTGCGGCCCCGGCGGAGTCGTCGGCCGACTCGGTGGAGGTCGAGGTAGCCGCCGGGGCGACGTCGTCAACGCCGGGGACCGCAGAAGGGGCGGGGGCAGGAGTGTCATCGGCCGTGCCAGCCGGCTCGTCTGCCCCCGCGAGCTCAGAGGAGTCCTCGCTCGAGGAGCCGCTGGTAGTCGACGGTCGGGCCGCCGACGTCGACCAGATCACGCTCCCGGGGCTCGACGACGTCAAGGTGAAGTGTGTCGCTGACGTTTGAGTAGTGGACGCTGATTCGTCCGTCAGATCCGTCGCACTCGTATCCTCCGCAGGGGCAGGCGAAGTATCCGGCTGCGGTGACAGGTCTGGCGTCCATTCCGTCTCTCCTCCTCTATCGACCTTCGAGACGACTTCGAGGGCCTCGTCGCGGTCGGCCTCGCTGAACCAGCTGGTCTGGCGTACCAGGTGGGCGAGGATCTCGCTAAGCGTTTTCATGGATGACTCCTTCGGTGGCTGGTTCGGGCGGGGCCTCGATGTAGGCCCACGGGAACAACGCTTCGATCATAGAGGCCACCGGGTCCACGCCGGAGGGAACGTCGTCGCCGAAGGCCTCGCGGATCGCCTCGGCCCGCTTCTTCGCCCGGGCCTCGGCCCGCTTCTTCGCGGGCAGCAGCGAGTCGAGGCTCGCCTCGATCGCCATGTAGAGCGCCGGCGCGAGGGTGTTGAACAGGTCCGGATTGGCCTCGATGGCAAAGATGAGCAGCGGCGGCCCGACGACCCCGCCGACGGCGCCGATCCTGTCCTTGCCGGCCGAGATGGGTTGGAGGATCTTGCGGTCGATGACGGTGTCCTTGAGGGCGTCGTCGATCACCTCGCCCGAGGCCGGCGCGTTCCACTGCAGGTACTGACCGAGCGAGTAGTGCCGACCCGCCGGGAGGCCGTCCACGCCGACGCGAGCCAGTCGCGCCCCGATGGAGCCGAACAGCTGCTCGAGGTCCCCAGCCACGCTGCGACGTCGCTTCACGAACGCGCCGGGGCGCTTCTCCTTGGTCTTGGGGGCCGCTGCGGCCGGGGGCGGGGTGTCGGGCTTCTTCGCCTTCTTACCGAACAGCCGGCCGAGCGGGGTGGTGGGTGCTTCGGGGGAGACCCCAGTGGGGACGTCCGTCTCGGGAGGGGAGCCTGGCGAAGGGCTCGAGCCGGGGCGGACTTCCCCACTGGGGAACTGGGCCTCGAGGTCGGCGGCGTAGGGATTGAAGTCATCCTCTACCGGGGCCGGCGCTTCGGGTTCGATCTTCTCGCCGCGTTGTCTTGCGACGCGTTCACGGTACAACTTGCGGGCGTAGCAGGTGGTGCAGAGTCCCTGGGCCTTGTGGGGCCGGTTGGTGCCGCCGCACTCGGAACACCCCTCGGGCATCTCGTCGATGGGCCACTGCCGGTCAGCTCGCACGTTGCACCCGCAGATAGACGATCCCCGAGATCGCGACGCCGAGCACGGCGCCGAGCGTCAGGCCGATCAGACGCGCCCTGGCCCGGGCCTCGACACACGGGGCACAGTCCTCGGGCGTGACGGTCCCGGGGACGGCCTCGCTCGCCCGTTTCGCCTCCTCGGCGCGGCGCTTTAGCAGATCGCCGACCTCCACCTCGGGGCGCGGCTCGGGTTCTACCGTGGCCGGATCGACCCAGTCGGCCGGCGGGGCGTAGTCGCGTGGGGGTTCGAAAAAGGACGGCATCACTTGCCCCAGAACCGCTCGGACTTGGACTTCTTGCCGGGCGCCGGGTCTGGCGTCGGCTCGGGTGTCGGCGCCGGCGGTGGCTCTACCTTCCCCTTCGGTTCGTCGTCCTTCGCGTCGTCGTCCTTCACCTTGGGGGCGGGCTTCTCCTTCGGAGACTTGCCCGCGAGGTCGCGGACGGCCTTCTTCACCTGACGTTCGGCGTAGGACTCCATCTCGCGCAGCGAGAACCGCGGCGTGTCGTCGGAATCGTCATCGTCGTCGTCGGCCGGCGGATCGACCTTGGCGGCGCCGGGCAGGTTGGAGACGAGCGAGATGATGGGATCGAGCTTCTCGCTCAGCAGTTCCGCGAGCTCTTCGTGGGTTACGGGATCGTCGGGGTTCGCCATGGTGCGCATCGTAGCAGGGTAGAGGGTACAATGCCAGCATGAGCGACGAGCCAGCGAGGACTGAGGCCCCCCTTCGCGAGTGGACCGAGACGGCGGTCTATATCCTCACCTCGGCGGCGGCCGCCTACGCGTTGCTGCACCAGGCCGGGATAGAGATCAACTGGAACCCGATCACGTCACGCGTGAAACGACTGCGGGCTCGGGTTTCCGAGACTCCGTGGCTGAACCCGAAGCAGTGGCGGCGCATGGTGACCGAGGTTCTGCTCGAGGCGTGGAACATCGTGGAGGAGAAGCCGTGACCAAGCCCGTGGGTGACGCAATATATAGACGCATGGAGGCCGACGCGATTGTGCTCTCCAAGGCCTACGGCTTCGAGGCGAGCCCGTACCTCCAGCCCGGTCAGCCTCGCTGGCGCCTGGGTCCGCGCTGGATCGAGTTCGAGTGCGGGTGCCGCGCCGAGCGGTGCCGGACCCTCATCGATCCCAAGCCCTGGGACCCGATCATCTTCGAGGGGCTGCCCGAGCAGGCGGTCTACGACCACGTCTGTGACGCGCACCAGCTCGGCATGTGGGAGAACCGGATCCGGTTCTGGATCTTTCGCGATCACGACAAGGAGACCGCCGAGAACCGACGCTTCACCAAGGTCCGGGGGTATAGTGACTTTCAGGACTGGCACCGCCGGCGCCGGCCGCTACTGATGGGGTGACCATGTCTGACACCGATACCGACAACGACCCCGGCTTCGAGGTTAAGGCGGCGTTCGACTTCGCAGTCGAGATCGGTGGCAAGTTGGACGAGAGCATCGCCGCTCAGAAACGACTGCTGCGACAGCTGAGCGAGGCGACGCCCATCATGTACCGACCGACCGCCTCGGCGGTCTGTCCCACGCCGAGCGCGTCGTTCGTGCTCGACCTGGGCACGCCGAGCCAGGGCACGTTCTGGGAGGTGCGAAAGGTCGTCGTCGGCGGAATGGACTTCACCACCGCCGCCGCCGGTACGGCGGGCCTGTACCTGTCGGCGAGTCCGAGCATATTCGGGTCGGGCCTCAACAACGCCGAGGACTACGCGTCGAGCCTGCCAAGCGTCGGGTACTACGGTACCGGGGCGCTCTACGTGCGCCCGAGCGAGTACCTGTTCCTCGTGGTCTTCAACGCCACGGCCGGACAAACCTACGTCGCTAACGCGTTCTGTCGCGTCTACAACGACTCGGTCGTCGAGGACTGGATCAGCTAGTGCGCTCGACGCCGCTCGCGCAGCGGTACCGCCCGCCGGTCATCTCGATCGTGGACCTCACCGCCTCGGCGGTCTGTCCCACGCCGAGCGCGTCGTTCGTGCTCGACCTGGGCACGCCGAGCCAGGGCACGTTCTGGGAGGTGCGCCGTATCGTCACCGGGGGACTCGACGTGACGACCCTCGCCGACGGATCGGCGGGACTCTACCTCTCGGGATCGCCGACGGTCAACGGCGCCGGCCTCAACAACGCCGAGGACTGGGCGCCCTTCCTGCCGAGCATCAAGCGCTACGGCCCGGGGGCGCTCTACGTTCGTTCGAGCGAGCACGTGTTCCTCGTCGTCTCGGGCGCCACCGCCGGACAGACCTACGTCTCGCACGCCCTCTGTCGCGTCTACACCACCGCAAGCCAACCAGACTGGATCAGCTAATGCCATTCCCACAGCCGGGCACCGGCGGTATAGACCAACTAACCGGCGACGTACTAGCCGGGCCGGGAACCGGCTCCCAGGCCGCGACCCTCGAGGCGACCGCCAACGTCGAGAGCGTGATCGCCGCGAACACGACCGTCGCGGGGGCCGTGCAAAAAACAGCCACCCCCGGCGGGGACCTCGCCGGCACGGGGAGCACCTACAGCACGCCCGAGCTCATCGCGGTCGGCACCGCCGGCACCGTCGGGGACGCGAGTCACTACCCCGTCGTCACGACTGACACGAAAGGGCGGGTCACCGGCATGGTCGCGACCGCCGTTCCCGGGGGGACGCCCGCCACGACCGTCACGGGTCCGGACGTGTTCGGCGCGGCTGCGGTCGTCGGCACGAGCACGCTCTACGCCCGCGAGGACCACGACCACGGACTCCCCGCTGCGCCGGCGGTTCCCACGCCCGCCACGACCGTCACGGGTCCGGACGTGTTCGGCGCGGCTGCTGTAGTAGGTACCGGTACCGAGTACGCCCGCATCGATCACGACCACGGACTGCCCGCCGCGCCCGCCGATATTCCGCTCTCCACCGTGACCACGGCAGGCGACCTCATCGTCGGTACGGGAGCAGGAACAGTAGGCAGGCTCGGGATTGGGGCGAATGGTGACGTGCTAACCGTGGCGGCAGGGGCGCTCGGCTATGCCGCGCCGTCCACGGGCGTGGACCTGTTGCAGTTCTTCCAATCAACCCTGCCCTCTAGCCAGAGCTGGACCTCTGTCGCCTACGGCAACGGGACGTTCGTCGCGGTGTCGGCTGGCCCCTCGACCGCCGCCGCGTACTCCACCAACGGTGGGGTGACCTGGACGGCGGCAACGCTGCCCTCTATCCAGAGCTGGATCT
>JAJYNP010000118.1 GCA_021786265.1 Chloroflexota bacterium
CAGGACGTCGCCGACTACGTGGGCGACTCCCTGGGCCTGACGCGCTGGGCGGCCGCGACCGATGCCACCGCGATCGTCTTCTGCGGCGTCCACTTCATGGCCGAGACCGCCGCGATCCTGTGCCCCGACAAGACCGTCCTGATCCCGGACCCGGACGCCGGCTGCTCGCTCGCCGCGTCGATCGACGCCGACCAGCTCCGGGCGTGGAAGGCGAAGCACCCGGGCGCGGTGGTCGTCTCGTACGTGAACACGACCGCCGCGGTGAAGGCCGAGTCGGACTACTGCTGCACCTCGGGCAACGCGCGATCGGTGATCGAGGCGATCCCGAGAGACCGGGAGATCCTCTTCCTGCCAGATCTCCACCTCGGGCTGTGGCTCGAGAAGGTCACCGGCCGGCGGCTCCGGATCTGGATGGGGGAGTGCCACGTCCACGCGGGGATCCGGCCCGCCGACATCGACTGCCTGACTTCGGAGGACCGCGGCGCAGAACTGCTCGTCCATCCGGAGTGCGGTTGCGCCAGCCAGGCGATGGCCTTCGCCAACGAGCGCACCCACATCCTCTCGACCGAGGGGATGATCGACTTCGCGCGCCGGTCCCCGGCTCCGCGCTTCCGGGTCGCCACCGAGACCGGCATCCTCCACGGCCTGCGAAAGGCGGCCCCGCTCAAGGTCTTCGAGCCGGTGCGCGAGGACGCGACCTGCCGTTTCATGAAAATGATCACGCTCGAGAAGGTGCGCGACGCCCTCCGCGACTGGCGCTACGAGGTCACCGTGCCCGAGGAGACCGCGGCCCGGGCGCGCCGGGCGATCGAGCGCATGGTCGAAACCGGGCCCTGACCCCGCGGGTGCCCCCGGCGCGGGGGCACCCGCGCGCCCGACAGGTGTCGAGCGCGCGGATGCCATACGAAGGGTCCGGGTGCCAATTGCCGGACGCGCTGACCGTCGCGTCCCTGGATGACCCTGAACCTCACCGCTCGCGCGCGGGCTTCACGACGTCAAGTTCGAGCTGCTCGACATCCGGTGCATGCGCACGCTCGGTTCGGGAAGTTCGAATGCTGCCCGCTTGCAGCGTGGGCCCTGGTCCGTACCTGATCCCCGGGCCTCCGCGGCCCTGGTCGAGCTTGACGAGCAGCCCTCGCTGCTGGAGTGCGCGGAGCAGGTCACGGGCCCCAGTAACGTCCAGATCGAACAAGCGCCGGAGCGTCTGGTTGGTCACGTGCCCGTATTCGCGGATGTGGTCGGCCACCTTCCGGTCGGTCTCGTCGGCGCGGCGCACGTGGTACCGCACCGCGCGACCCAGGCTTGCGAGCGTGATGCCCGTCAGGACGTATGTGGGTAGAGCACGCGAGGCCGTTCGAGCCGTTGGCTCAAGCAGCTTCGCGTGTGCCAGGCGCTCGAGCACGTCCTGCGCCTCGCTCGTCGATCGCTGGGCGATCGCAGCCAGCCTGGCTGCATCGATGTTGCGTGAGTCCCTCAGGTGGGAGATCGCGAGGAGGACATCCACGTCGCCCCCCAGCTCGGGATCGAGCTCGGCAGCGAAGCGCGTAAACGCGTCGTTTCCTGTGCCGCCCGGGACAAGGACCCGGACCTGGTAGCCGTCGTCGCTGATCGTCGGCGGGACCTTGCCGGTCCGGAGCAGCTCGCGATACGCCCGGTCGATGCCCTGGCCAGTCCGCTCCGCGATCTGGAGCGCCGTCACGGTCTCGAGTAGCAGGCGGTTGCGCGGGGTTGAGGGGTGGGTGAGGATGTTCTCGGGGGTGATGCCGAACACGAGGCCGCCCGGGCTGGTCACAGCGAGCGAGTCCGGCGAGTGTTCGACCTCGACTGCGCCCGCGAGCTCATAGTCGCGGTGAACGAACGCATTGACGACGAGCTCGCGGACGGCGTCCCTCGGGTAATCCTGGATCTGGATCTGGACGCCGCCCGATGCGCTCAGCGGGTGGACCCGACTTCGAACGGCAACGGCGTCCAGCAGGGACTCGATCGCCGCGAGGATCCCCTTGGTCGAACGGAACCGGGCGGAGGATTCGCTGCCGGGACTGTCGCGGTACTGGTAGGCGAACCCGTGGTTCGGGATTGCGGCGGCAATGACCTCCGCATCACCGAGGATCAATAGGCCGGCACGCGTGAGCTTGCCGCGGCCGTTGAGCAGGCGAAGGTCGCGTGCCAGCTTGCGTTCGTCGGACCGCGCGAGGTCATCTCGGCCCGCGAGCAGCAGCAGCCGTCGTACCCGCGCCACCTCCTCGGCGGCAACCGCCTCCATCCCGAGGTCCGTGGTCTCTGCTGACCAGTCAGCCAAGCCCCGCGCGGCCATCGCCTGCCGCTGTTCCTCGGGCGGGAACGGACGACACTCGGCGCCCACGCGTCGCGTTGCCGTGCCCACGGCGTTGGCATAGAAGACCGCGCCCTTGGGGACGGTGATCACGACCAGACGCGCGGATTCCTCGAAGACCTCGGACACTGGCACCGATAGTGACGGTCGTGTCCGATCGAAGATCCCTTTCCGGATCACGTCGGCTGTCAATCTGGTCGAGACGCCCCGGAAGGCGGAGCGACCTGGGACTGCATCCGCCACGCCTACGACGATGGTGCCGCCTTCGGCGTTGGCGAGGCATACGACGGCATCGGCGAGCATCTCGAGGGATCGTCGAGGATCTGCCGACTCCTCCTGCTTGAACTCGAGCTGGTCCGACTCGAGTTCGCGAGGGACGGCCCCGGCGCGGATGCGATCGATGGCTTCAGACAGGCTGACCACGGGGCGAGTCTGAGGGATAACTGAGAAGTCGTCAAGTCGGCACAGACTCTCAGTTCGGCCGCAGTTTCGCCCTCCCCGCCCGAGGTGACGGGCCGCATCAAGCAGCCGATGGCCGAGCGGGCGAAGATGCCGCCGTGGAAGACGATCGCTCTGACGTCACCGAGCTCCGCCGTGAGATCGAGCGGCTCCGGCGGGAGAACGAGCACCTGCGGGCCATGATCGGCCCGGTGCCAGCCAACCAGCCAATACCCGGTCCGTTGCCCCCGCCTTCGATGCCGGTCATCGATGCCTGGGAGCCGCAGCTCTTCCACGACGCCCCACCGGTTGGGTCTCACCAGCCGATTGATGCGCGGTCGTCGCCAGGAGCCAAGATCGCCCTCTTCCGGTCACTGTTCGCGGGGCGCGACGACGTCTACGCCGTCCGATGGGAGAACAGTAGAACCGGGAAAGCCGGTTGGAGCCCGGCGGTCGTCGGCGGCTGGGCGAATGCCCGACGACCCGACCGCGACTACCTGCCGCTCACCGCCGCGGCGATCGAGACGCACCTGACGGGCGCGGCCCACATCGGCGTGTACCCGCTGCTTCGTGATGACACCTGCAGGCTGCTTGCGTGCGACTTCGACGGCCCGACGTGGTCCCTCGACGCCGTGGCCTACACCGAGGCCGCACGCGCCGCCGGCATTCCGGTGGCCCTGGAACGGTCGCGGTCGGGGGATGGCGCCCACTGCTGGATGTTCTTCGGCGGCCCTGTCCGGGCATCCGCCGCCCGACGAGTTGGAGCATTCCTGCTCCGGGAAGCCATGACGATCAGAGCCGAGCTCGACCTGGAGAGCTACGACCGGCTCTTCCCCGCGCAGGACTTCATGCCCGGCGGGTCGTTCGGGAACCTGATCGCCCTGCCGCTCCAGGGCGCTTGCCGGAAGCGCGGCACCACCGTCTTCCTCCAGCCCGCCACGCTCGAGCCGATCGAGGACCAGTGGGCCTTCCTGTCCTCGATCGGCCGGAGTTCGCCCGAATCGATCGTCTCGCTCGCCGACTCCGTCCGTCTCGTCCCGGCCGGGCCCGACGAACGGACATACCGGGCGCCGCGTGGTCGCAGTGGCCCCACGCCGCCCCCGACTATCGCGGCCGAAACCGGCCCGATGCTCTCGATCGACCGTATCGGGATGCCGCCGGCGCTCCTCGCCGCGCTCAAGCACCTCGCCTCCATCCACAACCCGCTCTACTACGAGAAGGAACGCCTGCGCCTGTCCACGTGGAAGACGCCGCGCTTCCTCCGCTGCTACGGCGAAACCATCGATCGCCTGCTGCTGCCGCGCGGACTGCGCGAGGCGGCAGAGACCGTCGTAGCGGAGGCGGGCAGCAACCTTCTGATTCGTGACCGTCTCGAAGCCCGGCCCGCAATCGCCGTTCGTCTCGAGGCGACGCTCTCGGTGATCCAGAACGAGGCCCTCAACGCGCTCTGCCGCCACCAGCTCGGGGTCATGGTTGCACCTCCCGGTAGCGGAAAGACGGTGGTCGCCTGCGGCGTGATTGCCCGGCGGGCTGTGCCCACGCTCGTGATCGTGGATCGCCAGCCGCTCGTCGAGCAATGGAGGGAGCGGCTGTCGGCGCACCTCGGGATTGACCGCAAGCAGATCGGCGTGATCGGTGCGGGGCGCCGTCGGCCTGGCGGCGTCATCGACGTCGCGATGGTCCAGTCCCTCGCGCGGCGAGACGACCTCGCCGAGCTGACCGCGGGGTACGGGTTCGTCGTCGTCGACGAGTGCCACCACATCCCGGCCACGACCTTTGAGCGGGCGGTCCGCCAGATCGCCGCGCCGTCATGGCTGGGCCTCACGGCGACCCCGTATCGGCGCGACGGGCTGGAGGGGTTGATCACCATGTACTGCGGACCCGTCCGGCATCGCGCTGGCTCGGGCAATTCAGACGCGGACGGCTTCGAGAGGGCACTGTGCGTCCACCCCACCACGCACGCGGCAGCCCCGGCGCTCGGGGAGGATGGCCAGACGGTTGGATCCGCCATCCAGTCAGTGTTCCGGGGCGTCGTCAGCGACGATGAGCGAACCCGCCAGATCTGCGCGGATGTCGCGGGGGCTGCGCGCCAGGGTCGCAACTGCCTCGTCCTCTCGCAGTGGACCAGCCACGTTGCCCAGCTCGTCGGCGCGCTCCAGGCAGGCGACGTGGAACCGCTCGTGCTGCAGGGAGGGATGGCGAAGAAGGAACGGGGCCGCGTCATGAAGATCCTCGAAGGCCTTCGGCCGGGCGACGGCATCGTTCTCGTCGCGACGGGGAGCTTCCTGGGCGAAGGCTTCGACTGCCCTGCGCTCGACGCTCTCTTCCTGGCGTTCCCGATTGCGTTCAAGGGTCGGCTGGTCCAGTACGTCGGCCGCGTTCTGCGTCCGGTCGACGGCAAGACGCGCGTGGAGGTCCATGACTACGCGGACGTCAGCGTGCCCGTTCTCGCTCGCATGCACGGCCGACGGCTCCCCACCTACGCAGGGCTCGGGTTCGACGTAAGGGGATACCGGGCAAGTGGGCGATGACGGAGCCGTCACGACGCCGAGCGGGGGGCGCGGGAGCACGGTCAGCAGGCGGGTCTGGAGGCAGTTGACGACCGGGTTGCTCCCAGCCTGCCGGGCCACCTCGGCGCGACCGCATGGATTGCCTGCCCGCGGCCGTCTCACACGAGCCCGCACAACTGCCTCGATCACAGGGTCGTACACAACTGCCTGGACCCGAGATCCCGGCGGGCGCACCCTCATCGGCATCGAGAACCGCGACACGATGCGGCTCGACTACCCCGGCCGCGATCGGCGTAGCGGACCGAGGGTCTTGGGGCGCCCGACAGGAGTTGGGTGCGCGGATGCGTCATCGGCGGTTCTCGTGGTCCGATCGAGGGAGCAGAGGAGTGGCGCAGGGCGGCGTGGCGGAGCAGCACGTAGGGCGCACTCGGATGTGGACACTTGCCAATGTCACCCGATCCAGAGTTTGTTGCCGGGATCAGGGCCCAACAATCGTCGATGGAGTGTGGGGCGGGCCTTCCGTGCCGCTGAATCCGGGTGAGTCTGGCGCCCATC
>JAJYNP010000303.1 GCA_021786265.1 Chloroflexota bacterium
ATCGGCGGCACCGACGACGGCTGCACGATGGTCCGCAGCGGGTGCCTGTCGCTCGAGGAGATCGCGCGCCTGCGCGCTGCCGGCGCCGTCGGCGATGTCCTGGGCAACTACGTGGACGCCGGCGGCACGCTGATCTCCGCACCGCACAGCAGCCGGCTCGTCGCGCTGTCGATCGAGGACCTGCGCCGCATCGACACCGTCGTGGCGGTGGTCAGCGAGACGGAGAAGCCGCAGGCGATCCTCGGGACCCTGCGGGCGGGCGTGGTCGACGTCCTCATCGTCGACGAGGGCAACGCGCGCACCGTGCTCGACCTGGCACGGGAGTCCATCCCGCCCCGGGGGGCGGTCGCCACGACCCACGCGGCGGTCGCCACGGCGCATCCGGCGGCACGGGGGAGGTGATCGACCGAACGAGGGAGAGACGGCCCGGACCCCGCCGGCCCTCCGTCCGGGGCGGGTCGCCACGTATTTGCGTCCCGGAGGTGCTGCAATGCCGATCGTACCCACCAAGGAGATCCTCGACCGCGCCTTCGCCGAGCGCTACGGCGTGGCCGCGATCAACGTCGTCAACGACCTCACCATGGAGGCCGTCCTGGCGGCCGCGGAGGAGCTGCGCGCGCCCGTCATCGTCCAGACGTCGGTGAAGCACGTGAAGATGACCGGCGTCGATGCCATGTACGCCATGTGGTCGGCGTACGCCGGCCGCGTCTCGGTCCCGGTCGCCCTGCACCTCGACCACTGCCCCGAGCGCGAGGTGATCTCCGCGTGCCTCGCGAAGGGCTGGAACTCCGTCCTCTTCGACGCCAGCAAGCTCTCGGTCGAGGAGAACAAGCGCCAGTGCATCGAGGTGGTCGCCGAGGCGCGCCGCTACGGCGCCCACGTGGAGGGCGAGATCGAGGGCTTCAAGCGCACCGAGGAGATGACCGGCAACGAGGTGGCCGAGGAGCAGTCGCTGGAGACGGTGATCGACTTCATCCGGTCGACCGGCGTGGACGTCTTCGCGCCGGCCATCGGCAACGCCCACGGCATGTACAAGACGACGCCGCACCTCGACAGCCAGCGGGTCAGCGACATCGTCGAGGCCACCGGCATCCCGGTGGCGCTCCACGGCGGCACCGGGATGACCCCGGAGCAGTTCAGCGACCTCATCGCCCGCGGCTGCGCCAAGGTCAACATCTCCACGGCGCTCAAGATCGCGTTCATGAAGTCCGGCTACGACTTCATGACCGAGCACCCGGGCGATTACGACCCGCCCAAGATCTTCAGCGCCCAGCGCGCCGCCGTGATGGAGATGGCGAAGCACCACATCCGGCTCTTCGGCAGTGAAGGGAAGGCCTGGACGTGAGCGCGCTGGTCTTCGACTGCGACGGCGTCCTGGCGGACACCGAGCGCTACGGGCATCTGCCGGCCTTCAACCAGACCTTCCGGGAGTTCGGTATCCCGGTCCAGTGGTCCGAGGAGGAGTACGGCCGCAAGCTGCTCATCGGTGGCGGCAAGGAGCGCATGGCCAGCGAGCTGACGCCCGAGTTCGTCCGGGCACACGGGTTGCCGGACGATCCCGAGGCGCTGGCCGCCGAGGTCGCGAAGTGGCACAAGCGCAAGACGCAGCTCTACACCGAGATGGTCGCGGCCGGGAAGCTGCCGCCCCGGCCGGGCATCCGGCGCGTGATCTCGGCCGCGCAGGACGCCGGCTGGAAGCTGGCCGTCGCGTCCACGTCGGCCGAGGCCTCCGTGCACGCCATCCTCGAGTACGCGGTCGGCAGGGAGCGCGCCGACCGCTTCGACGTGTTCCTGGCGGGTGACGTCGTTCCCCGCAAGAAGCCGGCCCCCGACATCTACCTGCTGGCCCTCGAGCGGCTCGCCGTCGACCCCGCCCGGGTGCTCGTCGTCGAGGACTCGCGCAACGGCCTCGAGGCCGCGCACGCCGCGGGCCTGCGCTGTCTCGTCACGGTCAACGGCTACACCGAGAAGGAGGACTTCAGCGAGGCGATCCTCGTCGTTTCGTCCCTCGGGGACCCGGACGGAGAGCAGACGACCGTCATCGCCAATCGTTCGGCCGCCAGGCCGGGCGCGTGGGTGACCCTCGCCGACCTTGAGGCCTGCCTCGCCCCGTAGCTCCGTTCCCGATACCCGTCCAGCGAACAAAGGAGGCCCGCATGGCAAAGGCGTCGATCGGCGATGTCGACCTCGTCCTGAAGACGATGGCCACGACGATCGTCGACAACGCGGATTACTTCGCCCACCTCGACTCGATCGTCGGAGACGGCGACTTCGGCTACTCGCTGCGCAACGGGTTCGAGGTGGTCCTGAGCGACTGGGACGCCCTCGACCGCTCGAGCGTGGGGTCGCTGCTGAAGAAGGTCGGGCTCATCATCGCCGCCAAGGTGGGGGGCGTCTCCGGCCCGATCTGGGGGACCGCCTTCCTCCGGGCGGGTGCCACCGCCGGCGACAGGACCGAGCTGGCTCCGGAGGACGTGATCGCGATGCTGCGCGCCGCGATCGCCGGGATCATGTCGCGGGGCAATGCCTCGCTCGGGGAGAAGACACTGCTCGACGCGCTGGTCCCGGCCACCGACAGCCTGGAAGCGGCCATCGGCGATCCGGCGATGAACGCCGACCACGGGGTCGCCGCGATCCAGCGGGCGGCCGACGTGGCGGTCAAGGCGGCCGAGGACACGAAATCCATGCTCGCGATGCGCGGCCGGGCCGCGTACACGGGCGAACGGAGCATCGGCTCCGTCGACGCCGGCGCGACCGCCGTCGGCGTGATCCTCCAGGCCATCAGCGCCGCGTGGCGCGAGAGGTACGGCAAGGGAGAAACGGCGTGAGGAAGTTCCTGAACGACCCGAAGACGTTCGTCCCCGAATTCCTCGAGGGCATCGCCCTCGCGAGCGGCGGTTCGCTCAAGTACGAGCCGAAGTACAACCTGATCTACCGGGCCGACATGCCCCGGAAGGATCGGGTCTCCATCATCCAGGGCTCCGGTTCCGGCCACGAGCCGGCCCACACGATGATCGTCGGTCCCGGGATGCTCGACGCGGCATGCCCTGGCGACGTCTTCGCCGGCCCGCCGGTCGAGTTCGTCACCGAGACGTCCAAGCTCATGGACACGCCGGCAGGCGTGCTCTACATCGTCAACAACTACACGGGCGACCGCACTGCCTGGGAGATGGCGAAGGAGCTGTGCGAGGCCGAGGGCCAGAAGATCGGCTACCTCCTGGTCAACGACGACGTGGCGGTCAAGGACTCGACCTGGACGATCGGCCGCCGTGGTGTCGCCGGCAACTTCTTCGTGATCAAGGCCGCGGGGGCCATGGCCGAGAAGGGCGGATCGCTCGAGGAGTGCGTCCGCGTCGGAGAGAAGGTCATCGCCAACGTGCGGACGATGGGCATCGCGCTCTCGTCCTGCACGCCGCCCGTCCGCGGGACGCCGCTCTTCGAGATCTCAGACGGCGAGATGGAGGTCGGGATCGGCATCCACGGCGAGCCCGGCCGTGAGCGACGCAGGATGGGCACGGCCACGGAGATCGTGGACGTGCTGCTCGACGTCATCGTCCCCGACCTGCCGTTCTCGAGCGGCGACGAGGTCGCGCTCATGGTCAACGGCCTCGGTGGGACGCCCATCAGCGAGCTCTACCTGCTCTACGGCATCGCCCACAAGAAGCTGGCCGCGAAGGGCATCAAGGTCTTCCGCAGCTACGTGGGCGAGTACTGCACCTCGCTCGAGATGGCGGGCGCGCACATCTCGCTGCTCAAGGTGGACGACGAGCTGAAGACGCTCCTCCTCGCGCCGGCGGAGGTCGCCGTCCGCATCTTCTGAGCGCCTGTCCGTGCCACGCGGCCCGTGCCGTGCGGCGCGGCGGCATCCATCGCGTTTCAGGGAGTGGCCCGGCCCATCGCCGGGCCACTCTCGTTGACACCCCCTGGGGCCGACGGTATACTCCGCGTTCGCGGCCGCGAGCCGTCGCGTCTCATCGTGCATTCGGTGGAGGCGTGGCGCGTGGCCCCGCGGGATCGCACGAGCCCGACGGATCCTGGTCCGGACGAGCCACGTGACACCCGCGACCGGCGTCGATCCGCCCATCTGCGGCCTTCGCCGGCGGCACCGCCGATGGCGTGACGCCATCGCGACGGGGGCCCGAGGAGCGCCGCCTGCCACCGGGGCAGGGCGGGCGCGCCGAAGGTCGGCGCGGCCACCGTGGGCGATCCGCCTGGATGCCCGATGGTGGTGCAGAGGTCCGGCCACCAGCCACGACTACGTCCCAGGAAGGAGTCCGCGTCTCCGTGCCGACCATCAGCCAGCTCGTCCGCAAGGGCCGGGCCAGGAAGATCGAGAAGATCAAGGCCCCGGCCATGCGCCGGAACTGGAACAGCCTGCGCCAGCGCCAGGTCTCGATCCCGGGCGCCCCGCAGAAGCGCGGAGTCTGCCTGCAGGTCCGCACGATGACCCCCAAGAAGCCGAACTCCGCGCTCCGCAAGATCGCGCGCGTCCGGCTCTCGAACATGATGGAGGTCACCGCGTACATCCCCGGGATCGGGCACAACCTGCAGGAACACTCGGTGGTGCTCGTCCGCGGGGGGCGCGTCAAGGACCTCCCGTCGGTGAAGTACCACATCATCCGTGGGACGCTCGACTCCGCCGGGGTCCGCGACCGCAAGCAGGGCCGCTCGAAGTACGGCGCGAAGGCGCCGCAGAACCAGAAGGTCAGGTAGCATGCCGCGCCGCGCCCAGACCCCCCGCAAGGCCAAGTACGCCCCCCCGCTCGCGCGCACCACGGACCGCAAGAAGGGCCTCGCCGAGCGCATCCTGCGCCAGGCCCTTGCCCGCGCCGAGGCGTCGGCACGGCGGCCCGGGCTCGAGGTCCTCGAGGCGGCACTGCGGAACGCGACCCCCATCATCGAAGTCAAGCCGCGCCGCGTCGGCGGCGCCACGTACCAGGTGCCGGTGGAGATCCGCGGAGACCGGCGCATGTCGCTGGGCGTCCGCTGGCTCGTCCAGTCGGCGCGCAAGCGCAACGGGAAGTCGATGAGCGAGAAGCTCGCGGGCGAGCTCGTCGACGCGATGAACGGCCTGGGTGCCGCCGTCAAGCGCCGTGAGGACACCCACAAGATGGCCGAGGCCAACAAGGCCTTCAGCCACTTCAAGTGGTAGCCCCGGAACCAGCAGGGAAGTAGACCCACATCGTGGCACGTCAGGTTCCGCTCTCCAAGACGCGGAACATCGGAATCATCGCGCACATCGACGCCGGGAAGACCACCGTCTCCGAGCGGATCCTCTTCTACACGAAGAAGATCTACAAGATCGGCGAGGTCCACGAGGGCGCCGCGACGATGGACTGGATGCCCCAGGAACAGGAGCGGGGCATCACCATCACCGCGGCGGCCACGACCGCGTTCTGGAAGGATCAGCGGATCAACCTCATCGATACGCCCGGGCACGTGGACTTCACCGTGGAGGTCGAGCGGAGCCTGCGCGTCCTGGACGGGGCCGTGGTGGTCTTCGACGGCGTCGCGGGCGTGGAGCCCCAGTCCGAGTCCGTCTGGCGCCAGGCGGACCGCTACGGCGTGCCCCGGATCTGCTTCATCAACAAGCTGGACCGCACCGGCGCCGACTTCTGGCACGGGGTGGACTCCATCCGTGACCGGCTGGGCGCCAATGCCGTGCCGATCCAGATCCCGATCGGCACCGAGGACAGGTTCCGCGGCGTGGTCGATCTCGTCACCATGAAGGCGCTGGTCTGGGGCAACGACGAGCTGGGCAGCACGTACGACGTGCTGGACATCCCGGATGAGCTCCGCGCGGAGGCCGAGCACCGACGCGAGGAG
>JAJYNP010000319.1 GCA_021786265.1 Chloroflexota bacterium
CAGGACGTCGGTTCCCAACGGCTGATCGCCAGCGAACAGGAGCGTGCGCGGATCGAGCGGGAACGCATCCTTGCGGTCGAGCCACGCGCCCTCGTATGCGAACGAGACCGCCCGCCGCTGACCAGGGCCGGGCCAGCGCACGAGCCATCCCACATGACGTGCCGGACCAAGCTCCGGCGCGTCAAGTACGACCGCGAGGCGCTCCCCCTTGTCCGCCATCAGGCCACCCCGCGGCGACGGTGAGGCAGCGGGGTTCTTGCGTCGGCTAGCCGGTTGCCCAGCTCATCATCAGAGGCGATCCGGTCGAGGTCCTCGTCGAGCGCCAGTATCTCGAGGACGCGGGCGAGAACGGCGGCACTCACCGACATGTCGCCGGCCTCGAGCTTGCGCAGGGTGGTCCGCGAGACGAAGGCGCGCTCGGCCATCTCTGTCTCACTCATGCGCCGGCGCAGGCGCGCGGCGCGGAGGCGCGCGCCCAGCGCCTCCGCACGCCGTTGGGTGGCGGGGAACAGCATCCTGGCGGGCCGACTCATGGTCAATAGTCTAGTCAGGAACTGCCGTTCTTGTCAGGAGTAATAGGCATTGTGGCTACCACGGGCGTGGCTCTCAGCAGCCATCAATCGACGTGCCTGAAGCCAACCACCAACAACAGTTCCTGCCGCACAGGTTGCGGAGGCCCTTGACAGGGGCAACGTTCTGCATTTGCTCCATCCCGCGGCGAAGCGGCCGCTGGCTCGGGGCCTTTACCCCGCGGAGCACCGAGATGGGAGACAGGACGAGCGGCGCCTCAGAACGGCGGTGGCGGGGGAGCGGATCGCGCCCGATTGGCAGGCCCCACGGCTCGGGGAGATCGACGCACCCCCGCCGCCCGTCCCACGCAGTACATCCTCCGGCGCACGTTCGCCCGGCGCTTCGCTGAGTCGGGTGGGACCGTCGAGGAGCTGGCGCGCCTGATGGGCCATGAGCCATCGAGCATCCCGATGCTCCTGAAGACCTACGACCGACCGTCCGACGCGCGTCTCGCCGCCGCTCACCGACGGCTGCGGCCGCTGGACGGCCTCGCCGACGCCGCGTAGCGCGCCACCGACGGCGAGCGCCATGCACCCCCGACGATGCGCGACCCGGGGGCGTAGCGCTCGGTGTCGCGGCGCAGGAGCGCCGCGATCAGCTCCGGCCGGTACGGCGCGCCGCGGCGCGTCAGGAAGAGGTGACGATCGTCGGAATGGCGCGGGAGCGGGCGGAGCTCGACGACCTAGCCTGTGCCCGGCCTGGGCGGGCAGATCCGCGCCTGGCAGGGCTCCGTCATCTCCGGGTTGGCGATTGGCGCGGTGAACGCGAGCGGCGGCTGTCCAGCGCGCCTCTCGACCTAGCTCGCCGGTGCAGCGGGGGTGCCGTCGTCCTTGTCGGCCTCAAGGGCGGCATTGATCTCCTTGGTGGCCTCCTCGGAGAGGGAGGTCTTGAGCACCTCGCCACCGAGGGGGGCCAGGGCGGCGAGGGCCTTGTCCTCGGTCCACGACTCCAGGAAGAGGACGAGCGCCGCGGTCCCCGGTTTCAGGACGTCCTGGGCCCGCTGACGGAACTCGTCCTTGATGCCCCAGCCGCGCATGGTGCCCAACACGGCGCCCCAGAGGCCGCCCAGGATCAGGCCGCCCACGGGGATGAGGAAGAGGAGCCCGAAGAGGAGCCCGAAGAAGCCGCCCATGATGGCGCCCGAGCGGGTGGTCCCGGTCTTCGTCACCATCTTGGCCTGGCCGTCGGCGTGCTTGACCACGACGGCGGCCCCGTGGACGTGCATGATGAGGTCGTGCTCGAGCTGGCTCACCACCTCGTGGGCCTTCTCCGCGGTGGCCTCGTCGGGGTAGCCGATGACGACGAGATCTGCCATGACGTTCTCCTTGCTACTGGTGCACGTGTCTGTCACTGCTGGGTAACGGGGTCTGCTGCCCCGGCCGCCGTCGCTCGGGCGCGCGCCCTGTGGACCATGACGACGTTGACGACGCCGGGCGCTACTCCAAGGGGGTCCTGGGGCCCAGGAGGTCCCGGTTGCCGCAGACCGGGCCATGCAGGTGGAGGTGCGGCGGCATGTCGCCCCGCTGGCCGGTGGTGTCGAGGTCGGATAGGTCGGGGTGCTGACCACGGCAGCAGCGGCCCACCAGCAGCGCCGCGCCGCAGGCCGGGCACGCCGGCGCTTCTTCGGACTCGCGCGTCTCAGGTGCTCCCTTCTGGTGGGCTCGATCCCATGCTGCGATGGCTGGACACTTGGCTGGGTCCCGTTCGCACGGTGGGCGGCGAGACCGCGCACGCGGTTGGCCGTTCGCGCTCGCCAGTGTGTCGCCCCTGCGCCACGGCGTCATGACGGTCCGTCATGGGATCCAGCATCACGGACCAAGCACAAGGCCGGTTGAGTCCCATGGGGTCTGGACAAGCCTCCTGCCCGGGGCGGAGGTTCGTGCCGTGGGCCGTCTCGCCGCTGGTCCCCGGCGGGCCGCGATCCTCGTCATCGCCGACGACCGCCATCAGGCGCGTCCGGAGTTGCCCCGGGAGGTCGAGACCCGATTGCGCCGCCCCCTCGATCGGCGGCCACGAGATCGTCCGCGTGGCCGCCTCAAGCCCCTCGCGCACGTCCACATGGCCGCCGGCAGGAACGCTCGGCGTCAGTCTCGTCGCGAGCCGTCAGGCGTCATCGCGTCCCCCTGCGCACGGGCTTCCTCCGGCGTGCCGGGGACCTCGATCTCGATCGGCCCGGGCCGCCACAGCCAGCCGAGGGTGCCGGCGGCCGCCCTGGTGCCGTAGAACCCGCCGCCCGGACCGCGCAGGACGTAGGCGATGCCGGTGGCGATGACGGCGCCGGCGAGCGGCCCGACGACGTAGACCCACCAGGCCGTCGTGTCTCCCAGCACCAGCGCGGGACCCAGCGAGCGAGCCACGTTCATCGAGGCGCCGCTGACCGGGGCGCCGAACAGGCCCGCGAGCGCGATGTAGCTCGCCACACCGATGGCGTTCATGGGGCCGATGTTCTGGGCCCCCGAGGACGTGCCAAGGATCGTGCTGACGAGCCCCACGCTGAGCACGACCTCCCAGACCATCGCCGTCGGCTCGCCGATCCCGGGGCCGGGCAACGTGAGACCGGCGGTGCCCTGCCGGCCGAGCAGGGCCTCGAGCAGCAGGGTGGCGAGGATGGCACCGGCGAACTGGGCCACGATGTACCCGGGCACACGGCGCCACGGGAAGTCGCCACGGAGCGCGAACGCGAGGCTGACGCCCGGGTTGAGGTGCGCCCCCGAGACCGTCCCCATGAACAGGATGACCGTCCCGACCATGAGACCTGGCGCGGTGACCTGGGCGGTCAGGGGGAGCACGGTGCCGCCGAACCTCGCGTTGACCATCCCGCCGCCCACGGCGACCAGGACCAGGAAGAAGGTCCCGAGCGCCTCTGCGAACAGGCGGCGCCACTCGTACTGCGCATCCATGAAGTCGAAGTGGCGTTCGTCGAGCCCCCGACCGAACCCCGACGGTCCCAGCATCTGGGCGACCCCTCGCGCGCCCCCGGCGGGTGCACGACCATGCTCGTCGGTCGGTGACGCCTGGCTGCTCATGAGCGCTCCTCCACCGGCAGTTTGCGTGGCGTCCGGCCGCGTCCGGTGCCGGGTCCGGAGCCCGTCAGACCCCGGGTTCGGCCTTGATCCGTCCGTGCTTCACGGCCGTGACGAGTGCGGCGTGGTCGCGGTCCGTCTGCTCGGCGTACGCCTCGGCGAAGTCCGCGATCGCGCGGTCGAATGCATCCGACGTGCCCAGGTAGCCCGCGATGCCGAGCCGATCTCCGCCCCGAGCGTGCGCCAGCGCCAGCGCCCGCCCGCAGAGGCTGACGTAGAACGTGAGCTCTTCGAGGTGCATCGAGTTGATGGCAGCCGAGCCCTTCCAGTCCCAGAGTTGTCGCCAGTAGTAATCCACGCCGGTCATCGGGCTGTGGCTCCAGCCAAGGAAGACGTCGCTGACCGACTGCATCACGCGTTGGCCGTCGACCACCCGCTCGGCATGCGATCGGAGAGGGCTCGTCCCGAGGTGGGGTTCGAGCACGGAGGCGTCCGCTTCCCTGAGCTGAAGGATGAGCGGATCGGCGGCACTGCGGTTCGCCACCAGGAGGACGACGAAGGTCCGGGTACCGACACTGCCGACGCCCACGACCTTGCGCGCCACGTCCACGACCTCGTAGCGGTCGAGCAGGACTCGCCAGTCATAGCGGAGGCTGCGCGCGTAGGCCGCGAACATCTCCTGGAGCGCCTGGGACTCCTCGGTCGTCACCGGTGCCCTGGTGATCAGAGGGGGGTCGTCGACGAACCTCAGGTGTCCCCTGACCCTCCTGAGGAGACGCGCCCTGGCGTTCTCGTCGCGATGCCGCTGGGCCGCCTTGAGGAATCCCCCGAGCAGGCGCCGGCTGCGCCGGTCGGCCGCGATGTCGGTGGCGTCGATGCGCCGGTACCAGAGGGCCAGGGTCGTGAGATCCGCGAGCGCGTGCATGTGCGCCCGATACGACCGCGCCGCTGCTTGCGCGACCGCGCGGGTGTCGCGCCGGGATAGGCCAGCGGCCCGGGCCGCCACCACACCGCTGGCTGCCAACCGCTTCACGTCCCACTCCCAGGGCCCGGGAAGGGTCTCGTCGAAGTCGTTGACGTCGAAGACGAGATCCCGCTCGGGCGAGGCGAACATCCCGAAGTTCGAGAGGTGGGCGTCCCCGCAGATCTGGGTGGTCAGACCCGTCACGGGCGTGTGGGCGAGATCGGAGGCCATCACGATCGCCGAGCCCCGAAGAAAGCCGAACGGGGAGGCAAGCATCCGACCGTACCGGATCGGCACCAGCTCGGGGGCCCGGGTCGCGTCCTGGCTCTCGAGGAGGGAAACCGGGTCCGGCCGGTCCGGCGGCGGGACCCAGGAGGCATGCGCCGACCGCGCGACCTGCCGGCGCAGGGCGCGGCCCGCCAACCTGGCTTCCAGCGGATCCCGGTGGATCGTCTGGCCCGGCGGCAGCGCGGCTGCCAGGTCATCCGACGCGGGCGCGACGAGCTTCAATGGCTTCCTCGACATGGCCGGCCGCCAGGCCGGCAGCCCTATGGTCTCATAGCAGAGTGCGTCCCCGAGTGCCGGGCGTTGCCCTACCCCGTGCGCGCGGCGCACCAGCGACAGCTCGCCAGCGGTCGTGCGTCGAGGTGCACGATGGAGGCGTCCGGCAGGCGCCTCCCCTGGTGGTCATCCAGATGGAGGACGCCCACCGGTCCCCCGCTTGCTCGCTCGACGATGGCGTCGATCCACGCCGTCCACAGGGGGTACTCGGGCCCCACGGATGCGTGATAGAGCACCGCATCTCCGATGCGGAAGACCCGCCGTCGGCAGTTCGCGCCGCTGGCCCACCGGACGGCGGCCGGGTCGAGGCGTGGCGACCCACAGGCCGAACTCCGGAACCGGCGCGTCGGCGCTCACGGGGCACCCACCTGCGGCTCCGACCCGTCGCTCGTCCCTGGCCCGGGGGTGGACGGTTCGAGCGCGGCGCGGAGCCCAGCCAGCCAGCCGTCGAGCGTCGCGCGGCGGGCGCGGATCCGGTCGGGCCGTCAGAGCCCCGTGCGCATCGGTGTCGAGCGAGCGCTCGCGCCAGGGTCCCGGCTCAGGCGTGGTGCGGCCACCCCACCTCGACG
>JAJYNP010000299.1 GCA_021786265.1 Chloroflexota bacterium
CGCCCACCGGCTACACGGCCTGGTCGACGACTTACTCGACCGAGGGTGGCGTCGTCTCGGTGACGACCGAGGGTGGCCAGGAGACCGTCACCAACAGCACCTCGCAGTCGCCCACCGGCAGCCTCACCATCACCAAGGACGTGGCGGGCGCCCCGGACGGCTGGACCGGCACCTTCACCTTCTCGGTGACCTGCACCGCTCCGACCTTCAGCGCGACCGGCGTCACGATCGACACCGCGAGCGGTGACACGGCCACGGTCAGCGGCATCCCGCTCAACGACGGCACCAACTCCTGCACGGTCGCCGAGACCGGCTCGGACAACCCGCCCACCGGCTACACGGCCTGGTCGACGACTTACTCGACCGAGGGTGGCGTCGTCTCGGTGACGACCGAGGGTGGCCAGGAGACCGTCACCAACAGCACCTCGCAGATCCCGCCGGGCCAGGGCTACTTCCAATTCTCGAAGACAGTCGGCGGCAACCTGACCGGCTGGGCCGGCGGTCCGTTCAGCTTCACCGTCACGTGCGGTGACAGCGAAGGAACACCGGTCACGCTCACGGTTGGCTCGTCCGGTGGGCCGGTCAGTTCGCAGACATTCGGCCCGTACGACGCCGGGACGGTCTGCACCGTCACCGAGGGCTCGCTGCCGGCGGCTGACACCTATGCCAGCTGGATCAGCAGTCCGACCTACTCGCCCACGTCCGGGTCCCAGACCATCGTGTCCGACACGACCGTGAGCGTGGCGGTGACGAACACCCGCACATACTCGCCGCCCCCGCCTCCTCCCCCGCCGAGCCTGGGAGACTTCCAGTTCACCAAGACGGTCGGCGGTGATCTGACCGGTTGGGCCGGTGGGCAGTTCCCGTTCACGGTGACGTGCGGCGGGAGCAGCACACCAGTCACCCTGACCCTTGGGGCGAGCGGCTCCACGGTATCGTCGCCGGTGTTCGGTCCGTACGCGCCCGGCACCGTGTGCTCCGTGACCGAGGGCAGCCTGCCCGCGGCCGGAACGGACGCCAGCTGGGTCAGCAGCCCGAGCTACTCGCCGACCTCCGGCTCGGCAACCATCGTGTCGGGCCAGACGGTCAGCGTGGCGGTGACGAACACGCGCACGTACTCGCCGCCGCCCAGCCCGGCCAGGTCGCCTTCGGGTGGCGTCGCCGGTGCCACGGGTACACCCTCGCTGCCGCCCACGACCAGCCTGCCTGGCCAGGGCGGTGGCCCCAACGGAACCATCCTCCTGCTCCTCGGTGCGCTGGGTGCCGCATCGCTGGCGCTGATCACCACCACGCTGCTCCGGGAGCGTCTCCTGGAACGCGTCGACAGGTAGTCATCCGGGGGACTTGAGCCCCCACCGCACGAGATCGACGGGCGCGGGACCCTGACCTGCGCCCGTCGTTCTCTGTCTGGCGTCTGAACGCGGTCCAGGCGGACGGCGCCGTCGGCAACCGTCGACGGACCTCCGCGACCGCGGCCAGCCGCAACGGAACGGTACCCGCGGGTGCCGCGACCGCGGGGAGCCCCAGCCGCGAGGCTCCCCAGGCGGCGCCCGGTCAGATCGCCAGGCGCAGCCCCGGTTCCGCGACCAGCGACTCGCCCGAGAACGTCGACCGGGCCAGCTCGAGCGCGGCCCTCGGGTCGACGCCGTCCAGGAAATGCGTCAGCACGAGGCGCCCGGCCCCGCCGGCAGTCGCGACCCGCGCCGCCTCGGCGGCGTTCAGGTGGTTCGGCCCCTCGATGATCGGACCCGCACCGTGCGACGCCTCGATCAGCAGGGTGTCGCCCGGATGGATCAGGGGGAGCAGGTCGTCCGCCCGGCCGCAGTCGCCCGAGTAGACCAGCCCAGGGGCGAGGGAGTCGGCCAGCCCCGGCACCGAGGAGTCGGCCAACCCTGAGGGATCGCCCGAGCCCGAGTGACCACCGCCGGAGGCCGCCTGGCCCGCCGAGCCCGATCGGCCCGCGGGGGCCACCCGGAAGGCGAAGCTCGCCCCGGCGTGCAGCACGGGCGCGACCGACACCTGGAAGCCGACGATCGACATCGTCCCTGGCGCCAGCGGGTGGCCGGGCAGGTCGCACAGGAAGTCCGACTCGTTGGTGAGCGCGTCGAAGCGCTGCCGCAGCTCACGCGGCCCGTGCAGCGGCACCGTGCGCGCGGGCTCGCACCCGTAGCGCAGGTAGAGGCGCAGCGGGACCAGGTCGATGCAGTGGTCGGGATGTACGTGCGAGATGAGCACGCCGCCGAGCGTGGCCGGGTCGCGGTAGCCCGACAGCGCGGAGAAGCCGCCCTGCCCGAGATCGAGGAGGATGGCGGGCGCCGTGGGCTGGGCCGATGCCGCAGACTCGCCCGCCCCGGGATCGCCGGGCGCGCCCAGCTCGACGAGGTACGACGACGACGCGCGACCGGGCACCCTGCTCCACGCGGCGGCACACCCGACGATGGTCAGGCGCATCGGCTCACGCTCAGGCCCGCCGTCACCCCCGTCCCGCGTCCCTTCCCACCAGCGCGCTCATCAGCTCGGTCGACAGCTCGACCGCGACCCGATCACCGCCTCGCCGGAAGCTCAGCGCGCGGAACCCCGCCCGGCCGATCGACCGGTAGACGTCGGCCAGGCCGAACGCGAACTGCTCGACCCGGTGCGCGTCGCTGCCGGCGACCACCCGCTCGCCCCCCAGCTCGCGGAAGCGCGCCACGACCACCGGTGGCGGGTATGGCTCGTGGGCCGCCTGGCGGAGCCCGGAGGCGTTCATCTCGAGCGCCGTCCCCGTCTCCACCAGCGCCCGGAGCAGCCGGTCGTAGATGTCGGCGTGGGGCTCGTACTCGAACGGCCCGAGGTGCGGCTGCGTGTAGCGCTTGACGAAGTCGAGGTGGCCGATGGTGTCGAACAGACCGCTGCGGATGGCCCGCTCGACCTCGTCCCAGTAGAAGGCGGTGGCCTCGCGGTGGGTCTTGCCGGCACACCAGGCCGCGGCGGCCTGCGGGTCGCGGAAGGGGGTGCGCCGCGACATGTGCACCGACCCGATCACGTAGTCGTAGGCGTGGCTGGCGAGGTAGCGGCGGATCTCGTCCTCGACGCCGCGCTCGTAGGTGGCTTCCAGGCCGAGCCGGATGACGGGCTCGCCGGCCCAGCGCTCGGCCGCCTCGCGGACGGCGCGGACGCGTCGGTCGTAGTCGGCGAAGTGGTGTGCGGGATCGCCGGCAACGAAGTCGATGTGGTCGGTGATGGCGAGCTCGGCCACGCCCTGCTCCCGGGCCAGGGCCGCGTGCGCGTCGAGGGGCACGTCGGCGTCGGGTGAGAGGTCGGTGTGGAGGTGGGCGTCGAGCGGGAGCGGGACGGGCATCGCCCGCAGGGTACCTGTTCGGCGGGTCAGGCGCGCGTTTGCGGGTGGGTGCGGGCCGTGACCTCGGCGGGGTGATGGCGACCACGGGCCGCTCGGCGCCGTCCCGCTCGCGCAGCGATCCTCGCGGGCCGTGACCTCGGCGGGGAAGTGGGGCGTCGCCGGTAGAATGGCGCGGCCATGACGACCACGGAACCGATTGTGCCGTCGGCGCCCGAACCGGCTGGCCAGTCGGTGGCGTCGTCGCTGTCGCCCGACCACGAGATCCCGCGCTACGACGACCTGCGCTACCGGGACGTCTTCTGGGCGGCGCGCGACTACGAGGACCGCTGCGACAGGATCGCGATCCGGGCGCTGCTGCCCGCCACCGGCGAGCGGCTCCTGGAGGTTGGGGCGGGGTATGGTCGCCTCGCCGGCGAGTACCGCGGTTACCGGGAGGTCGTGCTCCTGGACGCGTCGGAGGCGCACGTGTCGGCCGCGCACGAGCAGTTCCGCGACGACCCGCGGATCCGGGTCGAGCGGGGCGACGCGTACGCGCTGCCGTTCGAGGACGGGTCGTTCGACGCGGTGGTCTGCGTCCGGGTTGTGCACCACCTGGAGCACCCGGCGGCCGTGTTCGCCGAGTTCGCGCGGGTCCTTCGGCCGGGCGGCGTGCTCGTGCTGGAGTTCGCCAACAAGCGCAACCTCAAGGCGATCCTGCAGCACGCGCTGGGCCGCCAGGACTGGTCGCCGTTCACGATCGAACGGCACGAATACCTGCCGCTGCATTTCGACCGGCACCCGCTGGAGGTGCGGCGGTTGCTGCGCCGGGCGGGGCTGCGGGTGGAGGCGGTGCGCGCGGTGTCGCTCCTCCGGCTGCCGATGCTGCGGGGGCGGATTCCGGCGCGATGGCTGGCGGCGCTGGAGGGGCCGTTGCAGGGTCCGCTGGGCTCGGTGACGCCGGGGCCGAGCGTGTACCTGCGGGCGCGGAAGGCGGAGTAGAGCCAGACCGAGGGCCGGGGGCCGGGGGCCGAGCGGCGGCGGGCCGGGGGCCGTGAGTCGGGGGCCGAGCGGCGGCGGGCCGGGGGCCGGGGGCCGAGGGCCGGGGGCCGAGCGGCGGCGGGCGACCGGTCGCAGGGTCGAGCAGTCCGCCGTCGCGCCGTCGTCCACTCGCGCCGTCGCGCCGTCGCGCCGTCGCGCCGTCGCCCACTCGCGCACCGGCGCCGTCGCGCCCACTCGCGTCGTCGCGCCCACTCGCCCACTCGCGTCGTCGCGCAATCGCGCACTGGCGGGCACTCCCGCACTTGCCGGACTCCCGCCGTCGCGCGCACTCCCGCACTTGCCGGACTCCCGCCGTCGCGCGCACTCCCGCACTCGCGCACCGGCGCCGTCGCGCCCACTCGCGTCGTCGCGCCCACTCGCCCACTCGCGTCGTCGCGCACTCCCGCACTCCCGGACTCGCGTCGTCGCGCCCACTCGCCCAACCGCGTCGTCGCCCGGAGCCACGTAGCCACGTAGCCACGAACCCGCGGTCAATCGCCGGTGAAGTGGGTGATGGGCCGTCGTTGAGTCGTCCACGCCATCATGGTCGCGTGGACGATCAACGCTTCGGGACCGCGATCCGGCTGCTCCGGCTCAGGCGGGGGTGGAGCCAGCAGGACCTGGCCGGCAGGGCCGGGCTCTCACGCGCCTCGATCTCCCGCATCGAACGCGGTCACTGCGCGACCCTGACGCTGCGTGCACTGCGTGTCGTCGCAGGAATCCTGGACGTCCGTCTCGAGTCCGAGGTCCGGTGGCGCGGTGGACAGCTGGACCGGCTGCTGGACGAACGGCACGCGGCCATGCAGGAGTCGATCGCGGGCCGGCTCACCGCGCTCTCTGGCTGGACGTTCACGACGGAAGCGTCGTTCTCCGTGTACGGCGAACGGGGGTCGATCGACGTGCTCGGGTGGCACGCGAAGCGGCGGGCGCTGCTCGTGGGGGAGTTGAAGACTGAGCTCGACGACCTGCAGGACACCACGGCGACGCTCGACCGGAAGCAGCGGCTGGCGCCGGTGGTGGCCCGAGAGCGCGGCTGGGGCCCGGCGGAGACCGTCGGTCGCTGGCTGATCCTGGGAGAGCGCGGCTCGAACCGGCGGCGCGTGCAGTCGCACTCGGCCGTGCTGCGCAATGCGTTCCCCGACGACGGGCACCGGGCTGTCTCGTGGCTCGCCGATCCGGTCGGGCCGTTCAGCGGGCTGAGCTTCCTGCCAGTTGCCACCCCCGGGAGCGCGCGCGGGGTCCGCCGCCAGGATCGCCGTGCGCCGTCACGACGAGCCCCTGAGTAGCGCGGAGCCGCGGGCTGG
>JAJYNP010000174.1 GCA_021786265.1 Chloroflexota bacterium
GCCTCGGCGGTGTCGGTCGTGGAGACCACGCGTTCCCCCTCCTCCGCGGCGGGTCCGCGGCCCGCGCCGTCCGATCCGCCTGGCGGTGGCGCCGGCACGAACCCGTCGCGCAGCGGCACGCCCGCCACGGCCTCCTCCGCGGTCGGCGGGTTCCAGCAGGCGATCCGGTGCGTCGCCTGCGGTCCCGTCATCCGGATGGTCGCTCCGGCCACCAGCGGCTCCAGGGCCGGGTTGGTCTCCCAGCACGTCGGCAGCCGCCAGGCGCACCTGGGCGCGAACGGGCAGCCGACGGGGGCACGGCGCAGGTCGGGCGGTGTGCCCTCGATCGGGATGAGCGGCTCGCCCTCCGGACTGTCGAGGCGCGGGATCGAGTGGAGCAGGCCCACGGTGTACGGGTGGCGCGGATGAGCGAACAGCTCCGGCGTGGGTGCGGTCTCGACCACGAACCCCGCGTACATCACGTTGATGCGGCGCGTCATCCCGGCCACCACCCCGAGGTCGTGGGTGATCAGGATCACCGCTGTGTCCCGCTCGGTGGTCAGGCGCTGGAGCAGCTCCAGCACCTGCGCCTGGATCGTCACGTCGAGCGCCGTGGTCGGCTCGTCCGCGATCAGGAGCTTCGGCTCCAGGGCGAGCGCCATCGCGATCATCACGCGTTGCCGCATCCCGCCGGAGAAGTGGTGCGGGAAGCTCTTGAGGCGCAGCTCCGGGTTGGGGATGCCCACCATCCGGAGCAGCTCGATCGCGCGCTCCCGTGCCTCCCGCCGACCCACCGGACGGTGCGCCTGGATTGTCTCGACCATCTGCTCCTCGATGGTCAGGACGGGATTCAGGCTGGTCATGGGATCCTGGAAGATCATGGCGATGTCGCGGCCCCGCAGGTCCCGCATCTGCGCCTCGGACGCCCGGGTCAGGTCGATGTCCTCGAAGCGGACCTCGCCCCCCTCGATCCGGCCGGCCGGCCGCGGCAGCAGCCGCATCACGGCCAGGTTCGTGACGCTCTTGCCGCACCCCGACTCGCCCACCAGCCCGAGCGTCTCGCCCTCCTCCACCTCGAACGACACGCCGTTGACGGCGTGCACGATGCCGTCGTGGGTGCGGAAGCGGACCACCAGGTCCCGGACGGACAGCAGCGCCATCCGACCCTACCGCTTCAGGCGCGGGTCGAGCGACTCGCGCAGCCCGTCGCCGAGCAGGTTGAACCCGATGGCGCTGATCGTGATCGCGGCGCCCGGGAAGAAGATCAGGTACGGGGCCGACTGGAGGAAACGCGCCGAGTCAGTCAGCATCTCGCCCCATTCCGCGATCCGTGGATCGCCGGGGCCGAGGCCCAGGAAGCCGAGACCGGCGACATCGATGATCGCCGTGGCCAGGGCCAGCGTGGCCTGCACGATCAGGGGCGTGAGCGCGTTGGGCAGCATGTGCCGCAGCAGGATGCGGGGCGTGGAGGCGCCCATGGACCGCGCAGCGATCACGAAGTCCGACTCGCGGAGGGCGAGCAGGCTTCCCCGGAGCAGCCGGGCGAAGATGGGCGTGTACGAGACGCCGACCGCGAGCATGATCTGGATCTGGCCACGGCCCAGCCAGGCCACGATCCCGATCGCGAGCAGGATCCCGGGGATCGCCAGCAGCACGTCCGTCACGCGCATGAGGACCGCGTCGATCTTGCCGCCGGCACCGCCCGCGATCGCGCCGATCGAGACGCCCAGGATCAGCCCGAAGATCACCGCGATCACGCCGACCTGCAGGCTGAGCCGCGCGCCGTAGAGGACGCGGGAGAACTCGTCACGGCCCAGCAGGTCCGTCCCCATCAGGTGCGTCGCACTGGGCGGCTGCATCCGGTCCACGATCTGGCCGATCACCGGATCGTACGGGGCGATGAACGGCGCCAGGATCGCGCCCACGACGAAGATCAGGATGAAGACCAGGCCGACGATCGCGGGCCCATTGCGGAGCAGCCGGCGGAACGCGTCCCGCCACAGCCCCCGGCTGGCGCGCGGCGGTGCGGTGCGAATGGCGACGGCGGAGCTGCCCGCGGCCATCTCAGCTGTACCTGATCCGCGGGTTGAGATACGCGTAGCCGATGTCCACGATGAGGTTCACCACCAGGAAGATCACGGCGAAGATCAGGATCGAGGACTGGATCACGAAGTAGTCGTGGTCCTGGATCGCGTTCACCACCCAGGACCCCACCCCGTTCCAGGAGAACACGGTCTCGGTGATCACCGCGCCCGCGAGGAGCCCCCCCACCTCCAAGCCGATGATGGTGGTGACGGGCAGCCACGCGTTGCGCATGATGTGCCGGTCGTTGACGCGCTGCTCGGTCAGGCCCTTGGCACGCGCGGTCCGCACGTAGTCCTCGTTCATGACGTCGAGGACAGACGCGCGCGTGATCCGGGTGATGATCGCGAGCGGGATCGAGCCGAGCGCGATCGCCGGCAGGATCAGGTGCCGCAGTCCGTCCACGAAGGCGCCGGGCTGGCCGTCGATCAGCGCATCGATGAGGACCATGTTCGTGTGCGGCGTCAGGTCGATGCGTGGGTCGAGCTGGCCGGCGGCGGGCAGCCAGTGCAGCTGCACGCCGAAGATGAACACGAGGGAGTAGCCGAGGACGAAGATCGGGATGGAGATCCCGAAGAGCGAAAGGACGGTGACGATCCCGTCGATCCACCCGTTGGGGTGGCGCCCGGCGAGCCGGCCCAGCGGGATGCCGATCCCGACCGCGAAGATGAGAGCCCCCAGGGTCAGCTCGACCGTGCCGGGGAAGCGCTGCGCGAAATCGGTCAGCACGGGGCGCCCGTTGATGATGCTGGATCCGAAGTCGCCGTGAAACAGGCCGTTGATGTACCCGATGTACTGCTCGTAGATCGGCTTGTCCAGGCCGAGCGACTGGTGCACCTGCTTGATGAGCGCGGGCGTGGCGTGCTGCCCGAGGATCGCGATCGCCGGGTCGCCGGGCAGCAGACGCACGAAGGCGAAGAGCACGACCGAGAGCCCGAACAGGACGGGGATCGCCCCCAGCACCCGCCGGGCGATGTACCTCAGCAACCGACGCTCGTCCTCGTCTCAAGGGCAGAGACCCACCGCGCCTGGCGTCGGTGGGAACGTGGATCGGGGGGTGGTCCGGGGACGCCCGCGGGGGCGCCCCCGGACCGGCTGGCTCCTACTTGTTGAGCCAGACCGTGTTGAACTCCTCGGTCAGGTTGCCGGCCCCGACGAAGCCCATCACGTACTTCGCCGCGGCGCCGGGCGGGGTCGAGTTGACGAGCGGAACGGTCGGCATATCGGCCGCGATCAGGTCCTGCGCCTTCTGCCAGAGTGCCTGGATCTGCGTCGGATCGGTCGCCGCCAGTGCCTGGTTCATCGTCGCGTTGAGCAGGTCGTTCTTGTAGGCGAACTCCGGCGACGGCGCGTTGCCGCTGTAGTGGAAGAACGCCGTCTGGAGGAAGTTGTCCGGGCCGGCCCAGTCACAGGTCCAGCCGAGGAGCCACATCGGGAACTTCCCGACCTCCTCGTCGGAGATGTAGCCGGTCCGCCAGCCCTCGCTCTTGAGGTTGATCGTGAAGCCGACCGCCTGGAGGTCCTGCGCGATCGCCTGTGCCAGGCCCTTCGGGTCGGGCATGTACGGGCGCACGACGTCCGACGGGTAGTAAGATTCGATGGTCAGCTGGCTGGCCGGGACGCCGGACTGCTGGATCAGCGACTTGGCCTTGTTGGGGTCGTAGGTCGGCAGGTTCTCCGGCTTGTAGTACGCCGCCGACGGGGGCATCCAGTTGTCGGCCGGCTTGGCGAGGCCGGCGTAGAACGCCTGGATGTAGGCTTCCTTGTTCACCGCATAGGCGATCGCCATGCGGATGTCCTTGTTCTGCAGCAGCTTGTGGCCGGCCGGATCGTCCGCGCCCTTGGTGGTGGGATCCTGGTTCATCGAGATCTGCCCGATGTTGCAGGACTGCCCGCGGTCGATGACCTGCAGGTTCCCGGTGGACTGGATCGTCTGGACGTCCGAGGGCGAGACGGTCTGCGCGAAGTCGATGTCACCCGACTGGAGCGCCTGCAGCTTCGCGGTCTGGTCCTGGAACGGCTTGAAGACGATCTGGTCCACGTGGGCCATCCCGGCCGGATTCCAGTAGTTCGGGTTCTTGACCAGCGTCACGTGGTCGTTGGGCACCCACTCCTTGAACATGAACGGCCCGGTGCCGACCATGCTCTTGCCCAGACCGCCCTGGCCCTGCGCGTAGGGGTTCTTGTCGAGCTGCCCGTTGTTCGCATCGCCGGCCGCCAGCGCGGTCGGGCTGTTGATGCCGAACACGGCCAGCGTCGTCGCCAGCAGGAAGTTGCTCTGCGGCTGCTTCAGGTTGAAGACGACCGTGGTGGGATCGGGGGCATCCACGGAGACGATGTTCGAGGCGGACCCGAAGCCCCCGAAGACCGCCCCGTAGTAGTAGGCGTTGTCCTGGAGCTGGCCCGCCGGGAAGTTCTTCCAGCGGTCGTAGTTGTACTTGACCGCAGCGGCGTTGAAGTCGGTGCCGTCGTGGAACTTGATGCCGGTCCGGAGCGTGAACGTGTAGGTCTTGCCGTCCGGGCTCACGGTGGGCATCGAGGCGGCGAGCACCGGGATCACGTCGCTGACGGTGCCCGGCTTGAGTCCGACCAGGCCCTCGACCACCTGGTCGTCCACGTACGACGAGTTGCTGTCGCTGATCAGCGCGGGGTCCGCGTAGACCATGTCGCCGTCGAGGCCGACGACGAGGGTGCCGCCGTCCTTCGGCGTCAGGGCGGCTGCCGATGCGGGCGCCGATGCCGGCACCGCTGCCGATGCGGGCGCGGCTGCCGATGCGGGCGCGGCGGGCGCCTGCGTGACCGCAGCGCCCGAGCACGCGCTGAATGCGATCGCTGCCACCGCGAGCAGCGTGAACAGCCTGGAACGCGCCATGCTCTCCTCCTGCACAGCTCGCGCTGGGACGCTCAGCGCACCCGAGCGGATGACCCATGATGCCATGTCGGCGCAATGAATGTCGGGCCAGACGCGATGGATCGTTGAGCCGCCCGCCGCGGCCACCGGAGCATGGCTACGCCGGCGCGGCGACGGGCGCCGCGGCCTCGGCCACCAGGTGTTCGTGCTCCGGTCGCGTGCGCTCCGCGAAATGGCACGCCACGACGTGACCCGGGCCGGCGGCGGCCAGCGACGGGTCGACGGTCGAGCAGATCTCGGGGTTGCCCAGCCGCTCGCGCAGCCAGCAGCGCGGGTGGAAGTGGCAGCCCGACGGCGGGTTGACCGGTGAGGGGACGTCGCCCTTGAGTACCAGGCGCCGCCGCTTGACGCGGGGGTCGACCTGCGGCGCGGCCGAGAGCAGTGCCACCGTGTAGGGGTGGAGGGGGTGCTCGTAGAGCTCGGCCACCGGCGCCAGCTCCGCCATCTTGCCCAGGTACATCACGCCCACCCGGTCGCTGATGTACTGGACCACCGAGAGGTTGTGGGCGATGAAGAGGTAGGTCAGGTTGAACTGCCCGCGCAGCTGGACCAGCAGGTTCAGGATCTGGCTCTGGATCGAGACGTCGAGCGCCGAGACCGGCTCGTCGCACACGATGAAGTCGGGGCGCAGGGCGAGCGCCCGGGCGATCCCGATGCGCTGGCGCTGGCCGCCGCTGA
>JAJYNP010000063.1 GCA_021786265.1 Chloroflexota bacterium
CGGTCGGGGCGCCGAAGGCGACCGAGCCACCCGAGACCGGCGGCCGGCCAAAGGCGACCGCGGTGGCCACCGAGCCGGCGCCGGTGGAAGGTCCGAAGGCCGCCCTTCCCGTCGTCGAGACCGCCCGCGGGAACGGGCACGCCAACGGCAACGGCAAGACGAGCGGCAACGGCTCCGTCCTCGGCGCGATCACCGGCAGCCTCGGCGGTGGCGTCAAGGTCGGCTTCCAGGCCCAGGCCGACGCCCCCAGCTGCGCCGACTGCGGCTCGATCATGGTCCGCAACGGCAGCTGCTACAAGTGCCTCAACTGCGGCTCCACGAGTGGGTGCAGCTGAATTCCTGCTGCGCTCAGTCCCAAGGGACGGAGGTAGGAGAAAGTGGCGAACAAGAAGACGAGTGCCAAGGTCGCCAAGATCGCGTCCAAGGTCCTGAAGGATGGCCGCTACAGCGATGCGGCGAAGTCTGCGGCGGGTAGTGCCTTGAGCCAACGCCAGCCGAAGAAAAAGGGCAAGTGAGGAATGCAGCCAACGCCCGTGCCAGCCAAGCTGGCACGGGGGCATCCGATGGTCCTGTCAGGGAGTGAACGAGATGGACATCACGGAGGCCGCCGCTGCGATCACCGTCATCACGGGGCCACTTGCCGACCCGCAGACGGATCTACCTCGCATCGCGCGTGACGGAGGGATCACGGACACCATCGACACGATTGTCCAGAGGATCTCCACGCAGCACAGGCTCATCGCGGGCGACGCTCGCGACCTGTCCAGCATCGCGAGCCGGAGCGTTCATCTCGTCGTCACATCACCCCCATACTGGACGCTGAAGGAATATCGACAGACCGAAGGTCAGCTCGGACACGTCGACGACTACGAGGAGTTCCTTCACGATCTCGACCGCGTTTGGTCCGAGTGCCACCGGGTCCTCGTCCCCGGCGGGCGCCTAGTCGTCGTTGTTGGCGACGTCTGCCTCTCACGCAGGAAGAACAAGGGTCGACACACTGTCGTCTCGCTCCATTCCTCAATCTCTGAGCATTGCCGACGAATCGGCTTCGACGGGCTTGCGCCGATCATCTGGCACAAAATCGCGAACGCGGTATTCGAGGCGAGCGGGAACGGGGCAGGCTTCCTTGGCAAGCCCTACGAGCCGAACGCGGTGCTCAAGAACGACATCGAGTACATCCTGATGCTGAGGAAGCCCGGAGGCTACCGCAGCCCGGAGCTCCATACGCGTGTGCTCAGCCTGATCTCGGCTTACAACCATCGGCGGTGGTTCAACCAGATCTGGTCCGACGTGAAGGGCGCCTCAACCCGCCATCACCCGGCACCCTTCCCGCTCGAACTCGCGGAGCGGCTCGTCCGCATGTTCAGCTTCGTAGGGGACACGGTCCTGGATCCCTTCACTGGTACCGGGACAACGAACCTCGCAGCGGCGCGTTGGGGTCGTGACAGCATCGGAGTCGAGATTGATCCGCACTACATGGAGATGGCCAGGGAACGGCTCACCCAACATGGTGAAACGGCCAGAGTGGCCGAGGAACGGGGCTCGGCCACGATAGAAGCAGCCTGACGCATGGCTGAGTTCAAGCTGTTCCAGCAGCTGGAGCGGACGTTCCGCGGAGGGCCGTACCGGCATCGGAACTCCAACCTTGGGAATCGGATCGCCGACTACCTCTATGAGGATCTGTACGACCTGAGCGAGTCGCGCAAGTTCGTGGAGCTGGTTGACAGTCGCCGTCGCGTGCTCAACCCAAAGAACGCGAGCCCAGGCATCCACGCCCGGCGCGGAGACGGTTCGTTCGGCCCGCCCGTCCCAGGTATCCATCCCAAATCCGTGACAGGATTCACAATCGCACGAGGAACCACAGCGGAGGTCGAGATCGGAGCCGAGGTGAAGATCCTTGCAAAGGCGATGATCAAGCAGATCGACAGGGTCATGAACGATCTCCGGTCCCAGGCGTCGCACTTCAGAGAGAAGTCGCCGACGGCGCTGACTGTCGGGATCGTGGCGATCAACTTCTCGGACCACTACCTGTCCTTCGAGGGGACTCGGCAGTACCCGACGGATGGTTCGGCGGGTAATCCCAACCCCTCGCAGGAAGCTCCCAAGGCAGAGCTTCGCCTTCGGGCGATCCAGGACGGTTTCGACGAGTTTCTTCAGATCGGTTTTCGAGCCACCAACGAGCCCCCCTACCCGTTCGAACTCGTCGCGCCTACAAGGGCCCGAGAGGAGTACGGGTCAATCCTCGTGCGCCTCGCGCGCGCGTACGACCGGCGCTTCTGACCAGGCGACGCCGCACTTCGCAAGACGGCGTAATGGACATCGCGGAGAGCAGGCGTCGACTCGTTGAGCGCGGATCGGCAGGCTGGCCGCGCAGGAAGATCCTCCGGCGGAGAGGTCGAGCCTACGGTCGCGAGGAGTAGATCGTGCAGCCGGCGAGCCGGGCGACCTCCTCCTCGGAGAGGCCGCACCTGACCCTTCTTGGGGGACGGGCGACCGAGCCGTGATCAACGCGGATGGCTATCGTGTTCGGGCCTGAAGTCGCGACCACAAGCGCGGGCCGACGCAGAAAGCGGAGGATCAGACCTGATCGACCAACACTTCGGCCACCGGCACCGCATGGTGCGAACCTCACCGCATGGTGCGAACGTCATGGACACCACGACGCAGATGGATCAGAAGACTCCCGCCCGGCTCAGCGACTTTGCACCGATCGATGGACCACTGACCGTAGCAGACCTGATAGCGATTGGAACGCGGTCGATCGGCATCGCCCGATTGATGCCGGACGCCGTGATGCCTGTCGTCGTCGATGCCAACGTCCTAATCGAGGACCTGCTTCGCGTCGCCGACGGCAAGCATTCATCGCTCCTGCTGTCGGCTCTGTTGGGCTCGGCGCGCCTCTATGCGACCGAGGCAATCCTCGGCGAGGTCGACGAGCATCTCCCCGGCGTTGCTGCCAAGAAGGCCCGTGACGTCCCTCACCTCCGCGAGGTCCTCCAGCAGCAGTACCTGCCGAACTTGCGCCTGGTTGACGTGAGCGACCTTACGAGCGAGGACGACCGGGTCCAAGCCCTCGAGCTCGAAGATCCTGACGATGTAGACGCAGCCAAGCTCGCAATCCTGCTCTCGCCGTCCTTCCTACTCACCGCGGATAAAGACCATCTGCGCCATGGCCTGGGCGTCATCTTCGACCCTAGCGAGGGCCGTACGGGCTGGACCTTTGGTGCAGTCGCCCTCCAGGACCGAGGTCTGATCATCGGGGTCCTGACGGGTGGGACAGGGAGCGTCCTTGGGGCTGGCTACGCCGGCATGTTGGCGGTCGACGGCCTCAAGGCGGTGAGCAGCAACGAGCGGCTGATGACGGCCGGACTGGTCTTGCTTGTTGGGATAGCGCTCGCGCTGGCCCTGTCGCCGCGCGCCCGTACGCGCGCGGCCGAACTCGCCAACTCGGTGGGGGCCATCGCCGCTGACGCGGCCGCAGCGGTCGCTCGTGGCGTCGGCACGGCAATCGACTGGAGCGAGGAGGCGCGCGCGCTGTTTGAGCAGAATGCAATCCGGCGACCCGCTTCGGACACCGATCTCGAGCGTGTCGCGCGCACCTTGGCGGTCTCGCGCCCAGGGGTGTCCGTGGCGGAGCTGCGCGCCGTCCAACCAGACATCCCGAACGTGAATGCCTTGCTCGCCTCGTCTCGAATGTTCGTGCAGGTCGGGCAGGGAAGATGGGCCCTCGGTCGCTCTGCGTCGTCTGTTCGACAAGGACACATCGCTCGAGCCAGTGCGCGACCAGATCCCCGGAAGTGATGTTCGACCAGGGACCGATCCTCGTCGCGACGACGGCAAGTCCGGAGGATGCCGCCCGGCACGTCGCCCTCCGGGCGTACCTCCTCGACCGCATCGAGAAGCACGATCGTTATCGGACGCTGTTGCGATCGTGGGGTGACGACGAGCTGCGGAGTCTGGCCGCAACGGCACATCGCCACCTCGTCGATCTCGTCGCGGCCAGCGGCGACGATCTGGACGATTCCGTCCTGTACCCCGGCGGGACCGTCGGGACGCAACTTCACGGATCGAACGTGCTCGACGAGCCAGGCCCGTCCGAAACGACGACCCTGCGAATTGGCCCCTTCGTCGACCGCCTGCTGGCGGGCGAGGCGACGGTCGGCGATCTCGCTGAGTTGTTCGTCGAGGCGGATGAGCGTCACGTGACCGACATCGATGCCCGCTCCCCGCGGCCCCTCGGCACGGCGAGCAGACACGTCGGTATCCGCCTCGATCCTGCCTCACGGACGATGCGAGCGCCGCTTGAGGCGGCCTTACGAGACATTGAGCAGCGCTGGCCCGCCGAGAACCGTCGGGCGGAAGCCGAAGCCCTCATCGCGGAACTGCGTCTCGATGCTTGGCCGTTCCTCGCAGGCGACCTCGTCCGCCGATACTTCGCAACGCTCGAGTCCATCGTCCGCGGCAAACCATGGAGCCTCGATTACCGGATGGGCGATCCACGGCGGGGCGGAACGGAGCCGCCCGACCTTCAGGTCCCAGCGTTCGTGCCGACCGGCGATCCGGTCGTCGACAGCGCCCGCTTGGCGAAGTGGCAAGCGCGCCTCGACGAAGTCCGCGCGACGCTCCACGAAGCCATGACGACCGACGAGCCGAAACGTGCTCGTACGCGAACAGCCCGCCAGGACGAGCAGGCAGGGTATCGCCGAGACGCCGACTGGCTGTTGGACCATCGCGCCGCGGGCACGTCCTTCCGCACCATTGCGCAGCGGGATCTCGGGTCAGCGGACCGCTGGAGAGACCTGCAGAAGGCCGTGAATCGAGCGAAGGGCTACCTCGAATTGGCCGACATACCCTGGCCTCCCGCGCCGGCCGAAGGCGACGCGATTGGAGATCGGTAGGCGTAGGTCGTCAAACGTGGCCGACCGAACCTGGACGGCCGGCCACGTTCGGTCTTGGCGGCGGTCGCCGGGCGGCCCATCGTTTCGGCATGAGCTCCGGCCGCTCCCCCCGATCCGGTCGCACCGATGGCACCCGTGGCACCCGTAGTGCTCACCGACGAGCCGCCGTCGGGCGCCTCGTCGGCACGCGCACGCCGCAGAGTGTTCGTGCGGGCGGCTCCCTCGACGATGTTCGGCAAGCGGAGCCGCCGCCGTTGATCGTCATCGGGCGCGCAGAGCACGTCTATCTCTCCGGAGCCTCACCTCACGTGCGGGGAGTACCGACGCGCCCAACCTCGTCCGGCCAGAGACCGACCGCAGGCTCGACGGCCGCGCAACCCGCCCGGCATCGACCGTCGACGTCTTTGCCCTCGCCCTCGCGAGGACGCCGGCTCGGTCGCGAGCTGTTCGAGATCGGGAAGATCACCTTGGCGACGTTCGTCGGTACCGCCCTCGCGACGATGATCGTCCGCCCCGGGTAGTGGCGCTGCCTGGATGGTATCCATCATCTGGCGACACCAGATCGAGAGCATCTTTGCGCTCAACGTGCATCGATCCCGTGTGCGACATCGTAGGTGTCCGCGAAGTCGTCGGCCTCCATGTCCGACATCAGGCTCCGCCTGTAGAAGTCCCACAGCCTGCGCAACGGCTCGCCTTGCTCGGCGGTCGGCCCGAGGAGCTCGCGGATCGCGTCGCGCAGGA
>JAJYNP010000327.1 GCA_021786265.1 Chloroflexota bacterium
CTGCTCACCGATCCGGGGGACGTTGTCCTCGACATCTTCGGGGGATCGATGACAACCGGCTGGGCGGCTGAGAGGCTCAACCGGGCCTGGCTGGGGTTCGAGCTGTCTGGGGAGTACGTCGCGGCGTCCCGCCTCAGGTTCTTCGACGAAAGCGGCGTCCTCCTCGACGACGACGCTTTGGGCACCGAGCCCGGGTGACCTCAGGCCGGCACGACCGGGAAGCGCAACGGCGAGTCCACAGACCGGCGAGGACGGTTTGCCGTGCGCGTGCGCGGCTGTTACACTCCGCCGGTTGACAGTTGTGATGTGAAGGTTCGGAGGACCGAGTGCCGCTCGCGCGGGAGACCAAGGAAACGCTGATCAGCTCGTTTGCCGTCGCGGATGGCGACACGGGCTCGCCGGAGGTCCAGATCGCGCTCCTCACCGAGCGTATCAAGGACCTGACCGAGCACCTTCGGCGGTTCCCGAAGGACAACCACTCGCGCCGCGGTCTGCTCAAGCTCGTTGGACAACGGCGCCGCCTCCTCGCGTACCTCGTGCGCAAGGACAACGCCCGCTACCGGGCCGTGATCGCGCGGCTCGGACTCCGCCGCTAGGGCGGAACGCCGCTGACGGCTACGCCCAGGGCAGCAGCCCTGGGCGTTCGCTATAGGCCCCGGGAGCGCGTCCAGCGCGCAAGGTCGTCCTCCGCGCAGAGGAGGACTGATGCCAGTCTCAGTATCCGCCGAGTTCGGTGGTCGCACCGTGACCATCGAGACCGGCAAGCTCGCGCGCCTCGCAGGCGGCTCCGTGACCGTGCGCTACGGCGACACCGTGCTGCTCGGCACCGCCAACCGGTCGGATCCACGCCCGGGGCTCGACTTCTTTCCGCTCACGGTGGATTTCGAGGAGCGCATGTACGCGGCCGGGAAGATCCCCGGCGGCTTCATCAAGCGCGAGTCGCGCCCGTCGGAGGCGGCCATCCTGGCCGCGCGCCTGACCGACCGTCCGATCCGCCCGCTCTTCCCCGCGGGCTACAAGGACGACGTCCAGGTCGTGCTGACCGTCCTCTCCACCGACCAGGAGAACGATCCCGACATCATCGGGACGCTCGCCGCCTCGGCGGCCCTCACCATCAGCGAGATCCCCTTCCAGGGGCCCGTCGCCGCCGTCCGGATCGGCCGGATCGACGGGGAATTCGTGCTGAACCCGACCATCAGCCAGCTCGAGGAATCCGAGCTCGACCTGGTGGTCTCGGGCACGCGCGACGCCATCATGATGGTCGAGGCCGGCGCGAAGATCCTGCCGGAGGCCGTGATGGCCGACGCGATCGTGTTCGCGCACCGGAGCCTCGGCCCGCTGCTCGACCTGCAGGAGGATCTCCAGCGGCAGCTCGGCAAGGCGAAGCGGACGCCGTACCTCGAGCCCGGTACCGAGAGCGTCCTCGACTTCGCCGCGGCGGTCGAACAGGGGCGCGAGCTCGTGGTGGTCGACGTCGAGACCACCGGCCGCGACCCGCTTACCTCCGAGCTGCTCGAGATCGGCGCCGTCAGGATGCGCGGCACCGAGATCGTGGACCGCTGGTCCACCTTCGTGAACCCGGGCCGGCCGATCGTCGGGAACCAGATGCACGGCATCGCCGACGCGGATGTCCAGGGCGCGCCCAGCCCGGCCGACGCCGTCCGCGCCTTCCGCGCGTTCGCCGGCGACGCGGTGCTCGTGGGACACAACGTCGGGTTCGACCTCGGGTTCCTCGAGGCCGCGGCCGGCGACGGCACCCGGTACCAGCAGGGGCAGTACCTGGACACGCTGGTGATCGCGCGCGAGGGGTACCCCGACCAGGAAAGCTACAAGCTCGCCGACCTCGCGCGGTTCTTCGGCGTCTCGCAGCAGACGAGCCACCGCGCGCTGGCCGACGCCGAGGCCACCGCCGGACTCGTCGCGTACTTCGGCCGGACCCTGCCCGCGCGGATCCATGCCTTCCACGACGCCGTCGCGCAGTCCATCCGCATGCGCGGCAAGGGCGACCAGGAGGGGGCGGACGCCACCTTCGAGCACGGCCGGCGCGAGGCACGGCTGTCGAAGTCGCTGACCACGCTCATCCACAAGAAGACCGTCCGCGAGCTGGTCCTCGACGAGGGGATCCGCATGGACGGGCGCGAGCTGGCGACGATCCGTCCGATCTCGGTCGAGGTCGGCCTGCTGCCCCGCGCCCACGGCTCGGGCCTCTTCACCCGCGGCCAGACCCAGGCCCTGACGGTCGCGACGCTGGGTCCCTCGTCCGACGTCCAGCGCATCGACACGATCAGCCCGGAGGAGTCGAAGCGCTACCTCCACCACTACAACATGCCGCCCTACAGCACCGGCGAGAACAAGCCGATGCGCGGCCCCGGCCGCCGCGAGATCGGCCACGGCGCGCTCGCCGAGCGGGCGCTCGTGCCGGTCCTCCCGTCGGCGGAGGAGTTCCCGTACGTCATCCGGCTCGTGAGCGAGTGCGTGACGTCCAACGGCTCGACCTCGATGGCGTCGACCTGCGGCTCGACGCTGGCGCTCATGGACGCCGGCGTGCCCCTGAAGGCGCCGGTCGCCGGCGCCGCGATGGGCCTGGTGAGCGGCGAGAACGGCCGGTACGCCGTCCTGACCGACATCCTCGGCAAGGAAGACGCGTTCGGCGACATGGACTTTAAGGTGACCGGGACGCGGGACGGCGTCACGGCGCTGCAGATGGACATCAAGATCAAGGGCATCAACGAGGCGATCATCCGGGACGGGCTGGAGAAGGCGCGCGTCGCGCGGCTCTTCATCCTCGACAGGATGCTCGAGGTGCTGCCCCAGAGCCGCGAGCAGATGAGCGACTTCGCGCCGCGCATCGTCACCATCAAGATCAACCCCGACCGGATCCGCGACGTGATCGGCAAGGGCGGCTCGATGATCCGCAAGATCCAGGAGGACACCAGCACCGAGATCAACGTCGAGGACGACGGGTCGGTGGAGATCGCGGCGGTCAACGGCGAGAACCTGCGCCGCGCGATCCAGACCATCGAGGGGCTGACCCGCGACGTCGAGGTCGGGGCCACCTACCTCGGCAAGGTGACCCGGATCATGACCTTCGGCGCGTTCGTGGAGATCCTCCCCGGCAAGGAAGGGCTGGTGCGGATCGGCGAGCTGGCCGACTACCACGTCCCGAGCGTCGAGGACGTGGTGTCGATCGGCGACGAGGTCATGGTGATGGTCACCGAGATCGACCGGCAGGGACGCATCAACCTGTCGCGCAAGGCCGCCATGCAGCGGCACCTGGCGCGCCAGAACGCCTGAGCCTGGGGCCCGCCCCGCGGGCCGCTAGCACCGCACATCGCGAGGCCGGGGTCGGATGGCCCCGGCCTCGATCGTTGCCCCGGGGCGCACGGCCGTCGGGCCCGGCTGGTCGCGGGGTATCATCCGGGTGTCGCCCATCCACGATCGGAGTCCCGTACCGCCATGCCCGAGACGAACGCAGCCGACCCCCGACCCGTCGTCGCCGTGTGCGGCGCCACCGGGCTCGTGGGCCGGACCATGATCCACATCCTGCACGAGCGCGCGTTCCCGTTCCGTGAGCTGCGGGCGATGGCCTCGGCCCGGTCCGCCGGGACCGAGCTGACGGTCGACGGGCGGACCTACCCGGTGATCGAGGCGACACCCGATGCCTTCGAGGGGGTGGACGTCGCGCTGTTCTCGGCCGGCGGGTCCGTGTCGAAGGCGCTCGCGCCGGAGGCCGCGCGCCGCGGGTGCACCGTCATCGACAACTCGTCGGCATGGCGCATGGAGCCCGGGATCCCGCTCGTGGTGGCCGGTGTGAACGATGAGGACGCGGCGGCCCACGAGGGCATCGTCGCCAACCCCAACTGCTCCACCATGCAGCTCATGCCGCTGTTCATGGCGCTCCGCGACCGCGTCGGCCTGGAACGGGTGATCGTCGACACGTACCAGGCGGTCGCGGGGACCGGTGAGAAGGCCGTCGACGAGCTCGAGGCGCAGGTTCGCGCGCACGCCAGCGGCGCGAAGAAGGAGGCGCGCGTCTACCCGCATCCGATCGGGTTCAACGCGCTTCCCGAGATCGACGTCTTCCTCGACAACGGGTACTCGAAAGAGGAGTGGAAGGTCGTCACCGAGAGCCGCAAGATCCTCCACATGCCCGACCTGCGCGTCTCGTGCACGGCCGTTCGGGTGCCGGTCTTCGTCGGCCACTCGGAGGCGGTCCACGTCGAGACCCGCGACCCCCTGGCCCCTGCGGAGGCCCGGGCGTTGTTCGCCGCGACGCCGGGTGTCATCGTGGTGGACGAGCCGCGGGAGCATCGCTACCCCCTGGCCACGGAGGCGGCCGGGACCGACGACGTGTTCGTGGGCCGCATCCGCGCGGACGCGTCGATGGCGGACGGGCGGGGACTGGCGTTCTGGGTGGTCGCCGACAACCTGCGCAAGGGTGCCGCCACCAACGCGGTGCAGATCGCGGAGCTGCTCCTGGAACACGGCTGGCTGCCCGCCGCCTCCAGGCGCGCCACGGGCGTGGGGGCCTGAGGCGACGACGCTGCAGGCGCTCGGGCTCCGGCCTGCCGTGGCACGGGTGGCCAGGTGACCCCGGACGACCGGGCGGCGGCCCTGGAGCAGATCGCCGCGGAGGTCAGGGCCTGCACGGCCTGCCGCCTCCACCGGGGGCGCACCCACGCGGTCCCGGGTGAAGGCCACCCCGAGACCGAGGTCGTCTTCGTGGGGGAGGGACCGGGACAGAACGAGGACCAGCAGGGCCGCCCCTTCGTGGGAGCGGCCGGGGGGCTGCTCGCGGAGCTGCTCGAGCTCGTGGGCTGGCGGCGCGACGAGGTCTTCATCACGAACGTGGTGAAGTGCCGGCCGCCCGGGAACCGCGACCCGGAACCGGACGAGATCGCGGCCTGCGCGGGGTTCCTGCGCCGCCAGCTGGAGGCGCTCGACCCGGCCGTGATCGTGACGCTCGGCCGCTACTCGCTCGGGACCTTCATGCCGGGCGCGAAGATCTCCACCGCCCATGGGACCGTCCGTCCCGTCGATCCTGCCACGGGAGCCCCCTCCGCGGTGGCCTTCGCGATGTACCATCCAGCCGCGGCGTTCAGGCAGACCGCCCTCAAGGAGACGCTCGTCGCGGACATGGGGAACCTGCCGCAGGTCCTGCTCGACGCGCGCGAGGCCCGCTCGGCGCGGACCCAGGGCGCGGGAGCTCGCGAGGAAGACGAGGCCTCGCACCAGGCCGCCGGCCCGCGCGCCGATGCCGACCTGGAGGCCGAACGGGCCGCGCCATACGATCGACCTCAACTCGCGCCCGCCACGGAGGACGCACCCGATGACAGGGACCAGACCGACCAGATGACGCTCTTCTGATGCCAGCCCGAACCGCCCGCAGGCCCGCCACGGGGCCGTCGCCTGCCGCGCCCACCAGGTCGACCAGGAGTGCTGCCACGGCCCGGTCGGCCGCCAACCAGCCGGCCGAGTCGCCGCCGCTCCGCATCATCCCGCTCGGCGGGGTCGGCGAGATCGGCAAGAACATGTACGTGTTCGAGTACGGCGAGGACATCGTCGTCGTCGACTGCGGGCTCATGTTCCCCGACGAGGAGATGTTCGGGATCGACCTGGTCGTCCCGG
>JAJYNP010000159.1 GCA_021786265.1 Chloroflexota bacterium
CGGGCGCTCGGTGGTTCGGGCATTGGCCTCGCCGTCGCCCGCGCACTCACGCTGGCCATGGGGGGGCGTGTGTGGGCGGAGAGTGCGGGCCCCGGATCCGGCTCGACGTTCGCGGCCTGGCTGCCGGCGGCGTTGTCCTGATCGACACCGTGCGTCCGCGGTTGCGAGGGTAGCCGCCCCCGCAGCCGGCGCGACTACGCGATCGGGGTCCCCGTTCCGCCCGTGCACTCGCCCCCCGGCTCGCCGCCCTGAGGCCCCCCCTGGTAGTGCGCCACGAAGGCGGCCAGCCGCGGGTCGCTCGCGCTGGTCACCTGGAGCTGCGCTCCCCACGCCGATGCCACGATCGGCGAGGGCAGCCCCCCGTATGGGCTGAGGACGATGTAGCGCTGCGCGCCGTCGTAGTGCGACTCCACGAACTGGCGCAGTTGGGACAGCGCGCCGGCCGACAGGTCCGGCCGATACGTGATCCAGACCGCCCCGTGCTCGAGCGAATGAACGGCGTTCACAGCAGGGACAGGCGAGGCGTACACACCGCAGTTCAGCCAGACGGCGTTGTGAGCCCCACCCGCGGGGGGCGTGCGATCGTACTGCACGGCTCCCGTCACGTGCTGATGATTGCTCTCGGTGAACACGGCCGTGCCGGCCGGGACCTGGCCCGACCCGCTTCCGCTCGCCGCGATGATCCCCAGGGCGGTCAGGGAGGCGAGCACGCCGACCACCACCGTGAGGGCGGCGGCCCCACCTGCCAGCCAGACGATCCGGCGACGCCCGAAGGGCGGTCTCCGCCCGCTGGTCGACGCCTCCCTGGCGGCCCGTCGCCGATCCTCCCGAGCCTTCTTACCCACCGTGTCCTCCGCGCTGCACCGGCGCGAAGTGTGTGCGCCGCTGATGAGAACTAGCTGAGAGCCCGCTGTGCGCCGGATGAGTCACGCCGCTGCGGCGTGCCGACGTCTCAGGTCCCATTGGGACGCGAGGATACCCGAGCGCCGCGGCATCGTTGCCCGGGCGCTCAGCGAATCGGGTTGAGCGTGCCAAGCAGCAGGAGGATCGCGCCGGCGAGCAGGAGCACGCCTGCCACCGCCGAGTAGGCGTCCAGGTGCGCCCGCAGCCGGCTCATCGATCAGCCCCTCCGTGGGCGTCGCCCGGCCCGGCGGGCGCGCGTGATACCGCTCCGGGGCGGGATGGCCGCCGCGGCCAGCGATCCTGGACCCGCCCCATTTGCCGGGCGAGCACCATCAGGGCGACGGCCGCGACCGGCAACCACAGCACGCCCCCCGTGCCCGGCTCGAAGAAGCCGTTCAGTCCCTCGCCCAGCCCATACACCCCGATGGCGGCCGCCACCGCGAACAGGCCGATCTCCGCGACCCCACGCCGCGCGTTCATTCCGATCCTGCCTCTCCATAGCCGGGGACGAGGCCGGCCCGTCCGGTATGCGCGGGCTCAACGCCTTCGGCCCTGCCACCCCTCCGCCCCGGCAGGGGGTAGCGATAGACCAAACGGTACAGGCGCAGACGCTGGGGCAGGCTGCGCAACCCCGGCAGCAGCGGCACCGCCAGCAGGAACACGAGGGCGAGCGCCAGGTTCCACAGCGTGAAGCCGAACCCCGTCCCGCCTCCGGGCAGGAGCACGTGGATAATCGCCGGTAGGATGAGATACCAGGGTCCGACCGGGAAGCCCCGTTCCTTGATCATGCCCCACTGGTCGTCCGTGAGCCCGCCGGCGATCGCCGTGTTGAGCATCTGCGGTTCGTCGTAGAGCCAGATGGTCGCGAGGTGCTCGGAATGGCCGGGCATCTGGTCCATGAGGTACATGTCGAGGTACCCGCCCTGCGCGAGGCGGAGCGACGCCTGGGTCAGCGCGGGCACCGGGCCGAAATCGCCCCTGAGCGTGCCCAACCGCCGGGAGTCCGGGCTCGGCGTGGTGGTCATCTCGCCCATGGTGCCGGAGATCTGCGGCGTGATCGTCATCAGCGCGGCGCCGTAGGCGGCCGACCAGGCGTGGCGCTGCACGGGCGTGGCCTGGTCGTACTGCGCAAGGGCCGCGCTGGCGCCGGCCCCGAGGAGCGGTGAGAAGGCCTGCAGTGGCCCGAGCACGAAGAGCCGATCCGGGGTCGTGCCGGCCTCACCCGTGTTCCCCCACGAGCTCGCTGTGCCGTCGAGTTCCTGGGTGAACGCCAGGACAGCTCCGCCCGGATCCTGGGCGGCCACCGTCGAGATCCGGTCGCGCGGCCAGTCGGGCGAGCCCAGCACGGCCGCCAGCGTCACGATCGCGACGAGCACGGCCACCCCGATCAGCGGGTATTTCCAGAAGGCGTGCCGCACGAGATGAGTTGGCGGCTGGCCGGTGTGCTCGTTCCCCTGCTCCATCGACTCCATCGATCGCTCCCCAGCCCCGTTGACGCTCACAGCGGCCGTGCGATGCCCTGCAGGCGCACGAGCGTCAGGTGCGCCAGGATCAGTCCGAACATGAGCGCCGGGATGACCGCCACGTGGATCGCGAGGTCGGTCGTGAAATCGCCCGGCTTGAAGAGGTTGAAGAAGAACGGCTGGACGAACAGCATGTTGTCCGAGTGCATCGAGACGAACTGGGACTCCCAGTCGCCCCGCGCGAGCAGCCCGAAGAGGTTCTCGCCGAGTGCCAGCAGCAGCGTCGCGCCGCCGATCACCCAGTTGATCCAGCGGCGTCCCCGGTAGGACCCGGTGGCCCAGACGCGGACCAGGTGCAGGATCAGGAAGAAGAAGAAGGCCTGCGCCGACCAGTAGTGGGTCGCCTTCAGGAACTGCCCGACCGGATTGGTGAGCCACCAGAACGGGCCGAGCCAGGCCAGCAGGATGCCGCTGGCGACGAGGTACAGGAAGGACAGGAAGGTGATCCCGCCCATGCAGTACCAGTACGACTCGGCGTAGTAGGGAGCGGCCTTCTTGAACAGCCCGCTGTACGGGCCGACGTAGGCGAAGGATTCGAGGGCGGCGCGGACCCGCCCGTGCTCCGCCACGCGGTCGTCGAACCCCTCGGTGACCGCCGCCCCCGGTTCCTGGCTTGTCGTATGCATGTGTGCGCCTCGTCGGGCATCCGCAACGTGCGCCGCGGACACCGCAATCGTCGTTCCCGGGCCGTCAGAGGTGCCAGAGCCGAATCCGCAGCCTGGCTGCGGATTCCCGCAGTGCGGATGTCTCAACGGCGGCACGGGCGGGCGAGTCTCAGGTCCTCCTCAGGTGGGTCTCAGCTGCATCCCACACCCTCCACTCGCCATGAGCCCGGTGCGCGTGCTGCTTGCCGAGGACCACGCCGTCGTCCGCGAGGGGACCCGCGAGATTCTGGAGCGGGACACGGGGATCACGGTGATCGGAGAGGCCGACGACGGACCGTCCGTCGTCGCCCTCGCAGAGCGCCTCGCGCCGGACGTTGTGCTCCTCGATCTGGCGCTGCCCGGGTACAACGGCATCCAGGCTGCCAGGCGGATCACGGCCCGTAAGGATCCCCCGCGGGTGCTCATCCTGAGCGCCTATGACGAGGCGGACTACGTGCTGGCGGCGTTCGAGGCCGGTGCGCACGGGTACCTTCTGAAGACAGCGCACGCGGACGAGGTGGTGGCCGCCATCCGGGCGGTCTCGCGGGGCGAGATCGTGCTGCATCCCGCGGTGGCGCAGCACGTCGTCGGCCCGCTGGGGCGGCCGCGCCCGATCCTGACCGAGCGCGAGGTGCACGTCCTGCGGCAGGCCGCGCAGGGCTTCCGGACACGAGACATCGCGGAGCACCTGGGGGTGAGCGCGCGCACGGTCGAGTCCGACTTCACCAGTGTGTTCGCCAAGCTCGGCGTCGCCAGCCGAACGGAGGCGGTGCTCCGCGCGGCGTCGCGCGGCTGGCTTCGGCCCCCGGGCGAGAGATCGCCGTGGTGACGCTCGGGCGCGCCCGAGCGGTGGAGGCCGGCGGGGATGACGGCCTCCAGCGGGTTCGTCCGTGGCTGCCGCCCGTCCACCGACGTGAGTTCTGGGCGGTCCAGGGCCTCGTCCTGGCCATCGCGGCGGGCCACACGCTTCTGGAGACGACGTGGCGGGCGGCGGACCCCACCGCCCTGTACCTGTTGCCGGCCTCCCTGTATTTCGTCCCGGTCGTGTACGCGGCCGTGAACTTCGGCCTGCGGGGTTCGCTCTCGACGGCCCTGTGGAGCGTGGGGGTGACGCTCCCGAACATCCTCGTATGGCATGCCGGGCTGGAGCGCCTCGGCGAGATCTGGCAGATCGGGATTGTGGTGACCGTCGCGGTCTTCGTCGGCCAGCGCGTCGATCGGGAGCGCTGGGCCCGACAGGAGGCAGAGCGGCGGGAGCGCGGGCGGCGCGCATCGGAGGAACGCTATCGCGGTCTCTTCGACCACGCCGCGGAAGCCGTGCTCCTGGTGGATCGAACCGGCACCATCGCCGAAGCGAACGCCGCCGCGGCCCGGCTCCTCGGACGCTCGGTCGCGGCCCTGCGGGGCTCCCGGCTCGAAACGCTCGCCGGCCCGGCGCTCATGACGCAGCTTGCCGGCGAGGGCACGAGGTCGGTGGTCGCGCTGCCGCCCCGGTCCATGGAGCAGCCGACGTGGGTGGAGCCGATCGTGTGCGGCCCCCACGTCGAACCCGACGGCTCCGAGCAGCTGCAGCTCATGCTGCACGACGTGACCTCCCGCTACCAGCGTCAGCAGGACCTGGAGGAATACACGCGGCGCATCCTCGCGGCGCGCGAAGAGGAGCAGCGCCGGATCGGGCGAGAGCTGCACGACGGCCCGCTGCAGTCCCTGGTCCTCGTGTGGCGCAAGCTCGACGTGTCGGATGCGGCGGGAAGCGGGGACTGGCGGACGGCCGTCGTCGGCGCCAGGGCACTGACCGAGCAGACGGCGGACGAGCTCCGCCGGATCGCGCGAGCGCTGCGCCCCTCGGTCCTGGACGATCTGGGGCTGACGGCGGCGTTGAAGTCCGAGGCCACGGCGCTCGGCGAGCGCTTACCGGCTGGCGTCCGGTTCGAGCGGACCGGAACGGACCGCCGCCTGGAGGCGGAAATCGAGCTGATGCTCTTCCGTGTCGCCCAGGAGGCGCTCCACAACGCAGAACGCCATGCGGGGGCTAGGAACGTCCTCGTCCGCCTGGCGTTCGAGCCGGAGAGGGTCCGCCTGCTCGTCCGCGACGATGGTCGGGGCTTCGAGCGGGTCCCCTCGGCGACCGAGCTCCTTGCCAGCGGACGACTGGGGCTGGTGGGCATGCAGGAGCGGGCCCACCTCGCGGGCGCCGACTTTCAGGCGCGCAACCTCCCGGGCGGCGGAGCGATGATCGAGGTGGCCGTGCGCGCGTGACCGGCCGTCCTCTCCTGCGCCTGGATCAGCGATCGCAGCACCACTCGCTGGACGGCGACTCGCCGCCGGTGTCTTCATGGCCCGACGCGGCGTCGTCCCCGGTCCGTAGGTACCGCTCAGGGTCCCGCTCGAACCTTGCCCGGCATTCGGGCCCGCGGAAGACGAGCGTCATGCCCTCGTATCGCGTCGGCACGCCGGCACCGACGCAGACCGGCCCGTCACACACGGGGCATCGGCGGCGCTCCCGGGAGTAGAGGAGCGCCGCCGATGCGCTGCCCAC
>JAJYNP010000040.1 GCA_021786265.1 Chloroflexota bacterium
CCGGCCCGGAACCGAGGACCGGGCCGGCTGACGACGGCCGGAGAGTATATGAACACCGTCGCCGTCGGTCTGTCCAGCCCCGTCGGCAGATGTGTGGACAGATGCTGTCGCCGGCAGATGCAGAGCGCGAGCTCCCAGGCCACAGGTCCAGGCTCTGCTCGCCGGCCTCCCGGGCACGCTATCGTTCCCCGAGATGGTCTCGCACCGGTTTGCTGCAGCCTCGACGACCCGCGTGCTCGTGCTCGGCGATCTCGTGCTCGACGTCATTCTCGCGCCATCCGGGCCGCTCAGGAGGGGCACGGACGTCGCCGGACACGTGTCGTTCCGGCAGGGAGGATCGGCCGCGACCACCGCGCGGTGGTTCGCCAGGTTGGGTCTCGACACGTCATTCGTGACCGCGGTGGCAGACGACGGCCTGGGCGACTGCCTGGTCGCCTATCTCGAAGCACGCCGGGTGCTCGTCCACGCCGTACGCCTCCATGGCGCCCGTACGGGACGCCTCGGTGTGCTCGTCGAGGACGGCGACCGATCATTCGTCGCCGACCGGGCCGTGATCCACCGCCTGGCGCCGCGCCATCTGCGGAGGTCCTGGTTCGCTGGAGTCAGGCTCTTCCACGTGCCGGCGTACTCGCTGGTGGGTGACCTCCTGGCGACCACGTCGCTGCGCGCCGCGTGGCTCGCGAAGCGGGACGGCGCGCTGATCAGCGTGGACCTGTCGTCCGCGGGGTTCCTCGAGTCGGAGGGGCCCGGGTTGATTCTCGAGCGTGTCGCGGCGCTGAGGCCGGACGTCCTGCTCGCCACCCGCGCCGAGGCCACCGCGGCGACCACCGAGGAGGGAGTCGAGGCGCTGCTGCGCCTCGCGCCGCTCGTCATCGTCAAGGCGGGGGCAGAGGGCGCGTCGGCTCACCTTCGCGATGGCCGCGCTCCTGTGGAGGTGCCGGCTCGCGGAGCGCCCGTGGCCGACACTACGGGCGCCGGCGACGCCTTCGACGCGGGGTTTCTGGCGGCATTCCTGACGGACACAGCCGATCCCTCGAGCCCGAGCGATCGCGATCTTCGCCGCGCCCTGGAGGCCGGTCACCGGGCGGCGCGTCGCGAGCTGACCGGACGGCGCGACGAGCTGGCAATCTCCGGGCTGACGGCCACGCGCGCCGGTGTGGCGCTGAGCGACGGGAAACCTGGCCGGACCTGAGCGGGGCGGCAGGGCGAGACCGGCGAGGCGGGGCGAGGCCCTGGCGCCGGGACGACGCCCGGGCAATCCCCGATCCCGAACAGACGCACATCCGTCCACACACATCCGACCACCCCGTTGACATTGCGTTCCGGCGACGCTATACAAGCGCACAACCGGTTGCGCAACCGGTTGCACAACGCAGTCGGAGGCAGCGTGCCTGGAACTCGGGTCACCATCCGGGATGTCGCAAGCGCGGCCGGCGTCCACGCCTCGACCGTCTCGCGCATCCTCCGAGGGACCTCGTCGCGGCCCGGTCCGACCCGCGATCGTGTACTGAGGGTCGCCCAGGAGCTTGGCTACCAGCCGAATCTGCTCGCCCGGGCATTGACCGAGCAACGCGCGCCGATCGTGCCGTTGCTGATCCCTGACGTGGCGAATGCCTTCTTTCCCGAGCTCGCGCTCGGCGCGGAGGAGGCGGCCCGCCGTGCGGGCTATGCGCTGCTCCTGTGCAACACGGAGAGCGAGGCGAACCTCGAGCGCCAGTATCTCGAATCGTTGGTGCCGCTGCAGGTCCCGTTCGTGGTCGTCGTGCCGAACTCCGAGACCTCCGCCGATACCCTGCGCGAGTTCTCGGCGCGGTGCCCGATCGTCATCGTCGACCGCCTCCTTGACGGGCTCGACCTGCCCAGCGTCAGCGTGGACAACCAGCTCGGAGGACGCCTCGCGACGGAGCACCTCCTCGATCTCGGCCACACGCACATCGCGTGTATCGCCGGCCCGCAGGACGCATCCACCGCGAAGGACCGCCTGCACGGATACGCGCTCGCCATGGAGGAGCGATCCCTCGAGACGACGGTGATCCGCGGCGGGTTCACGACCGCGGACGGGACTCGCGCCGCGCAGGCGTTCCTGCGTCTCCGTTCGCGCCCGACGGCGGTCACGGCCCCCAACGATCTGGCTGCCCTTGCGTTCATCCGTGGCCTCGAGACGCACGGCGTCCGCGTTCCGACCGACGTCTCCGTGGTCGGCTTCGACGATCTCGTCTTCGCCGCCTATTCGCGCCCTGCGCTGACAACCATCCACCAGCCTGCCAGGCGGATGGGCGCGACCGCGATCGCCGTCGCGCTCTCGCCCGGCGCCGACGGGCGTCTGGCGCACATCCGGCTTCGTCCCCGCCTGGTCGTCAGGGAATCCACGAGGGCGGTGGGGTGAGGATCGTGGTGTTCGGCAGCCTGAACCTCGACACGACGATTGCGGTCGACCGCCGGCCGGATTGGGGCGAGACGATCCTCTCGCACGGCACGGCCGTGGCTGCCGGCGGGAAGGGTGCCAACCAGGCCGCGGCCGCCGCGCGGCTGGGCGACGAGCAGGTCGTGATGGTGGGACGCGTCGGCGAGGACAGCGCGGGGGCGTTCCTGCGGGCCCAGCTCGTATCGAATGGCGTCGTCGACCGCGTGCGCGTCGATCCGGCGCGCACCACCGGCAGCGCCGTGATCCTGCGCAGCCCGAGCGGGGAGAACGCCATCGTCGTGGCCGCCGGCGCGAACGACGGCGTCGTTGCCGACGACCTGGCGGCACTGGAGGCGCCCGACGAGCCCACCGTTCTCGTGCTCCAGCTCGAGGTCCCCGTCAAGGTCGTGACGGAGGCGGCCGCTCTCGCGAAGTCCCGCGGATGGCACGTACTGTTGAACGTGGCACCGGTTCGACCGGGGGCGGACGGTCTCGTCGGCACGGCCGATACGCTGGTCGCGAACGAGGTCGAGGCGGGGCAGCTCACCGGCCTGCCGGTGCGCGATGTCGCCGGAGCCGTCGCGGCCGGCGAGATGCTCCTGGCGCGCGGTCCGTCCCGAGTCGCGGTCACACTCGGCGAACACGGCGCAGTGCTGGTCGGTCGGGACGGGGCGTGGCACGCGCCGGCGCCAGCGGTCGACGTGGTTGACACGACCGCCGCCGGCGACGCGTTCGTGGGCGCGCTGGCGGTGGCGATCGCCGAGGAGCGCCCCGATGTGCAGGCGCTCGCACTGGCGGTCGCGGCCGGGTCGCTGGCGTCCACCCTGGCCGGCGCTCAACCGTCTCTCCCTGACCGAGCCAGGGTCCTCCGGGTCGTGACCTCCGTGGGCGTCGAGGAGCCTGGGACGCCGGTGCGCGTGACCGAGGGGCTGCCTATGTGAGTCGCCCCTGGACCCTGGCCCGGGACTCTGGTCCATCACGCTCTAGTGGGGAGCGGACAGCGTGCCCATCGAATCCAGACAAGGAGAGGAGCGCGAGATGTCGATCTCGTGGATCACGAAGACCCGCCTGCCCGCGATGATCATGGCCGCGGCCGTCATCGCGACAGCGTGCAGCTCGGCGGCCACGACGGCGCCGACGGCCGCACCTGCTTCCGCCGCCGCACCTGCCAGCGCGGCGGCGTCGGCCGTCCCGGCCGCGTCCGGCGCGGCGAATATCTCGGCACCCAACTTCAAGGTCGCGTTCGTCGTCTCGGGCAACCTTGGCGACAAGGGCTTCTTCGACTCCGCGGCGGCTGGCATCGCCAAGGCGGCCTCGGACTTCGGCATCCAGACCAAGATCCTGCAGGCGTCGCCGACCGATCCGGCGCAATGGCTGCAGAACCTCGAGTCGGTGTCCAACGGCACCTACAACGTCGTCATCGGTGGCAGCACCCAGATGCACGACAACATGACGCAGGTCGCCAAGGAGCACCCGACGCAGCACTACATCCAGTTCGACGATCAGGTCGCGCTGCCGAACGTGCTCAGCATCGAGTACAAGCAGAACGACGGCTCGTACCTGGCGGGCGTGCTCGCCGCGATCGTCGCGAGCGACAAGGCGGACTTCCCGCTCTCGAGCGGGAGCAAGACCGTCGGGCTCGTGGGCGGCATGAACATCCCCGTCATCAACGACTTCGTCGACGGGTTCACGCAGGGCGCGCAATCGGTCGACCCCTCGACCAAGGTGATCGTGTCCTACATCGGCAACTTCAACGATGCCAACAAGGCCTACAACCTGACCACGGCGATGTACGACCAGGGCGCCGACATCGTCTTCGCGGTGGCCGGGGGCGCCGGGCTCGGCGTCCTCAAGGCGTCGGCCGAGCGCAACAAGTACTCGATCGGCGTCGACTCCGACCAGAACGGCCTCTATCCGGGGCACGTGCTGGCCTCCATGGTCAAGGAGGTCGGCAACTCACTCTACGATCAGATCAAGGCGGCGATCGCCGGTACCGCCCCCTGGGGGCAGCTGCTCCACTACGGCCTTGCCAACAACGGCGTGGGCCTGATCATCGACACCAAGGACGTTCCGCAATCGGTCGTCGACAAACTGACCGCGGCGCAGCAGCAGGTTGCGAGCGGTGCGGTCACAGTCAAGAGCGCGTTCAGCCAGTAGCGCTTGCGATACCGGAGGGGGCGCGCCCGTCGCGTCCCCTCCGGTCCAGGGTCCGCGGGCCCGGCGCCCGGGGATCCATTCCAGGGTCCGCGGGCCCGGCGCCCGGGGATCCATGGCCTGCCCCGGGAGACGAGTGTCCATCCGATGACCACGATGACGCCCCTCCTAGAACTCAAGGGGATCACCAAACGCTTCGGTCACCTGGTTGCCAACGACCACGTGGACCTGAGTGTTGCCGAGGGTGAGATCCAGGCGCTGGTCGGCGAGAACGGCGCGGGCAAGACCACCCTCATGAACATCGTCTTCGGCCTCCTGCACGCCGACGCGGGGGAGATCCTGCTGCGCGGGAAGCCGGTGGTCATCCGCAGCCCGCTGGCGGCGACCCGCCTCGGGATCGGCATGGTCCACCAGCACTTCAAGCTGGTGCCATCGCTGACCGCCGCGGAGAACATCTTCCTCGGGCGAGAGCCGGGGCAGGGGATGTTGCTCCGGTCGGGTGACACGATCCAGCAGGCGGCTGAGCTCGCCCAGCGCTACCAGCTCGAGATCGATCCACGCGCGCGCGTCCGCTTCCTGTCAGTCGGACAGCAGCAGCGCGTCGAGATCCTCAAGGCGCTGTCATACGACGCGCACCTGCTCATCCTCGACGAGCCGACCGCCGTGCTCACGCCGCAGGAGACGGAGGAGCTGTTCCACGTCGTCCGCGAACTCCGGGCGAAGGGCAAGACGATCATCTTCATCACCCACAAGCTCAATGAGGTCCGAGCCGTCGCCGACCGCTTCTCGGTCATGCGTGACGGCAAGCTGATCGCCACCGTCGCGACCGGCGAGGCCACCGAGGCGGACATCGCCCGCATGATGGTCGGGCGGGACGTGCTGTTCCGGGTCTCCAAGCCCGAGGCAACGCCGGGCCGCACGGTGCTGCAGGTCCAGGGCCTGACCGGGCTCAGGGTCGACGGCGCGGAGGCGGTGCGCGACGTCTCTTTCGAGGTCCGGGCCGGGGAGATCGTGGGGATCGCCGGGGTCGAGGGCAACGGGCAGAGCGAGCTGGCCGAGTTCGTCTGCGGTCTCCGCCCTCCCACCGCCGGGCGCGTCGGGATCGACGGCGTCGACGTGACGCACCTCGGCGTGGCGGAGCGGCGCGATGCGGGCCTGGCGTTCGTGCCGGAGGATCGCATGGACCGGGGCGTCAGCCCGTCCATGTCGATCGCGGAGAATCTGGCCGCGCCGCACTACCGTCGAGCGAAGCTGGCCACGCGCGGGATCGTCTCGCCCGGCCGGCTGCGGCGCTGGGCGCGCGGGCTGATCGGGCGGTTCGACATCCGGAACGCCCAGCCGGCCACGCCGGCACAGTCGCTGTCCGGTGGGAACATCCAGAAGGTCGTCCTCGCACGCGAGCTGACGACCGAGCCGAGAGTCCTGCTCGCCGCACAGCCCGCACGCGGACTCGACGTCGGCGCGACGGAGGGCGTCCACGCGACGCTCATCGAGCAGCGGTCGGAGGGCCGGGCGATCCTTCTCGTGTCGTCCGAGCTGAGCGAGATCCTCTCGCTGTCCGATCGGATCCTCGTCATGTATCGCGGCCGAATCGTCCACGAGACGGTGGGCAGCAGCGCGACCGATGAGGGTCTTGGCCTGTACATGATGGGGCTCAGGAGCGACCACCCAGGAGACGCACGATGACGCACGGCACCGTCCCCATGGACGAGGAAGCGCTTGGGGGCCGGGTGGCGGGCGCCCTTCGTTCGGCCGCCAGCGCCGTCGTCCAGCCGGCGATCACCATCATCTTCGCGCTGCTGATCGGCGTGTTGGTGGTGATCGCGATCGGCCAGAACCCGGTCGCCGCCTACCACGCATTCCTCTTCGGCAGCTTTGACAACGCGCTCGATTTCGGCAACCTGCTGGCGAAAGCGACCCCGCTGATCTCGACCGGGATCTGCGTGATGATCGCGTTCCGCGGCGGCGCCTTCAACATCGGCGGCGAGGGCCAGATGTACCTCGGGGCGTTCTGGGGCGCCGTCGCCGGGTTCACGTTCGTGAGCCTGCCCGGCCCGCTGCTGATCCTCGTGATCATCGTCGTCGCGGCGATCGCCGGGGGCCTGTGGGCCGCAATCGCCGGCATCCTCAAGGCCCTCTGGGAGGTGGACGAGGTGGTCAGCACGCTGCTGCTGAACTACGTCGCCATGCTCCTTACGCAGTACCTGGTCGACAACCAGTTCAAGGACGTGACCGCAGGCGCGCCCATGACGACCTACGTGGCGAGCCAGGCGTGGCTGCCGCAGATCCTGCCGCCCTCCGCCGTCACCGTCGGCCTGCTGATCGCCCTGGTGGTCGCCGTGGCCAGCTGGTTCCTCATGTTTCGCACCGTCTGGGGCGCGAACGTCAGGTCGGTCGGCACGAACCGGCGGTTCGCCCAGGCGATGGGCATCGATGTCCGGCGCGTCCTGATCCAGACGATGTTCATCTCGGGAGCGGTCGCCGGCATCGGCGGTGCCATCGAGGTCATGGGGGTCGAGCACCGTTTCTACCAGAGTTTCTCTCCCGGCTTCGGCTTCCTTGGCCTGACCGCGGCCCTGCTCGGGCGCCTCAACCCGTGGGGCACGCTGGCCATGGCGTTCCTGTACGCCGCGCTGCTCAACGGCGCCGCCATCATGCAGATCCAGACACCGGTCCCCAACCCGCTCGTCAACATCCTTTCGGGGATCATCGTGGTCGTCATGACGGCGCAGGCCCGACCCTCGATCGGCCGCCTCCTGCGGCGGAAGGGGAGTGCCGCATGAGCTCCTGGACGCAGCTCGTGAACGTCGACCTCCTCGGGGTGCTGCTGCTCTACACCACCCCGATCCTGCTGGCGGCCATCGGCTGCGTGTTCACGCAGCAGGCGAACATCCTCAACATCGCGATGGAGGGGATGATGCTGACCGCGGCATTCTTCGCCATCGCGGTCGGCGCGGCCACGCAGAGCGTGTCGCTCGCGCTGGCCGGCGCCATCCTCTCGGCGATGGTGATGTCCGCGATCTTCGCCTATGTCGTGCTCGTGCTCGGAGCCGACGTGTTCGTGGCCGGGATCGGGATCAACCTGCTGGCCGACGGCCTGACCGTCTTCCTGCTCGAGCGTCTCTACAACAACGAGGGCAGCTTCACCCCCACCACGTTCCCGACGCTGTGGCGCCTCACGCTGCCGGCGAGCTGGTCGGACGCGCCCGTCCTCGGTTTCTTCTATCACACGCTCAACGGCCAGACCGTGATCGTGTTCCTGGCCCTGCTCCTCGTCGTCATATCGCACGTCGTTCTCTACCGCACCAAGATCGGCGTGCACATCCGTGCGACGGGCGAGAACCCAGAGGCCGTCGAGGCGGCTGGCCTCAATCCCACGACGCTGAAGATCGTCACGGTCATGATCAGCGGGGCCTGCGCCGGGCTCGGCGGGGCGCAGCTGGCGATGGCGACGCTCAACACGTTCGTGCGGGAGATGACCAACGGCGTGGGCTTCATCGGTCTCTCCGCGGAGATCTTCGGGAATGCGACACCGATCGGCACGCTGATCGCATCGACGGTCTTCGGGCTGGCGAACGCGGTGGCCGATCGCGTCCAGGTGATCCCCAGCCTGAACGTGTCCCCGGACCTCGTCCTCATGCTGCCCTACGTGGTGACGCTCGTCGCGCTCACCTTCGCCATGATCCGGCGCCGGCGCGGCCGCGTCGCCTGACCCCGTCCACCATCCGGAGGCGTCTCGTGGAACCTCGCCCGCTCATCCTCGACATGGACGTCGGGGTCGACGACGCCGTGGCCATCCTGTACCTGGCCGGCCACCCCGAGGTCCGCATCGCCGCGGTGGGCAGCGTCCACGGCAACGTGGAGGCGCCGCTCGCGGCCCAGAACGCCCGCCGCGTGCTGGAGCTGTGCGGTCTCGACGACGTGCCCGTGGCGGTTGGCTGCTGGCGGCCGCTGGCCCAGGACCTGGCCACGGCCGGCTGGGTGCACGGCGACGACGGTCTGGGCAACACGAACCAGCCGGCGCCCCGGCGCGGACCGAGCGGCGAGCACGCGGTCGCGCAGCTCATCCGGCTCGCGCACGAGCGGCCGGGCTCCTGCGACATCCTCGCGACGGGTCCGCTCACCAACCTCGGCGCGGCGCTCGTTGAGGACCGCGACCTCCCTGGCCTGGTACGGTCGGTGGTGATCATGGGTGGTGCGGCCGATGGGGTGGGCAACGCTTCACCCACCGGCGAGGCCAACATCTGGCACGACCCCGAGGCGGCGGAGCTGGTGTTCAACGCCGGCTGGCCCATCACGATGGTCGGGCTGGACGTGACCATGGCCACCCGCCTGGAGGAACCGGAGCTGGAGCGGATCGCATCGTCGGATACCCCGCAGGCGCGCTTCGCCACGGCGATCCTGCGACACTACCTGGGCGTCTACGAGCGCAGCTTCGGCGGCCGGCGGATCTGTCCGCTGCACGATCCGCTGGCGGCGGGCGTCGCGGTCGATCCCGGACTCGTCACCCGCGCGCTCGAGACCCCGGTGCACGTCACGCGCGACGGCGCCACGCGCGGGATGACGCTCGTCGACCGGCGACCCAAGTACATGGAGGCCGAGGGGCGGCCCGGCCCGTTCACGCGGGTCGCGCTCGAGGTCGATTCGCGGCGCTTCGTCGACGACCTGGTCGGCGTGCTCACGCGACCGCTGCCTGCGCCTGCGCCCGCGTCGTGAGGCACGATCGCTCCGTTCCATCTGCCCCAGCCACGAAAGGAGCCGGCCCTGTGCCCCAGAAGATCATCCTCGATTGCGACCCGGGCCACGACGATGCCATGGCCATCCTGCTCGCCAGCGCGTCCCCGGCGATCGAGCTGCTGGCGATCACCACCGTGGCCGGCAACCAGACCCTGCCCAAGACTACCCTGAACGCCCGGCGCGTCTGCAGCCGGGCGGGGATCCAGGGGGTGCCCATCGCGGCCGGCTGCGATCGACCGCTGGTGCGGGAGCAGCGGATCGCCGCCAACATCCACGGCGAATCCGGGCTCGAGGGTCCCACCTTCGCCGGCGAGCCCGACGCGCCGCTCGACCCGCGCCACGCGGTCGACCTCATCATCGAGCTGCTGCTCGCGTCGGACGGCGATGTGATGCTGGTCCCCACCGGGCCGCTCACCAACATCGCGCTGGCCATGCGCCGCGAGCCGCGCGTCCTGCCGAAGATCCGCCACATCTCGCTGATGGGCGGCGCGTGGGGGTTCGGGAACCAGACGCCCTCGGCCGAGTTCAACATCCTGGTCGACCCCGAGGCCGCCCGGATCGTCTTCGAGAGCGGCGTCCCCATCACCATGTGCGGGCTCGAGCTCACGCACCAGGCCAAGGCGACCCCGGACATCATCGCGCGCTTCGCCGACCTGCACACCCCGCTCGGCGACTTCGCGGTGGAGATGCTGCGCTTCTTCGCGAGCACCTACCGGAAGCTCCACGGCTTCGACGGGCCGCCGCTGCACGACCCGACGGCGGTGGCGTGGGTCATCGACCCGACGCTGGTCGAGACACAGCCCGCGCACGTCGACATCGAGACCCACGCCGAGTTCAGCTACGGCCGCACGGTGGTGGACCTCCACGACGTGCTCGGGCTGCCGAAGAACGTGCTGGTTGGCACGAAGCTCGACGCGCCGCGCTTCTGGGACCTGATGGTGGGGGCGATCGCGAGCTACGGGGGTTGACGCTCTACGCGGACGGCAACGGGGAGGTGGGCCACATGGAGCGGCACCGGGTGATCCTGGACTGCGATCCCGGGCTGGACGACGCGTTCGCGATTCTGCTCGCCGCCGCCTCGTCCGCGATCGACCTCCTTGCGATCACGACGGTGGCCGGCAATCACACGGTGGATCGCATGACCCTGAACGCGCGCAGGATCTGCACCGTTGCCGGCATCAGAAACGTCCCGATCGCCCAGGGCTGCGACCGCCCGCTCGTGCACCGGCAGATCGTCGGCAGCGACATCCACGGAGAGTCCGGGCTCGACGGCCCCACCTTCGGACCGCCAACCGTGCCGGCGGACCCGCGCCACGCCGTCGACCTGATCGTCGAGCTGCTCATGGCGTCGGGCGGCGACATCACGCTCGTGCCGATCGGGCCGCTGACCAACATCGCGACCGCCATGCGGCGGGAGCCGCGCATCGTGCCGAAGATCCGTCACATCTCGCTGATGGGCGGTGCGTGGGGGCTCGGCAACCGCACTCCAGCGGCCGAGTTCAACATCCTGGTCGATCCGGAGGCGGCCCGGATCGTCTTCGAGAGCGGCGTCCCCATCACGATGTGCGGGCTGGAGCTCACGCACCAGGTGGTCGCCACCCCCGAGATCATCGAGCGGATCGCGGACGTCGGCACCCCGGTGGGGGACATGGCGGCCGCGATGCTGCGGTTCTATGCGTCGACCACGACCCGTCGCAGGCGGTCCTTCGGGCCCGCCCTGCACGACCCGACCGCCGTCGCATGGGTGATCGACCCGACCCTGTTCGATGCGGAGCCGATGCACGTGGACGTGGAAACGCACGCCGAGTTCTCCTACGGGCGCACACTCGTCGATGTCGACGACGTGCTGGGGTTGCCGAAGAACGCGATCGTGCCGACGAGGATCGATGCGGGCCGCTTCTGGGAGCTGCTGATCGGCGCGCTCGCGAGCTACGGCGGCTGATCGTGGCGACGGCGGCCGGATGTCGGGCGTCGCGCACAGAGTCGTCGGGACAGCGGAGGCGATCGTGTGGATGACCTGCTGATCGAACACGGCCGGGTCGTCTCGGTGCTCACCGGCGAGGTGTTCGCCGCGGACGTGACGGTCGCCGGCGACACCATCAGCGGGGTGCTGCCGCCGGGAACGGCGCGCGCCGCCCGGGAGCGGATCGACGCCACTGGCCTGTTCGTGGTGCCCGGGTTCGTGGACGCGCACATGCACGTGGAGAGCTCCTTCCTGGTCCCGGAGACGTTCGCGGAGCTCGCGCTGCCGCACGGGACGACCACGGTGCTGGCGGACCCGCACGAGATCGTCAACGTCGTGGGCGCGGACGGTCTGCGGTGGCTCGCGAGTGCCGGCCGGCGCACGCCGATGACGATGCTGTTCGGCGTCCCATCGTGCGTCCCGTCACTGCCTGGCTTCGAGACCGCCGGGGCGGAGCTCGACGCTGCCGATGTGGCCGCGCTCCTGGAGGAGCCCGGGGTGGTGGGGCTGGGCGAGGTGATGGACTACCGTGCGGTGCTCGCCGGGGACGGGCGCATGACGGAGATCGTCGGCGTCGCCCGCGATCGGGGAGCGATCGTCGACGGCCATTGCCCGGGGCTCTCGGGCGCCGATCTCTCCGCGTACCTGGCGGCCGGCATCGACTCCGACCACACGAAGAACGCGCCTGCGGTCGCCCTCGAGAAGGCGCGGCTGGGAATGCATCTGCAGCTCCAGGAGAAGTCGATCTCTCCCGAGTTGATGCGGGACCTTCTGGCGGTTCCGCTGCGGCCGCCCTTCTCGCTGGTGACAGATGACGTTGCAGCCGATGCCATGGTGGCGAGCGGCCACCTGGACCATGTCGCGCGTCGCGCGGTGGAGGAGGGGCTTCCACCGCTCGAGGCGCTGCGAGCGATCACCGTCGTCCCCGCCCAGCGGCTGAGACTCCACGACCGAGGCACCGTCACGCCGGGACGCCGGGCGGACCTCGCGCTGCTCGCGGACCTGGGCTCGTTCCGCCCGGCCACCGTGATCGCCGGCGGGAAGGTCGTGGCCCGCGGCGGCGTTGCCGTGTGGGGAGCCCGGCCGCGTGACCCGTCCCCGTTCCAGGACTCGGTGCGACTCCTGCCGCCGGACGCCGGGGAACTCGTCTGGCGGCCGGACGGTCCGGACGGGACGCGACGCGCGCTCGCGATCCGCGTGAACGGCGTCGACACGTCGACCGTCGCGGACACGATCCAGGTGGACGTGAGGGACGGCAGAGCGCAGCTACCGCCTGGGGCCGCCACGCTCGCCGTCTTTCACCGGCACGGGCGCAGCGCCGATCGCGCCATGGCGCCGGTCGTCGGCATGGCGCTGGAGGAGGGCGCGGCCGCAACGACCTACGCGCATGACAGCCACAACCTGCTCGTGCTGGGAACGTCGCCCGAGTCGATGGCGACCGCGGTCGCCGCGGTGATCGCCTCCGGCGGCGGGGTGGCCGTCGCGCGAGCGGGGCGCATCGCGGCGCTCCTGCGCCTGCCGGTTGCAGGGCTGATGTCCGAGGCGCCCGGAGTGCAGGTGGCCGCCGAGGCTGCCGCGGTGCGCGAGGCGCTCCATGCCTGGGGCTACCGGCATGCGAACGCGTTCATGAGCCTGGCAACGCTGTCGCTCCCGGTCAGCCCGGCCCTGAAGTTGACTGACCGTGGGCTCGTCGACGTGGAGCGTCGGGCCTGGGCGACGGTGCCGCCGGAGACGTTTCCGCCGGCAGACACTGGATCCGCCGGGACGGGAGGACGATCGTGATCCGCCTGCTCATCGACACCGACACGGCATCGGACGACGCCGTCGCGCTGATCATGGCGCTGCGCACCCCGGGCGTCTCGGTGGAGGCGATCACGGTGGTCGCTGGCAACGTGCCGCTCGACCAGGGGGTGCAGAACGCGCTCTACACGGTGGAGCTGTGCGGGAGTCGGGTGCCCGTCTACGCAGGGATGGCGAAGCCGCTGACGCGGCCGCTGGAGACCGCGCAGGACGTGCACGGCACCGATGGCCTGGGCGACATCGGGCTGCCCGCGCACGGGCGGACGCCGGCCCCCGGTGACGCGATCGACGTCCTGCTGCACGCGGTGGACGCGGAACCGGGCGAGCTCACGCTCGTGACGCTCGGACCGCTCACGAACGTGGCGATGGCGATCCTGCGCGATCCGGCGTTCCCGTCGAAGGTGCGGCGCTGCGTCACGATGGGGGGAACCGGGATCCTGCCCGGCAACGTCACGCCGCTCGCCGAGTACAACATCTGGGTCGACCCGGAGGCCGCCGAGATCGTCTTCCAGTCGGGCATCCCGCTCACCATGGTCGGCTGGGACATCTCGCGCCTGTACGCGACGATCGGCCCTGACGAGATGCGCCGGATGGAGGCGGTGGACACCGACCTCGCGCGCTTCTGCGTGGCGATCCAGCGCCGGCTCCTGGAGTACTGCCTGACCCAGACGAAGCTTGACGGGTTCGACCTGCCCGACCCGATCGCGATGGCGGTCGCCCTCGACCCGGCTGTGGCGACGCGCGTCGGCCGTCGGTTCGTCGCCGTCGAGACGGGTGGTTCCTGGGGCCGTGGGCAGACGATGGTCGACGAACTCCAGGTCACGGGCCGGGCCCCAAACGTGGACGTGGTCCGCGAAGCGTCGCGGGAGCGCTTCCTGGAGCTACTCCACACGTCCATCGGAGCCTGAGCCCGCTGGGCCGCGGCTCAGCCCTCGAACCGCTCGACGCCGGAGAGACTCCGCACGAGCTCGAGGTACGCGGGGATGGTCAGGCGGGGCCGCGACGCGGATAGCACCTCCCTCGCACCCGCCGCGCCGTCGGCGAGGAGTTCGACGACGGTCGCGAGGAGGGCCTTCGTGGGGTCGATGTACGCCGCCTGCTCGTCCACGACGTGGAACGAGGCACCGTGAATGGTCCCGCCGAACCCGCCTGTGCTCGGATGGATGAGCGGCATGACCTGGGAGAGATCGCCTGCGTCCGTGGACGCGGCGATGGGCGGCCGCTCGGCCCACCCTTCGCCCCCCACGATCGCCCGCGCCTGCGCCGCGAACCGCCGGGCGAGCTCCTCGTTCTCGACCAGTGGCAGGTAGCCTGGGAGCGTCTCGATCTCCACGGCCGCCCCGATCGCCATGGCTGCTCCCCGCAGGCTTCGATCCACCTTGACCACCGCGTCGCGCATCGCCTCGAGCGTGAGGCCGCGCACCTGCGTCTCGAGCCACGCCTCGGCAGGCACGACGTTCACCGCCTCGCCTCCGCGGGTGAGGATGGAATGGACGCGAACATGGTCCTCGTCCCGGAACGTCTCGCGCTGCATCCCGATCGCCGCGAGCGCGAGGGAGGCGGCGTGGAGCGCGTTGACCCCCTCCTCGGGCGCCGCCGCCGCGTGCGCGGCGCGGCCGATGAACTGCGTGCGCTTCACCACGAACCCCGTGCTCCCGGCGGGGATCGAAAGTCGCCGATCCTCCGGCGTCGACGAGGCATGGATCAGCATCGCCATGTCGACGTCGTCGAAAACGCCGAGACGCAGGAGCTCCGGCTTCCCTCCCAGGAACTCGATCCGGCCGGCTCGCGCCTGCTCGCTGCGCCACGCGAGGTCGACGTACTCCTCGGCGGGCACGGCGATGAACGCCACGCGACCCGCGAGGGCGCCCTCGATGCCCGCGGACCGCAGTGCGGCCGCAACGCCGAGCATCTGCGCCACCTGGGCGTGATGGCCGCAGGCATGCGCGATGCCGGTCGCCGGGTCCGCGGCCGGGTGGTCTGGAACGGGCAGGCCGTCGAGCTCGCCGAGGATCGCGACCGTCGGGCCGCGGGTGCCGAGATCCAGGTCGGCCCGCACGCCCGTGATCGCCAGCCCCTCGCGGGGCTCGAGCCCGAGCGCCCGCGTCCGCGTGGCGACCAGCGCCGCGGTCTGGAACTCCCGGAAGCCGATCTCGGGATGGGCCCAGATAGAGTGGGCGGTGGCGACGATGTCGTCGCGGCAGGCGTCGACCGCCACGACGGCGCGCGAGATCAAGCTCTCGGTGGTGTCCATCGACCGATCGTAGCAGGGGTGGCGGTGCTGTTCGCGCGGCGCTCGGAGCGAAACGGCCGACCGGCGGTCGAGGAAGGCGCACCTCCTGTGCCACCAAAGCCGGCACAGGAGCCGGTATCGTAGGCAGTGATCGAGGGGCAGTTCAGGTGGCTGATCGGAGCCCGTCATGGGGTCGGACGAGCGCACTACGCGGAGTGAGCGGCTCGCGAACGACGCGCGCGAGGCCGCACGGGAGGTCGGCAGTGCGCTTGCGGACGCGCTCGGCGAGGACCTCGAGGCCGTCTATCTCCACGGCTCCGGCGTGCTCGGGGGCTTCCGCTGGGATCGCAGCGATCTCGACATCCTCGCGCTGAGCCGCACCGCGCTGTCAGACCGTCAGTTCCGTCAGGTTGTGCGTGCGCTCGCCCCCTTGGCCTACCCGGCGAATGGCCTCGAGTGCAGCCTCATGACAGCGGGCGAGGCATCCCAGCCGGAGTTACCGGCGCCACGGTTCCAGCTCCACCAGACGACCGATGGGTGGGATCGGGCTGGCAAGGTGGTCGATGGGCGGACCCGTGGAGGGGACCCGGACCTGATCCTTCACCTGGCGGTGTGTCGAGCGCTCGGCGTCGCGATCGTTGGGCCCCCGCCACGCGCGTCGCTCGCTGTGATCCCCGAGGAAACGATCCTGTCGGCGATGCGCGACGAGGTCGATTGGGCGAGGGAGCACGCTGCCCTGGAGTATCTGGTCCTGACCTCCGCTCGGGCGTGGCTCTTCGTCGAGACGCATCGGATCGCCTCGAAGGTCGAGGCCGGCGAATGGGCCGCGGAACGTTACGGCGAACCCGGCGTCATCGTGGCGTCGCTCGCTCGGCAGCGGGGGGAAGGAGCCGAGATAGTCAAGGACGCGGCGGAGCGTCTTGCCGACCGGGTCGAACGTCTCACCCGACGCAGATAGCTCGCCACCCACCCACCCACCCACGCGACCTCCCGCCACAGGGGAGGGGAGCCGACCGTGCGTTGCCCCTGACCTCCGGCCGTTTGGCACTTGCACGGCGGTCGATGTCGCGGATGCTGGCCGTGAACGCGGGGGCGTCGACGTGCGGCCCGTGCCCAGGCCGCCTCGACCGCGCAGAGCTACTGGCGAGACCGACCCGTGGGATGCGGCCTCGGAGGGAAAGCGCGTTAGCCGTGCGCAGGAGTGCGATGGAGGGACGCCCGCCTACATCAGACGTCGAGCCACTCGCCCCTGTCCGATGGATCCCCGGCGACGCCGAGCGCTCACCCGAACAGGGGATCGCCCTCTGCCTGTCTGGCGGCGGGAGTCGGGCGATGCTCTTCCACGTGGGCGCATTGATGCGCCTGAACGAGTTCGGACTGTTGCCCAAACTCGCCCGGGTCTCCAGCGTCTCCGGCGGGTCCATCACCGCTGGGATGCTCGCCGTCCAATGGTCGGGGCTCTCGTTCGAGGCGTCCGGTCGCGCTACCAGGTTCGGCGAGCTCGTGGTGAACCCGCTGCGGGCATTCGCCCGGCGCAGGATCGATGTCCCCGCGTTTCTCCGGGGGCTCCTGCCGGGCACCAGCCCCGCGCTCGAACTCGCCCGATCGCTCGATCGGTTCCTGTACCACGGTGCGACGCTGCGCGACCTGCCGGATGATCCGCCCCGGTTCGTGTTCAACGCGACGAACCTCGCCTCGGGCGTCCTGTGGCGGTTCTCGAAGCCGTACATGCGCGACTACCGGGTCGGGGAGGTCCGCGACCCCGATGTCGGCGTGGCGCTCGCGGTCGCCGCGTCGGCCGCCTTCCCGCCGTTCTTCTCGCCCGTGCGGCTGGCCGTCGACCCTGCGGCGTACACACCCGGCTCGGGCTCGCTCGACGACCCCCGCTGCCGCCGTCGGCCGGCGCTGGCGGACGGCGGCATCTACGACAACCTCGGGCTTGAGACCGCCTGGAAGCGCTACCAGACGGTCCTGGTCAGCGACGGCGGCGGTCATCTGGCCGACGACCCGGCACCGGCCGGCGATCTCCTGCGCCAGTCGCTGCGCGTCACGCAGGTGATCGACGGGCAGGTCCGCGCGCTCCGCAAGCGCATGCTGATCGACGGCTTTCGGGCCGGGGTACGCGAGGGCGCGTACTGGGGCATCCGGTCCGACATCGCCAACTACGGGCTGCCCGACACGCTCCCGTGTCCGTACGCTGCAACGCAGCGCCTCGCCGATGAGCCGACCCGCCTCACCCGCATGGCCGGCCGGACCCAGGAGCGGATGATCAACTGGGGCTACGCGGTCGCTGACGCCGCGCTTCGCCGGCATTACCTGCCCGACGCTCCGGCCCCCCGCGACTTCCCCCACCCGCGCTCTGGAGTCGGCTGATGGACCGGCGTGAGAGGACCAGCCCACTGTCCCAGGAGGCTGCACGTCCCAGCGCGTCGCCCCCCGCCGCGGATCAGCGTGCGCCGGACCGGCCGGATGTGGCGACCGCCGACCACGCCCGCCTCGCGCGCTTCGATCCCGAGCCGCTCGTCGCACCGCTTGCGCGCGAGCTCTGGGTCATCGCCCAGGATCCCTCGGTCATGATCGACGGAGCGGTGCTCCGTGCGCGCGTCTCGATCCCGTACGAGCGGCTCGAGCCGGGACCGCGCGGCCCTCGCTTCTGGGTCGTGGACTACGACGCCACGAACCACCGCCTCGTGGCCCCGGGCGATCCCGGTCCGGATGCCATCGCGACCTATCCGGACGCGCGACTCGCGAGCGAGCCTGCCGTGCGGGCCCAGAACGTGTACGCGGTGGCCGCGCGGACTCTCGCGACCTTCGAGCACGCGCTCGGCCGCCGCCTCGGCTGGGGGTTCGCGGGCCACCAGCTGTCCCTCGTGCCGGCCGCGTTCGCCGAGCCGAATGCCTTCTACGACCCCGACTCGTGCGCGATCCTCTTCGGCTTCTTCACCCCGTCCGAGCCGCGGCCGCAGGGTAGCGGGACCGTGTACACCGCGCTCTCGCACGACATCGTCGCGCACGAGACGACCCACGCGATCCTCGACGGTCTGCGGCGCCGCTTCGAGGAGCCCTCTCTGCCGGACCAGGCCGCGTTCCACGAGGCCCTCGCCGACATCGTCGCACTGCTCTCGGTGTTCTCCCTGCCCGAGGCGGTGGGGCTGCTCGTCTCGCGCTCGGCCGGGGCCCGGACGGTCGCCGCCCGTGCCGTCACGAGCGGCGCGCTCGCCCGCACGGCGCTCCTTGGACTCGGGGAGGAGTTCGGGCGGGCCACGCGCGTGCACGGCGGCGATGCGCTCCGACGCTCGGTGACGCTCGCGGCGAACCCCGAGCTCCTCTCCGATCCGGCGTACCAGGAGCCGCACGCCCGCGGCGAGATCCTCGTGGCGGCGGTGGGCCGCGCCCTCCTCTCCATCTGGACCCGCCGGCTGCGCGACCTCCACGCTGCAGGAGCCCCTCTGAGCCGGGATCGCGTCGCCGACGAAGGGGCCAAGACCGCGGCGCACCTGCTGTCGATGTGCATCCGGGCGATCGACTATCTGCCGCCGGTCGACCTCTCCTTCGACGACTTCCTGGTGGCGCTGCTTGCGAGCGACGGCGAGGTCGTGCCCGACGATCGGCACGGCTATCGCAGGACCCTGCGGCGGGCCTTCGGCGGCTACGGGATCAGCGCCGCGCCGCCGCAGCGAATCGGCGCCCTCGGCCGGAAGAACGCCCTCTCCTACGCGGCCGTCCATGCGGACGAGCTGCGGCTGCGGCGCGACGAGGTATTCCGCATGCTCTGGCAAAACGCCGCCCGCCTGGACATCCCGACCGACTACTACCTGTCGGTCGAGACGGTGACCCCGTGCGCCCGGATCGCCCCCGATGGGTTCATCGTGCGTGAGGTGGTGGCGACGTACATCCAGATGCTCGATGGCCCGGCGGCCGCCCTCCGCGCGCTCGCCGCCCGGCGGGGAGGCGAGCTCGTGCTCCCGGCGGGCGTGGACGAAGCCACTCGCCTCGAGCTCCTCGGCGGCGGGACGGTCGTCTTCGACGAGTTCGGGCGCCTCAAGTACCACCACCCGAAGCCGCTCCTCGACTGGGCGCGCCAATCGCGGCGGCTCGCCTACCTTGCCGGCCACGGCCTGCGCGACACGCGCGGCGGGATCGGCTACTCGCAGGGGCTCCCGCTCGGGCTGCGCTTCGCGGCCCTGCACGCGGCTGACGCCGCGACCCGGGGGGAGACGTGGTGAGCGAGTCACCGGTCAGGATCGACGTCCGTGCGTACAACGTCGGATTCGGGGACTGCCTCCTCGTCAGCTTCACGTACGCCCGCGCGATCGACGGGCGGGCCGAGCGGCACATGCTGATCGACTTCGGGACAAACCGGGCAGCTCCACACGGCCCGCGCCTCGCGGACGTGGCCAGCTTCATCGAGGCCGACACACACGGCAAGCTCGATGCCGTCGTCCTGACGCACCGTCACCGCGACCACCTCATGGGGTTCGACCCCGCTGTCGGCGGCGAGACGATCTTGCGCCTGGGGCCCGAAGTCGTCATCCGTCCCTGGACCGAGGTGCCTCCCACCGACGCAGGCGCGGGCGCCCTGACCAGCGGGCAGCGCGCACTCCTCGACGTGCTGGAGGGCGGCCATCGATTTGCCGCGGCCCTCGCGGCTGCCTCGTTCGGCCCCCGGCCCCGCGAGGCCGAGGCGGAGATCACTGGGCTCGCTGCGATGCAGCTGCGGAATGCCGACGCGATCGCCACGCTGGACAAACTCGCCAGGCAGGGGACACCCTTCTACGTACGCTTCGGCGACCCGCTTCCTGCCGACGTCCTGCCCGGGGTGTCGATGGAGGTCCTGGGGCCGCCCGATCCCGACACCTGGCCCGCCATTCGGTGCCAGGCGTCGACGAGCATCGAGTACTGGCTGGGCCTCGGGAGGGATGATCCTGCGGCGCTCGCGGCCATCGGGGCCGGGGCAGCACCGGCGGTCGTGGGGGCAGGTGACGCCGCTGCCCTTCTCGAACCCGGGCCCGGACGCTGGCTGATCGATCGCCTCGACGACCATCTCGTTCGCTCGGCCGAGCGGCTCGTCCACCAGCTCGACGGGGTGCTCAACAACACGAGCGTCATCCTCCTCATCGAGGCGGCGGGGCACCGGCTGCTCTTCCCCGGCGATGCCCAGATCGAGAACTGGTCGTACGCCCTGACCGGGGCGCCGGACCACGAAGCGCTCTGCGAGCGCCTCCGGGGCGTCGACCTCTACAAGGTCGGGCACCACGGCAGCCGCAATGCCACCCCCCGCCGGACGCTCTTCCCGCTGCTCGCGCAGGCCTCCGCCGACCAGCGTGTGGCGCTCATGTCGACGCTACCCGGGACGTACGACCGGGCGAATGCCGTCCCGAGCGAGGCCCTCGTCACGTCGCTCTCGGCGCCGCCGTTCGTGCTCCTGCGGACCGACGCGGGCGATCCCGCGCGGCACGGCCGAGGAGTGCATGTCGCGGCGACCGGCTCGGGCCCGTTCGCGGTCGTGGCGGAACCATAGCGGGCACCGGGAGGAGAGAGATGACAGACCGCGAGACCGAACCGCCGTCGGGCAAGCTGACTGGGGCGCCATCGACTGGCGAGGGCTACCTGGCCGCGGTGTGGCTGGTCAGCCCGTTCATGCCGTGGCTGGCGGCGGCCGTCACGGTGCTTGTGTACCTCCTCCTGCCGGCACAGGCAGGTTCCATGGCCGCGGCACCCACGCTTCCCTGGCTGGCGGTGGGCGCCGGGGTCGGGGTGACCGTCCTTGCCTGGCTCCTCCTGGCCATCCCCGTGCGACCGATGACCGCCGCGTCCAAGGTCCAGCCCCGTTTCTACAACGAGCTGCGGGAGCGCTACCAGCAGCTGCATGACCGGGCGCGAACCCTTGCGTCACCGTCGCAGGAGGCGGCAGTCGAGGCGCGGACCCAGCTGAACGTGGCGGACGAGCTCCTGACCGGGACAGGCGGAGAGCCGGCGCTGCGCTGGGCGCTCGCCCACGGCTACGTCAGCGTCCTCCGGGCGCTCCGCCGCGCGGAAGAGGCCCTGCTCATGGTCGAGAGCCAGGACGACCTCGTCGGTGAGGCGCTGCAGGACGAGCTATCGCTGGAGGCCTCGACCATCGGTGATCGCGAGCGCCTCCAGGGGATCCTGCGGGCCGCGACGTACAAGCTCTCGCCGGGTGCGGGCCTGGCGTTCCTGCCGCCGGAACACGGCACGACCCAGCAGCCGGTCTCCGCGCTGACCGAAGCCGAGGCGAGGGAGGCGCTGCGGGAGATCCGCCACGCGGTCAACACGTTCCGTGACGACGCGCGAGACGGGCTGATCAGGGCGCGCAACCAGCTCGCCTGGACGCTCCTGGCGGTGGCCGGCGCGACCTACCTGCTGCTGGCACTCGCCCTCGTCCTCGACGTCGCCAAGATCTACATCGGGACGGCCTCGGCCTTCTACCTCGTGGGAGCGATCATCGGGCTCTTCGACCGTCTACGGGCCGAGGCATCCCGGACGACGGCCATCGAGGACTTCGGGCTGTTCCAGGTGCGGCTCATGACCACGCCCATCATCTCGGGACTCGCTGCGGTGGCGGGCGTCTATCTTGTGTCGGTGGCGCCATCGCTCTTGCCCGCCAGCAACGCTGCGTCCGGTCAGTCGACGCTCGGTCAGGCGACCCCGCTCACGACCGTGTTCAACCTCCTGGAGAACCAGATCGGCCTCGTCTACGCGGCGGTCTTCGGTCTCGTCCCAGGGACCTTGACCGGCGGGCTCCGGCAGCAGGCCGACCGGCTGGAGCGCGACCTGCTGGCGAGCCAGCCCGCGACGAGCGCCAGCGGCTCGAACGCGGCCGGCGGCTAGTTTGCACGTCCTCCAGCGACCGCGCGGACCGCACCGTCGCGCCTGTGCCGTCGATACTCGACTGGGTATTGACACGCTTCTTGACGGGAAGCAGCCACGGGTCGTGCCAAGGCGAGCGGTGGCGGGGGAGGGGACATGCCTGGCGCTGGCGGTCGCGGTCATAACGGGGTCGCTCGTTGCTCCCCGGGTGGCCGCGGCCCTCGCGGGTTCCGCGCCCGCGCGGCGCTCCTCGGCCCGAGCGGCTCTCCCAGGCACACGAGCGTCTCGCACGGTCGCTCGGTACCGGCGCTCGAACTCGGCGCGCAAGCGGGCGTTCATCCGCGCTGCGGCGAGGGTGTGTTCGAGCCCGGCGTCGAGATCCGCGGCTGCGGCGACGCCCACGCCGTCTGTCTTTGAGGTTTCACAACGAACCTCCTTGGGTTCGCTCCAGGTCACTTCCGATAAGAGAAGTTATGTAACATTACTCACGATGTCCGACGGGCGTCTGCCCAGGCCGGCGTCGAGCAGTGCACGGTCGAGCGTGGCCAGATATGAGTGTCGGGCGGCTGCGACGGCTGCATAGGCGGCGTCATACAGCGTGAGGTTGTGCTGCTCCGCGAGTGCGACGGCGTCGCCGAGTTCCGTCTGCGAGGGCGTGATCCGCGGGCAGATGACTGCCAAGGCCTCGAGCACCGTGACGACCTCGGGTGGTTCGACGCGGAGGCGGCCACGTAGCAGCACGTTCCCGATCTCGTACGCGGTGAGATCAAGAACGTAGAGGGCCGCCGACCGGCTCCGATGCAGATCGAGAAGCGCGCGCGAAGGTTCGACCTCTTCCTCACCCTCGGCGTGGAACCACTTCAGGACGACGCTGGCGTCACAGACGATGTCGATCGCCGGCATCCCGCGCCTCGCGGTCCTCACGGATCAGGTCGGCCGACTCGAACGTCCCATACGACGCGAGCGCCTCGCGTGCTCGCGTGACCGCAGTGTCCAGCTCCTCAGGCGCAGGCCATCCGAGCTCTCGGCGCGCCGCCTCCTCTAGGAAACGGCTCCGCGTGGTCCCGCGCGCCCCAGCCTCTCGGTCGATCCGCTCCAGCAGATCGTCGGGAACCGAGATCAGGACTTTGCCCATCGATCTGAGGATATCCAGCGGATATCGCGATGTCAAGTGCGGTGCCCAACCCACCCGACCGGATCGCCACTCAAGCCTGTTCGATTCGGAGATGGTCCACTACCGGCGCGTACCGGGGCGCCAGGTCGCGGATGACGGTCGCGACGTTGGCCCAGCCGCCGATGGTCGGTGTCGCCACCCTCCCCCTCCAATGCCCGGCGCCAGGAGTACAACCGCGCGGGCGACGGATGCGGCTGTTCAGACGCCGGTCGGTCCGATCACCGGGATCAGATGGCTGACGGCCCGCCGGAGCCGCCCATCGATCGTGATGAGCACGCCGTCGATCGCGGCGGCCAGAGCCACGTATTCGGCATCGTAGGTCTTGGCCCATCCGAGCCGGTCCGCCATCTCGAAGGCGGCCCGCGATCCATCCGGCAGGTCGCGGGCGACGACAGGCGACGCCCCGAGACGCTCGAGCGCTTCGCGCGCGAGGCTGGAGGAGATCTCTCGGCGCCAGGCGAGCTCGTGGAGCGCCGATGTCGCCTCCGACCAGAGGAGGTGCGGCGCGACGAGCTCGTACGCCGCGAGCGGCTCGAAGCCGGCACTGGACAGGCATGCCTGGACCACGACGCTCGCGTCGACCACGTGCTGCATCGTTCAGTGGCCGATCCGCGACCGGCGTAACGCGGCGATGACGTCCGGCATGGGCTCGCCGGTGAGGGTCGCGCGCCAGCCCTCGGGCACCGGCAGCACGTCCCCGCCGGCCGAGGCCTCTCGGAGGTCCGCCTCCTCGATGACGTGCTGCGTGCCGATCTTCCGCGCAGGGAGCCTTCCCTCGCGGATCCAGCGACGAATCGTCTCGGGCTTCCGACCGACTCGTCGTGCCGCCTGCGGCACTGTAAGCATCCATCTTCTCCGCGGCTAATGGAGTAGCATGTTACACTATTGGCCTCCATCGCGCTCCGCTATGCGCACAGAATGAAGCGGTTCAGGTCGATCGGTCGCACGGTTGTTGACCATATGGGATGCGAACGATCCGGCGGGGGCATATCGAGCACAGGCATCTCGCGCTCGCTTGACACCGCCGTCCCGTGCGGCGAGGATGTACGCACAATGTTGCCACGATACGGGAAGACAGAGCGGATCGCGCTGCGAGTCAGCGAGGCGCAGCGGGCGCTGCTCGACGAGGCCAGCCGCGTCGACGAAACGACCCTGACGGAGTTCGTGCTGCGCGCTGCGACGCAGCGCGCAGGGGAAGTCCTCGCAGACCGCCATCGCTTCGTCCTCTCGGATAACGCCTGGGACGCGTTCACACGCATGCTGGATCGACCGGTGACCGACAAGCCTCAGCTGCGTCGGCTGCTCGCCGCGCCGCCCGTCCTCGACAGCAGGCAGGAGAGTACTGAGAACTCAACACGAAGCATCGCCGACACGGGTCGGTGAGCCGGCCGTGCCCTCGGGATCCGCGCCGCTTCCCTCCCCTGCGGCGTTCGCCCCGGTAGAGTTACTGACCGCAGCGCACGATCGGACCGACGTTGATTGCGGCTCCGAGGCGCAGACGACCTGGTTGCGAAACCACGCACTGCAGGCGCATGAGTCGGGTACGAGCCGCGTCTTCGTGGTCACGCGGGCGGGGTCGCCACAGGTCCTCGGCTATTTCGCGCTCGCCGCAGGATCCGTGGAGCAGGAGGCTGCTCCCCCTCGCATTCGAAAGGGCACGGGACGGTACGCCATCCCGGTCGCGATCCTCACGCGCCTCGGCGTCGATCGCTCCGTCCAGGGCTACGGCCTTGGCGCGGCGCTCGTCCGGGACGCATTGCTTCGCGTCGAGCAGGCCGCCGACACCATCGGCGTGCGGGCGCTGCTGATCCACTGCGAATCGGCCGACGCTCGTGCCTTCTACGAGCACCTCGCCGAATTCGAGCAGTCGCCGACGGATCCGCTCCACCTGGTCCTTCTCATGAAGGACCTGCGAGCGGCACTCCGAGGGTAGCCATGTGGTCGCGGCGGCTTCGACCGGGTCGATCGTGGGGCCCGGAGTGGCGACAGGACCCGCGGACACCCGCCCACCGGCCATGTCGCGTCACTCCCGACCCAGGACGACGTCGATCCCGGCGAGCACGAGCTGCAGCTTCGCGGCGGGCAGACGTGCGACCCGCTCGGCGAACACGCCACGATCGAGGGCCACGATCCGGGACACGTTCGCCACCGAGTCGCGCGACAGGCGGGTCACGCGTGACGTCAGCAGGACGTTGCCCGGCGCGTCGGCCCACCGCACGTCACTCGTCAGTGGCACACACACGACGGTCCGCAGCGAGCTTCGATTGAACGCGTCGCCCTGGACCACCAGGACCGGCCGGCGGAAGCCCGCCTCCGATCCACCAGGTGCGGGGAGATCGACCCACCAGACCTCCCCCTGCGAAATCACCACTCGGTGGTCTCGAGGACGCGACGCGCTGCAGCCTCGACGAAGGCGCGGTCTGACTCCCCCTCCCCCACCTCCCGAACGACTCGATCGAGCGCCTCGGTGACCTCGTCGGGAGCGTGTCGTGCGACGTACTCGCGCAGCGCGGCGCTGTACACGTCGCTGCGCGATCGCCCGGAACGTCGGGCCAGCACCTCGGCCTGCGCGAAGACGTCGTCCGGAACGGAGACCGCAGTCTTCATACCGAAAGCATAATCGGCGTCGCGGCCAGCTTCCTCCTGCTCGTGGGCGCGATCGCGTTTCCAGGAGCGTTCGGCTGACGGGCCGAGCCAATGACACAGGCGGCAGCTGATTCGAGACGCAGCAGGGCACCGCCGCCCCGAGCGGGTTGGTGATCAGCGCCATCGGGCCACCCTGCCAGCCAGCGACCACCTGGCACGGCTGCGAACCGGCGTTCACGGTGATCCCCAGCTTCCTCGTCACCGGCGTACTGGCGATGGGGCCGGCATCGCCGCGACCCAGATCGATGCGCCGCTCACCTGGTGGCGCGGCCACCTGCCCGCTGGCCTGGCGCGCCTGCTGGCGCGGCTCTGGCCGTGGCCCCTCATCGTCTATCTGGGTTGGGTCGCGGCGTCGTGGCTCATCGCCGCCGTCGTCCCCGACGTCGTGCTGCGGCTGACGCCCGCTGTGACGGCGATCACGCCGGTGGTCCTGATCTTGACCCTCGTCGTTGCCCTGGCCCACGACCTCCAGGTGCAGACCGGGTCACCGGCAAGAACCACGGAGCGACCATTCCGCTCCGGCACCAGTTGAGACGATCCGGACAAACGCGAGATTCGGTGGCCAGACTTCTGAGCAGGTCGTCGGCCTCCTGGTCCAGGGTCGTGTCGCGAGCGCGGCGTGTCTGCGCCTTACCGCCGCCCTCACCGGCTGCTACGCTCTCGCGCGTTCTGGCCGAACCGGGTGCGTGACGGACGACCCAGGGTCGGCCAGCGCGTGCACGAGGAGGAGCCACGGTGCGCGATCCCCTGCTGGAACTGGCCGACCGCCACCTGATCCGGTACGTGCCCGGCTTTGCCCCCTTCCTGGTCGAGCGAGCTCAGGGCAGCTGGGTCTACGACCGGGAGGGCAACCGGATCCTCGACTTCACCAGCGGCCAGATCTGCAGCACGCTCGGCCACAACCACCCGCGCATCGTCGAGGCGATCCGCGCAGCCTGCGATCGGGTGCTCCATCTCAACAGCTGGATGCTCTCCGAAGAGGTGGTGCGGCTGGCCGCGCGCCTGGCGGAGCTGCTCCCCGCGCCGCTGGAGAAGGTGATCCTCCTCAACACCGGGTCCGAGGCGAACGAGATCGCCATGCGCATCGCGAAGCTCGCCACCGGACGGTTCGAGGTCGTCGGGCTCGACCAGAGCTTCCACGGCCTCACGGCAGGGGTCGCGTCGGTCACCTACTCGGTGCCGCACCGCGGCTACGGGCCGCAGCTGCCCGGCACGTTCGCCCTGCCCGCGCCGTACGCCTTCCGCTGCCCGGTCAAGCGGCGCGCGGACGGCAGCGCTGGGTGCGCGGGCTGCGACCTGTCCTGCCTCGAACGCGGTTTCGTGCTGTTCGACGCGAACAGCACGGGCACGCTCGCAGCCACCATCGTCGAGCCCGTGCTCTCCGCGGGCGGCGTGATCGACCCGCCGGCAGGTTACCTGCGCCGCCTCGCCGAGCTGACCCATGCCCGGGGCGGGCTCGTCATCGTGGACGAGGCGCAGACAGGCTTCGGTCGGCTGGGCACGATGTTCGGCTTCGAGCAGGACGGCATCGTGCCGGACATCGTGACGGTCTCGAAGACTCTGGGCGGCGGATTACCGCTCGCTGCGACCATCGTCAGCCCCGAGATCGAGGAGCGCATCGTCGAGCGCGGCTTCGTCCACGTGACCAGCCACGTGAGCGACCCGCTGCCGGCGGCGGTGGGCCTGGCCGTGCTCGACGTGGTCATCGAGGAGCGGCTGCCCGAGCGGGCGGCCGTCATGGGGCAGCGGCTGCAGGCGGGCCTCCTCGAGCTCGCCCGACGGCACCCCCTCATCGGCGAGGTACGGGGCCGCGGCCTGCTCCTGGGGGTGGAGCTCGTCACTGATCGGGAGACGCGCCGGCCAGCCGAGGCGCTGGGTGCCCGGGCGACCGACGAGTGCCTGGCCCGCGGGCTGTCGATGAACATCGTCCGTCACGTCGGTGCCAACAGCGTCTGGCGCATCGCTCCACCGCTCACGGTGTCCGAGGACGAGATCGACCTCGCGCTCACCATCATGGACGAGAGCCTGGCAGCGGTGGCGGGAGAAGGCGGTTCGTAGGCGCCCTGGCGTCCTGCAGGAAGCCCCCCGAGCGGCATCGCGATCTCCGGAGCACTCTCGCGCCCGCGCGACGCCACTCGTGGCGGCGCCGCGGCCGACGAGAACGTCCTGTCGTGGCGGCGCCGGGTGATCGAAGCAGTCGCTCAGGGCGTGTGCTCGCACCCGGGCCGCCTGCACCATGGACGTGGTCCACCATTGTCGTGCTCGTCGGCCCTGTGCGAGGAAGACGCGGCGCGCGTGCATTGTCTGGTGGCAGCCGGCTCCGTGCTGCGTGCCGTGGCGGCTCGTTGTTGCCCCGACCCCTTGACAGGGACGATAGGATTTCGGGCATCTCACATCAGTAGATGTTGGACGTCCGATGACAGCGGGTATGCCAGCAGTCCGGCCGGTTGGGGATCACTCGCCGCTCCACCGACGCGCCAAGGAGGAGATCCTCGATGGGATCCGCCGCGGTGCGCTCACCGACCGGCTCCCCTCCGAGGATGTTCTTGCGGCGTCGCTGAACGTCAGCCGCACGACCCTCCGAAACGCGCTGCTCGAGCTTGAGCGCGAGGGGCACATCGTGCGACGGCACGGCATCGGCAACTTCGTGGTCGACGACGCCACGACCGTGACGAACCACCTTGACCGCCTCCAGTCCGTCCCGGCCTCGATCGCCGCTTCCGGATTCGCGCCGAGCGTTCACGACATCGCGATCCGCCGCCGGGTCAGGAGCGAGACTGCCGCCCGGGCGCTCGGGCGGCCAACCGGCAGCCGCTTCACGGCGGTCAGCCGCGTCTACCGGGCAGACAACCGTCCCGCGGCGTTGCTCATCGACTACGTGCCGGGATCCGCACGGCTCGACGAGCTGCTGGCCGGGTTCGACGGCGAGATGCTCCCCATCCTCGATGCCCTCACCGGCGCGCCCATCCAGCGCGTGCGGGCCACCATCTCGGCGGCCAAAGCTGGCCAGTCCGTCGGCCGCCAGCTGGAGATTGCCCCCTCGACGCCCGTCGTCGTGATGTGCCATTCAAGCCTGGATGCTGCAGGGAGAGTGTGTGCCTATGCCGACAGCTACCTGATCCCCGGCCTCTTCACCTTCATGGTCATGCGCTTGCGGACGTAGGAGAGCAGTCAATGCGCTCGTTCTGGGATG
>JAJYNP010000154.1 GCA_021786265.1 Chloroflexota bacterium
GCCCGGGTCGGGGTTCCCGTTCCCGCCGGCGTTGCCGTTGGCGCCCGGGTCGGGGTTCCCGTTCCCGCCGGCGTTGCCGTTGGCGCCCGGGTCGGGGTTCCCGTTGCCGGCGCCGAACGCGTTGCCGTTCGGGGCCGCAGTCGCCCCGGCCGCTCCGTTCGGAGCCGGCGTCGCCGCGGGAAGTCCGTTCCCGCCGGCGTTGCCGTTGGCGCCCGGGTTGGGGTTCCTGTTCCCGCTGGCGTTGCCGTTGGCGCCCGGGTTGGGGTTCCCGTTCGCCTTCGAGCTGCCCGCGCCGGCCGAACTGCCGCCGCTGTGCCCGCTGGACCCGCCGGCCTGTGCGCTGGCCCCGGCCGGAGAGGCGGTCGCCGGCAACGTCGTGATGCGCACCAGCAGGTCGGTGGGCGGGCCGCTCCCGCCGGCACGGACGGCCACCAGCGTTGCGCCGTGCCGGTACAACTCCCAGGGCCCGTTGGTCCCCGCCCGCGCAAACCCCGCGGCGACGAGCTGGGCCGCATAGCCGTGCAGGGCCGCCGCCGGCCCCAGGTCCGAGCTGAAGCCGTACAGGGTCGCCCCGGCGTCGTAACCGCCGCCCGGGCCCACCACGACCGCCGCATCAGCCGGAATCGGGATCCCGTCGGGCAGCCCGGAGGGCGTGCTGGGGCCAGCCGCCGAGGTCGAGCAGGCCCCGATCGCGAGCGCGATCGCCGCAAGCCAGGCCAGGCGCGCAGGTCGGGAAGGCCGCCGAGAGTGCATGTGTGCCATCTGTCTGCCGCGACGTTGCCCCCTTGTCGCCACGCGATCGTACCAGCGGACGATCGCCGGGCAATACCCCGATAGTCCCGCGGAGCGCTCCGGGGAAGCGCCGGTTCCCGGGGCACCCGCCGGCCGGGTGCGGAACAGGGCGAGCCGGGACGGGATTGTGCCGGCGTCGGCACGGGACAGGCATCGGCGACGCCGGCATGGTCGAGTCTACGGGCGGATTCGTGTGGATCCGGGCCGGAACGGGGCCGTTCCCTTGCGCGCCGCCTTGCATGTTGGCGCGGTTGGCCGTGCGCCCCGCCGTCAGCCGGGCTGCCCGCCGGTCATCACCCGCTCCGCGAGACCCAGCGGAAGGGCGCCGCTCTCGGTGAGCGTGTCGTGGAAGTCGCGCAGCGCGGCCACGGGCACGTCCGCCGGGGCGACCCCGTGGAACCCGCGCGCATCCAGCCAGTCGCGCCGGATGCGCAGGATTTCCAGGCAGCCGGTCAGGTACGCCGACGCCTGCGTGGGCCACGCGCAGTAGCGACCCACCTCCGCCTTCGCGGTCGGCTCGGGCAGGCCGGCCTTCGTCCGCATGAAGTCGACGGCCTCATCGTGGGTCATCTCGCCCAGGTGGATGCTGGTGTCCACGATGATCCGGGCCGCACGGAAGAGCGTCGAGTTCAGGTGGCACAGCTCCTGGATCGGGTCCGTGAAGAAGCCGCGCTCGCGCATCATGCGTTCGGCGTACAGCGCCCAGCCCTCGGTGAAGTAGGGGGTCCCGAAGACGCGCCGCACGGCGCTCGGGTTGCGCTTGCGCATCACGAGGTGCCAGTGGTGGCCGGGGTACGCCTCGTGCACCGAGGTGGTGGGGATGTCGCCCCAGCTGTTGGCCTCGAGGCGCTGCTGGATCTCCTCTTCCGGCGTGCCGTCGGGCGCGAACGGGACGAAGAAGTGGCCGATCCACGAATCGGAGAAGGCCGGCGGCGCGTTGTACGAGGCGACACCCAGGACAGGCCGCTGGAAGACCGGCGAGGGCTCGACCATGCACTGCTCGCCCGGTGGCAGGGTGACCAGTCCCGTCTCAGCGAGGAACGCGCGGGCCCGGGCGGTCCAGTGCGCGTATCCGTCCCGCATCGCCTCCTCGGTGCGCGGGTGCTCCTTGCCAGCCTCCTCGAGCACCGTGGCCCAGTCGTCCGTGCCCCGCGCCCGCCGCGCGATCTGCGCCATTTCCGCGGCCAGCCGGTCGTACTCGGCGCGGCCCCGGTCGCGCAGCCCGCGCGCGTCGACATCGAGCCGCTCCTTCTCAGATCGGAGCCGGGTGTAGCGCTCCTCGCCGAGCTGCCAGGTGCCCGTCGCCTCGTCCGCCAGCCGCTCCAGGTGCGCCGCCCAGCCGTCCATGGCCCGGGCGGCATCCGCGCCTGCCGCAGCCAGCCGATCCCGTCCCGCGCCGGGCGCGACGTCGGCCGGCAGCAGCTCGCGCAGGTACCTCGCTCCGCCGCGGGCTGCGCCCGCCCCGCGCCGCAGGATGAGTGGATGGGCCAGCGCCGCATCCAGGTTCGCCACCCCCTGCTCGAGCGCGCGGGGGATCTCCCGCATCCGGGAGATGGCCGCGTCGATCAGCTCGGGCTCGGGCCGCAGGCGATGCAGGAACAGGGTGAAGACGCCGTCGAGCGCCGGGTTCGTGTACGTGGCGGGGTCGCGCCGCCAGTTCTCCCAGCCGGCGAGGATCAGCCGGCCCCGCAGGACGGAGCGGATCAGGTCCCGGTCGATCTGCTCCGCCGGAGTGAGCCCGGCCTCGCCGATGGCGTCGAACCGCCCCAGCCACTCCGCGGCCTCCCTGTCGCGGGCGCGGAACGACTCGGCCGACAGGTCGTCGAGCCGGCCGTCGTACCGGGCCAGCCCGAGCTGGCTCGCCCGGACGGGCGAGAGCTCGTACTCGCGATCGAGAAACTCCTGGACAAGGGACTGGAAAGTCATGAGGCACTCTCCTGTGCGGCGCGCGACCGCGCCGATGTCGTGTTGCGTGCGCGACCGAGCCGATCCCGGAGAGGGTGCACGCATGTCGCGCTACGGTGCGCCGGGCTCGACCACCTGCCACCCCAGGGATGGGAACGTCGCGTCGAACGAGTGGACCTCGGTGGCGACGGACGCGAGCATGCTCGCCGCGATCAGCGCGTCGCCCACCGATTCGATCTCGCCGTCCCGCCAGCGGCTGAGCGCGAACATGACGGTCTCCGTCGGAACCTCGGGCACGGAGACGTTTTCGCGTGCCAGGAGCTGCACCAGCGCCTGGGCGATCTCCGCCCGGTTCCGTCCGCAGGAGACGCGCAGGACGTGGGCGGTCTCCAGCACTGACAGGATCGACAGGGCCAGTGGCCGGTCGGAGTCGATCACGGCCGCCGCCGCCGCCGCGCGAGCGGGGTCGTCGCCGATGAGGTACCGCACGACCACGTTGGTGTCGATGTAGGCGACCCCGGCGGGCGACTCTCGGACGCGCCGTGGGGTCATCGCGGAGTGTTGTCCTCACCGGGTTCGGGTGTGGGGAGGGGCCGGGGCGCCGAGGCACGCTCGTCCTCGGCAACGCCGCGGGCCACCGCCTCATCCTCGCTGACCGGCGGCACGGCGGCGCGCCCGCCCGGTGGCTGCCCCAGCGCGCCCAGCAGCGACCGGCGATGCGGTCCGGGCACGAACGTCACCACGAGCCGACCGTGCTCGATCGACTGGACCGCCACGTCCCGCGGCCGGATTCCCAACCGCTCACGGATGGGCTTCTCGATCGTGATCTGCCCGCGTTCACCTACCAGGACACCGGTCCCATATTCCATGCCATGAGTATGCACACAGGCGAGTGGGCAGGCAACCACGCTCGGTCAGGACGCGGTGGGATCGACGTACCGGCACCGGGGGGCGACCGGGCAGCGCGCGCAGGCCGGCTTGCGGGCGAAACAGGTCCGTCGCCCGTGCGTGATCAGGTTGACGTGCGCCTCGTACATGCGGTCGAGCGGGAAGACCTCGAGCGCGAGATCGTGGGCGCGGTCCGCCGGGGTGCCCGCCGGGACCAGGCCGATCCGGGAGATCACCCGGTGGACGTGCGTGTCGACCGGCATCAGCGGCAGCCCGAAACAGAAGAGCAGCACGACCGACGCGGTCTTCGGCCCCACGCCGTCCAGGCGCACGAGCCAGTCGCGCGCGGCTCGCGGCTCCATCGTCCCCAGGAAGTCGAGCGCGTAGTCGCCGCGCTCCTCGCGGATCCGGCGCAGCACGCCCTGGATGCGGGGCGCCTTCTGCTGTGCCAGTCCGCCGGAGACGATGGCCGATGCGACCTCGTCGACCGGCGCGCGGACGACGGCGTCCCAGTCCGGGAACCGCCCGGCCAGAGAGTCGAACGCCCGCTCGGCATTGAGGTCGCTGGTGTGCTGCGACAGGATGGTGAGGACCAGTTCGTCGGTCGGGGGGCGGCGCGGCTGCCACTCGGGCACGCCGTACAGCTCGCGGAGCGCCGCCAGCACGAACGAGACGAGGCCCGGACGCTCCCGTTCGAGCGGCCATTCGGGGGGAAGCGCGGCACGCATCACGCGCGGGCCCGCCGGCCTCGAGCGCGGCATTCCGGCAGCGGCCACGGGGCGGGGAGCGCGGGGGGTCAATCCGTTCGCTCCGCGATCCGTCCACCGAGCGACACGAGTCGCGCCACGCGCTCCGCCGCCCGCTCGATCGGTGCCGTGCCGGCGGCGATCGCCGCCTCGAGGCCGCGATGGTCCTCGCAGGCCGGCAGCACCACGGCGTCCAATCCGGCGAACACGTCGATCCCGTCCGGCTCGATGCTGCCGGCGATCGCCACGCACGGAACCCCGGCATGCCGCGCCCGCCGCGCCACGCCGTGGGCCGTCTTGCCGAAGGCCGTCTGCGCGTCCACGCGGCCCTCGCCGGTGAGCACCAGCGTGGATGCGGCCAGGCGGTCCCCGAAGTGAACCAGCGCCATCACCTCTTCGACACCGCGACGCACGGAGAGCGCGGCGAGGCGGCCGGCGATGGCGAGGAGGCCGGCCACCGTCCCGCCCGCCGCGCCGGCACCCGGCACGTCTCCGATGCTGCGTCCCGCGGCCGCCTCGAGCACGTCGGCGTACCGGGCAAGGGCCGCGTCGAGCTCGAGGACCTGCTGTGGCGGTGCGCCCTTCTGCGGCCCGTAGACGGCCGCAGCGCCGTCCTGTCCGAGGAGCGGGTTCGTCACGTCGGAGGCGATCGTCAGACGGACCTCGGCGAGCAGGGGCGAGAGGCCGCGGAGGTCCACCCGGGTCAGCCGGGCGAGCGCGGCACCACCGGGCGGCAGGTCGTCGCCGTTTGCGTCGAGAAACCGCGCCCCGAGCGCCGCGAGGAGCCCGGCGCCACCGTCCGTGGTGGCGCTCCCCCCGACACCCAGAATGATGTCGCGCACGCCGAGCCCGATGGCGGCGGCCAGCGTCAGGCCGGTCCCGAAGGTGCTCGCGGCCCCGGGATCCCGCTCGTCCCGATCCACGCGCGCCAGCCCCGAGGCGTCGGCGAGCTCCACGACTCCGCGGTTGCCCGAGCGCAGGAAGCGCGCATCGATCGGCCTGCCGAGCGGATCGCGGGAGGCCGCGGGCAGCTGCTGCCAGGTCGCGTCGGCCGCCAGCAGGGCGTCCAGCAGGCCGGCCCCGCCGTCGGACATGGGGCAGCGATCCACCGCATCGTCGGGCCGTGCCCTGGCCCATCCCGCCCCCATTGCGCCGGCGACCTGCACGCTGGTCAGGGAGCCCTTGAAGGAGTCGGGCGCGACCAGCACACGCAGCGACATCAGCTGGCCGCCCCGGTGTCCCGATCCGGAGGACCGGGCGAGTCGGCCGCCCCGCTCACGCGACTCATGCCGTTCCCTTCCGGCGTTCCAGGTACTCCGGGATCCGGATCATCGGCGGACGCTCCTGGTCGGCCAGCTCGATCAGTTCGAGCGAGAGCCGGCCGGGCGAGGAGCGCGGCAGCTTCATGGTCGAGCCGAGTTCCGCGAACAGGTGCGCCCGGCGCCGTTCCTCGAGCCGCTTCATGACCGCCTGCAGGATCACGAAGCTCATGCGCGACAGCCCCTCGAGCTCCTGGTTCCGGTGGACCCGGCGCTCGAGGTCGACCTGCCCGAGGCCCTCCAGCCCGACCCGCTCGATGGCGTCGATGAGGTGGCCGATCTCGACCGCGTAGCCGGTGAAGAAGGGGATCGTTTCGAGCAGCGCACGCCGCCCGGCGTACTCCCCGGCGAGGGGCTGGATCATCCCGGAGAGCTCGGGAAAGAAGAGGTTGATGAGGGGCCGCGCGACGAGCTCGGTGACGCGGCCGCCGCCGCCTTCGCGGAGCACCCCGCCCTCCACGATGGGCCGCTGGTAGTAGCCCTTGACGTACTGGATGCGCGACTCCGTCAGCAGTGGACCGAGGGTGCCGTAGGCCATGCGCGGCTCCCAGTCCCGGACGTCGGTGTCGCACCAGACCACCAGGTCACCCGTCGTCTCGTACAGGCTCTTCCAGAGCGCCTCGCCCTTGCCCCGGTACGACCCGTACGCGGGCAGCACGTCGGGGTGCTGCACCACCCGGGCCCCTTCGCCGGCGGCGATCGCGCGGGTCTCGTCGGTGGATGCCGAGTCGATCACCAGCAGCTCGTCCACGAGCGGCACCCGCTCCATCAGCTCCACGCGGGCCGAGCGCACGATGGGGCCCACGGTGTCCGCCTCGTTGAGCGTCGGCAGCACCAGGCTGATGGTGGCGTTCTGCTGCTCCTTCAGCGCGACCAGCCGGCGCAGGTCGGCGAACTCCCCGTGGTGGTAGTTCGACTCGGCGAACCAGCGGTCGACCCGGACCGGGACGCTGCGCTGCTGCTCGGCGGCCCGATCGACCGACTCGAGGGTCTCGGCCTGCTGCGCGGCACGCTCGAACGCGGCACGACTTGGGGCTTCCTTGGTCCGCACCACGATCACCGTGGTGCGAGCCTTCTGTGCGATGGCCTCGGGGAGCGCCCCGAAGAGGCCGCCGGATGCCGCCGCCGCGCCCGGGCCTCCGCCGGCCGTCGCACCGCGGCCCGCGCCGGTGGCCGGGGACGCCGTGCCGGTGGCGCCGCCTGCCGTGACCGACGCTCCCATCACGAGCAGGTCGGCCGACTCCGCCTCACGGAGGATCGCGTTCCGCACGTGCAGCGCCTCGCGCACGAGTGCGACCGAGCGGCCCCGGGCGTGCTGGCGGATGAACCCCTGGAGCGCCCGCTCGGCCTGGGCACGCACGGGCTCCCCGACGCCGGGAGGCAGGATGTGCAGGACCGCGACCTCCGCGTCCATGCGGCGACCGAGCGCATCGGCGAACCGGAGCGCAAGCTCGGCATGGGGGCCGCCGCGGACCGGGACCAGGATCCTGCGCACCTCGCCGACGCCGCGCTGCTTCACCACGGCGATGTCGCACGGCGCGTCCCGGACGACCTCGTCGATGGTCGGCGTGAACACGGCCTGGGCGCCACGGCGTCCCCCCGGCGTGCCGCTCCAGCCGAACACGATCAGGTCGGCGTCCTCCTCGGCCGCGGTCTCCTGGATCCCCTCGGCCGCGCGCCTGCCGATCCGGACCAGCGTGCGCAGCTCCACGCCCTCCGGCACGAAGTCGAGCACCTGCTGCAGCAGGCGGCGCGCGTGGCGGGCCCGCGTGGCGCCCTCCGACAGCGGCACGCCCTCGGGGATCTCCACGATCCCGAGCGCCACGAGATACCCGCCGCGGTCCATCACGGAGGCGCCGATCCGGACCAGGTCCGCAGCGGTGCGCGGGTTGGCGAGCGGGATCAAGATGCGCCCGGGGAGATGGACGGTCATGCCGTTCCGCCCCCCGGCGCTCCGGGCGCCGGCTCCTCCCAGCGCGACACGAGGTAGGGCTTGGCCAGCTCGAAGGCGCGTGCCTGCCGCTCGACCACGGTCTCGGCCTGCTCGCCGCTGAGGTCCCGGACCTCGAGGAGGAGGCCGGCCACGCGGCCGAAGTAGAGCGGGACCAGGGCAGCCACCAGGCGGTCCACCGGCAGGACGCGGCGCCGGGCGGCCACGCACACGTCGTACACGACGCGCGCCCATGCCTCGTCGGGGAACGCGAAGCCGCCCGGTTCGAGGGGGCGCGGGGCGTCGGCACGGGCGGCCCGGTCGGCCGCGGTGCCGGCGTCGCTGGCCAGCTCGCACACCAGCTCGGCCGTCTGCGGGGCGAGCATCAGGTCCCATTGCTCGCCCTGCGCCAGGCGGCCGCGATGGAACTCCTCGAGCAGGCGGAGCAGGTCCACGTCGAGGGGCGGTGGCTCGACGATCCGATCGAAGCCGTAGGCGGGGACATCGTGGGAGCCATGGACCCGGAGCCAGCGCTCGGCGTGGCGCTCGGTGAGGCGCAGGATCGTGGAGAGGACCTGGCTGAACATGGGACCGAGGTCCGCGCCGGGATCCTTGGGGTCATGGACCTTGGCCCCGAGCCGGGCCTGGCAGACCGCGAACCCGCCGGCGATCGCCGTGGTCGTCATCCAGATGTCGACGCCGAACCGGCTGACCTCGGGCGTCCAGTCGTCCTGCTGCAGGTAGTAATCCACGAGGTCGCCGCTGACGCCGAAGTCGCCGCCGATCGGCTGGCGGATGCGCAGCCCGTAGAGCGCACGGGTCAGCGGGTACGTGACGGTGTTGGTGATGGTGCCGTCGTTCCGGTGCCGGGCGTAGAGCGGCGACACGAAGTCGAAGCCGCCCTTGAGGATGGGCCCGGCCAGCAGCTCGATCCACTCGGGCAGGATCGAGCGCAGGTCCGAGTCGACGACGACCAGGGCCTGCACCTGGAGCGCGCGCGCCATCTCGAACACGGTCCGGAGGGCCGCCCCCTTGCCGCCCACGCCGTCGACCTCCGGATACGTCAGGCTGATGCGCTCCAGCCGGTTGCGGGGCCGCACGAGCAGGATCCGCTCGATGTACTCCGGCGGCTCGGTCTCGACCACGACGCGCTGCGTGCCGTCGGGCGAGCCCGCGTCGGCGTTGACCAGCACGGGCCGCAGGTCAGGAAAGTACTGGACCAGGCCGGCCTGGGCGGCGCGCGCGACGTGGCCGATGGTGGCGGCGTTCCGGAAGCTCGGGATGCCGACCATGATGTCGGCGCGTCCCACGCGCTCGACGGCGTCGCGCAGGGCGGTCGGGAGAGGCGACGGCATCGGCTCAACTGTAGCCCATGCGGCCCCGCCGCGACGCCGGACGGGCCGATTCCACGGTCCGCGATCAGCGACCCGCGCCCGGCGGTGCCGTCACGCGCCGAGGCGGTTCCTCGAACGTCACGGCGCCGGGGCCGCCGATGTCGATCGTGGCGTCTGGAGGGAGCTTCCGCGCGAGGACGTGGAGCGTGTCGTCGGCCGGGGGGAAGCCCGCGGCCACGAACGCTGCCGTGCGGGCCGCCACGATGGGTGCGCCGTCGGGGACGCGGAGGCGAAGCGGCCGCCCGAGGGCCGTGCGGGTCGCCACGGCCAGTTCCAGCACCTCGTCGCCATCCCCGGCCACCAGCGCCGCCCACGGCCGCTCGTCCGCGGCGATCGCCTCGCCCAGCGGCACGATCGCCAGCGCCCACCGCACGCGACCGCGTGGGCCGCCGCGCTCGAGGACGAGCACGTCGCCGGACCGGACGTGTGCCGCGAACCGGTCGATCGTCAGCTCCTGGAAGGCCCAGCTGCGGAACTCGTACAGGCGATCCCCCAGCGCGAACGTCGGATCGGCGTCGACGCGCCGCCACCATGGCGTCCATGCCTCGGGAGCCGCGCGCGGGTCGAGCATGAGGCCGGCACGCCGCAGGCGTCGATGGACGATCTCCCGCGTGAGCGATCCCCGGCCGGCCGGCGTTCCCGCCAGGGCGGAGACCCCGCGGTCCGGTCCCGGCTCGCCGGGGGCCTCGCCCGGCCGCGGTTCCTCGACGCCATCGGGCGCCTCGCCCGGCCCCCCGGCGCCCGACGTGTCGTCCAGGCTCTCCCCCGTTGCCAGCGCAGCCACGTCGAGCGGGATCTCCCCCTCCGCCTCGTCGGCCAGGTCGGCGAACGCGTCGTCGTCCGCGCCGGCGGCATGGGCCTCGGCATCCTCTGCGTCCTCGACCTCGTCCCGGCGTGGCTGGTAGCTGCGCCATGGCCGGAGCAGCCGGAACCCGTGGTGCGCGCCGAGGCGGTGCGATCCCTCGTTGCCCTCGCCCGTGGCGTACCGGACGCTGGTAGCGCCCTGTGCCCTGGCCCAGGCGAGGCACGCGCCGTGCAGGAGCCGTGCGACCCCGCGGTTGCGCACGCCGGGGTCCACCCGCAGGCCCTCGAGCCAGGCCTCGTCAGGGGAGAGCATCGCCACGCGGGCGATCCCGATCGGGCGGGCCGGGGAGAGCGGGCGGCCGTACAGGTCGAGCTGGTGGTGCGCGTTGGAGGTCGCGACCAGCAGCACGCCGTCGGGCGCGTGGAGCCACGATCGCCACACCAACGGGATGTAGTCCCAGCCGTCCCACGTCGCACGCGTGAAATCGAGCACGGCGTGGGTGTCCCCGGGTCTCGCTCGACGGACCGAGATGGCGAGGTCGGGCCGGGGCTCGGTGGGATCCGCTCGGCCCGTCATCCCGACGCCCTGCTCATGGGCGGCCTCTCGCGCCGCTCAGCGCCGCTGCTGGGTGGCCAGCGCGACGGTCCACTGGTCCGTCTCCGCCCCCGGTCGGTACCGGCTGTTGGCCGCCTTGAGCATCACGCCCGCGAACCCCGCGGCGCGCCAGGTACGCATCCAGGCATCCACCGGCGGCCGCGTGTACGGCGAGAGACGGACGAGATCGCCCACCGCCACCAGCGAATCGAGGAGGCGCTTGCGCTCGAGCAGCGGGACATCGAAGAGGTCCTGGCCGTCGAGACGGAGGAGATCCACGGCCACGAACGCCACCGGGCGGGGCTGGCCGTCGTCGAGGGGCGGCGCGACATCCGCATCGATGCGATGGCCCGTCACGATGTTGCCGCTTCGCCGGCCGATCGACACCAGCGAGACGTTCTCGCCGGAGCGTGTTGCCTGGTCGGTCAGGTAGCCGTCGATGACCGCGTCCGCAGCGGTGACGGCGGCGCGCAGCGCGGCGGTGACGGCCGGCTCGAGATCGGAGGCGTCCTCACCTGCGTCGTCCAGGATGACGCACCAGGTTCCACCGTCCGGCGCACGGCGCGAGGCGTCCAGGTGCGCCAGGACCCGGGTCCCCCGCCAGAGCGGCTCGATCACGGGATCGGCGATCGGGCGCGGCCGCCGGCTCGGGCGGGCGTACTGGGGCCGCCAGGCGAGCGGATCGCACGGGATGTCGGCGACGTCGGCCACCCCAGCATGCTACCCCCGCCCTGTATCATCCCGCCGATGGTCACCGACGCGGCCGCCCAGCGTCCCCCGGAGGTCCCCATGGCCGATGCGTCGGAGCCAGCCGCCGGCACGAGGCCCGCGGCACTGTCGCCGGCCGACGAGGCCCGCAACCACTCCCGGCTCGGCGTTTCGTCCTGGGCGCTCTACGACCTCGCCAACACCATCTTCAGCTTCAACATCGTGAGCTACCTGGCGCCGCTCTGGGTGCTGGCGCTGTACGCCCGGCTGGGCCGCAGCCAGGGGGAGGCGAACCTGGTCTGGGGCGTGGCGGTCGGCATCTCGATGCTGCTGAACGCGCTGGTCTCCCCGGTCATGGGCGCGGTTTCCGACAGGGCGGGCGTCCGGAAGCCGTTCCTGCTGTTCTTCACCGTGCTGTGCATCCTGCCGACCGCGGTCGTGGGCGTGGTGGGCGACCCGCTCGGCTTCGACGTCCTCGGGATCTACTTCTGGTGGGGGCTGGCGGTGTTCGCGGTCGCGAATTTCGGGTACCAGGCGGCGCTGATCTACTACGACTCGATGCTCCCCGAGGTGAGCACGGCCGAGACGCGGGGGCGGGTGAGCGGTATCGGCGTGGGGCTGGGCTACGTGGGCACGATCGTGGGAGCGGCGGCGGTGCGGGCCCTGGGGTTCCACAACGGCAAGCCGACCGAGTTCGGCTTCGTCCTCACCGCGGTGCTGTTCGCCATCATCGCGGTCCCGATCTTCGTGGTGGTCCGCGAGCGCCGCGGCCGGACCGCGCATGCGCTGACGCAGATCGACCTGCGCGGGTCGTGGGCACAGATCGCGCGGACGGCGCGCCACGCCTCGGAATTCCCGGGCCTGTTGCGCTTCCTCGTCGCGCGGCTGCTCTACACGGACCCCATCAACACCGTGATCCAGTTCATGGCGGTCTTCGCGACCGCGGCCGTGGGCTACTCCGACGCCGACGCGCAGACGGTCCTGGTACTCGTGACCGTCGTTGCGATCGTGATGAGCTTCGCGTGGGGATTCGTCGTCGACCGGATCGGTCCCAAGCGCACGCTGAGCACGGTGCTGCTGCTCTGGTGCGTGGCCCTGCTGCTTGCGGCGAGCACGCTCGACAAGACCGCGTTCCTCCTGGTAGGCGGGCTGGCCGGGGCGGCCCTGGGGGGCACCTGGGTGAGCGACCGCGTGTTCATGCTGCGCCTGTCACCGCCCGAGATGGTCGGCGAGTTCTTCGGGCTGTACGGCCTCGCCGGCAAGTTCAGCGCGGTGACCGGCCCGGTGATCTGGGGCATCACGCTGTTCGTGCTGGAACCGTCGCTCGGGCGCGACGCCTACCGGTTCGCCGTGATCGCTCAGCTGGGCCTGATGGTGGCCGGGTTCCTGGTCCTCCGGGGGGTGGCGGATCGGCCGAGGCCCGTGGAGCGCGTGCCGGAGGCGGCCCCGGCGGCGTAGGAGCCGTCGCTCATTCCGGATATCCGTCGGGGCGTGCCTCGAGCCAGCGCCACGCGGAGCCGATCATCTCCTCGAGCGTGCCGCGCCGCGGCGTCCAGCCGAGCAGCTCGCGAGCCCGCGCGTTCGACGCCACGAGCGCCGGCGGATCCCCCGGCCGCCGCGGTCCGGCCTCGTACGGGATGGCGTGGCCGACGACCGATTCGGCCGCCCGGACCACCTCCAGCACGCTGAAGCCCGACCCCGACCCGAGGTTGCAGGCGGTGAGGCCGCCCCGCCTCGGGGCCGTGTTCTCCCCGCCGGTGCCGCCCGGACCCGAGCTGCCGCCGCTCACGCCGGCCGGCCGTGCGGTCAGCTCCAGCGCCGCCAGGTGCGCGTCGGCCAGGTCCTCGACGTGGATGTAGTCGCGGATGCAGGTGCCATCCGGCGTCGGGTAGTCCGTGCCGAACACCTCGAGGTTGCGGCGACCGAGTGCCGCCGCCAGCACGTTCGGGATGAGGTGCGTCTCGGGGTCGTGCTGCTCGCCGTTCCGCTCCGACGCGCCGGCCACGTTGAAGTACCGCAGCGCGACGCCGCGCAGCCCGTACGCCTCGCCGTACCAGCGCATCGCGCCCTCGAAGGTGCGCTTCGTCTCGCCGTACGGGTTGATCGGGGCGAGCGGCGCGTCCTCCGGGATCGGCACCGACTCGGGCGTGCCGTAGATCGCGGCAGTGGACGAGAAGACCAGCCGCTCGACTCCCGCGGCGAGCATGGCGTCGAGCAGGCCGACCCCGCCGATCACGTTCTCGCCGTAGTAGAGCGCTGGCTCGGCCACGGACTGCCCCACGAGGGATCGGGCGGCGCAGTGCAGCACGGCCTCGATGCGCTCGCGGCGCAGAAGGGCCTCCACCGCGTCCTGGTCCCGGAGCGTGCCGTGCACCAGCCGCGCGCCGTCGACGACCGCGGCGCGGTGCCCGGTGACGAGCGAGTCGAGGGCGATGGTGTCGTGTCCTGCTGCGACGAGCCGTTCCACCGACACGCTGCCGACGTACCCTGCGCCCCCGGTGACCAGGACCCTCATGCGAACCGGCGCCTCATCAGCGGCCGAGGATACGCCGGAGCAGGCCGCGCCTCGGTGCGTTCCCGCTCGACGTGCCGCCCGTGCCGCCCGTCGCAGCGCCGCCGGTCACCAGCGCCGGCCGCGCGACGCGCTCGCCGCGCGTGGCGAGCACCTCCGAGAGCCGCGCCTCCATCCGCAACGCTGCCGCGTCATCCGGGTCGATCGCCAGCGCCCGCACGGCCAGTTCGTATGCACCGCGCTCGTCGCCGCGCTCGAGCGCGCACCGTGCGAGCCCCACGACGGCGACCGCGTTGCGCGGGTCGCCCTGCGCCAGGCCGCGGTAGATCTCCTCCGCGCGGTCGACGAGCCCCACCGCCAGGTCCCGCTCCGCCTCCAGCAGCCGCTCGATCATGTTCGTGTTGCCGGGTCGCGGCCGGCCTCGCCGCCCGCGCCGGAACGCTCCCCGCCCGCCGGCCTGTCGCCCGATGCGCCCGGCCGCCGGCCACGCGCGCTCACCCGCTGCGTCATCTCGGGCAGCCAGGCCCGTGCATCCAGGATCGCCTGCCGATACGTGTTCCGCGCGGGGTCCCCGGTCGCGGCATCCAGCAGGCGTTCCAGCAGCGCCCCGACCAGCGGTCCCGGCCGGAGCTCCAGCTCGCGCTGCAGGTCGTTCCCGTCGACCGCGAGATCGCCCAGCGCCAGCGGGAACCCCTGCGCCAGCTGCTCCGTGATGCGCCGCCGCAGCTCGATCAGGTGGCCCTGGTCCGCGCGCTGGCCGCTCCCCAGGTTGTCGGCCTCGCGCAGTGCCAGCAGGTCGTCCAGCGCGTCGGGCCCCACGCGCTGGACCAGCCGGCGCACGGCGGCGTCGCTCCACGACGGCTCGTAGTTGAACATGTGGTGGCGGACCAGGTGGATGACGTGCGCGGTCTCCTTCCCGGGGACGGCGAGCCGTCGCAGGACGCGGCCTGCGATCTCAGCTCCCACCTGCTCGTGGCCGATGAAATGGCCCCCGTTCATCGTCCGGGGCTTTCCCGCGTCGTGGAAGAGCGCCGCCAGCGCCAGCCCGTCGTCGTCCGGTCGGAGCCCCCTCGCCGCGTCGACGGTCGCGAGCGTGTGCTCCCAGCAGTCCATGCCCGGAACCTTGGCCTGCGGCACGCCGCGCTGCTCGGTCAGCTCGGGGATCGCGCCATCGAGAATGCCGGTGTCGGCCATGATCCGCAGCCCGCGCGAGGGCTCGCGCGCGCGCAGCGTCTTCCGCAACTCCTGGCCGATGCGCTCCTGCGAGACGTGCCGCACGAGGCCGGCGGTGCGGCGCATGCCCGCCAGGGTCACGGGATCGATCCGGAACCGGAGCTGTGCGGCGAGGCGTGCCGCCCTCATCAGGCGCAGGGCATCCTCGTCGAACCGTTCCAGCGGGTCGCCCACCGCGCGGAGCACGCCGGCCCGCAGGTCGTCCGTCCCGCCGGACACGTCCACGAGTTCCGGCCGTGCCTCGCGGGCGGGCCGCCCCCAGGCCAGGGCGTTGACCGTGAAGTCCCGCCGGGCCAGATCGCCCGGCAGATCGTCGCCGAAGGTCACGTCGTCCGGTCGCCGGTGGTCGCGATAGCGATGATCGCGCCGGAACGTGGTGACCTCCACCACCTCGCCGCTGCCGGTGGGCACGAGCACGGTGCCGAAGCGGTTCTCGTAGTGGCTGCCGGGGAACAGCGACTGGATCCGGTCGGGGCGCGCGTCCGTGGTCACGTCCCAGTCCTGCGGCGTGCCGCCGAGCAGCGCGTCGCGCAGCGACCCGCCCACCACGTACGCGGCGTGCCCGGCCGACCAGAGCCGGTCGAGGAGGGCACGGACGGGTGGCGGAACGAGGGCTGCGATCGCCTCGGCATCCGGCATGCCGGCGCCGCCCGGGGCATCCGGAGTCGGCGGGCGGGGTGCGGGCATCGGTGTCGGCCGCCGATCAGTCGTGGCCGAGGAACAGGTAGGAACGCCAGCCCTGGTTGCGGGGGTCCGCGAGGTACGGGGTGAACAGCGAGTACACGTCGCTCCGGGGCTCGACGGGCGGGCGCAGCAGCCGCATGTGGGCCTCGTCGGGCAGGCGGCCACCCTTGTGGTGATTGCAGCTGCGGCACGCCGTCACGAGGTTCTCCCAGGTGTGCTGGCCGCCGCGATGCCGCGGGGTCACGTGGTCGACGGTCAGGTCGCTCCCGTGGTGCCCGCAGTACTGGCAGGTGTGGCCGTCGCGCACGAGGATCTCGCGGCGGGAGAGCTTGACGCGCGGCCGCGGCCGCCGGATGCGGTGCTGCAGCCGGATCACGCTCGGGGCCCGGAACGTGGCACGCGGAGTGCGGATTTCGACGTGGTCGTACTCCAGGATCTCGGCCTTCTCGCCGAAGAGCAGCCGGAACGCGCGCCGCACGTCGCAGACGTTGAGCGGCTCGTAGTCCGCGTTCAGGACCAGGACGTTGCTATCCATGCAGAGCTCACGCCACCACCTGGTTCCGCATCGTAGCAGAGGCGCGTCGAGGTGCCGGCGGCGGGATACGGGCCATCGCCGCGACGCGGGACACGACGCCGGCGGCGACATGGGGCTCGACGCCGGCGGCGCAGCCCACCGCCGGCCGTGCCGCAGCCCACCGCCGGCCGTGCCGCAGCCCACCGCGAGGCGGACGATCACGCCGCCGTGTGGCAGGGCGCCGACCCCATCGGGCTCATCCCGGAGCCCTCGCCGGCAGCCCGAGCAGCCTCGCCGCCTCGACCATCCGAGCGTCGTAGGTCACGATCGCCTCGAGGTCGTCACCGATGCTCAGGGCGGTCGCGAGGTGGACGGCGTCGAGCGTGCGGAGGACCCGCGGCTCGAGGACGCCCGCGGCGTCAAGGACCCGATCGTCGATCCCGATGAGGTCGATGCGGCGCAGCCCGTCGCGGACAGCGGCCAGGGCCTCCGGCCCGAGGTGGCGGACCGCCCGCAGCGCCTCCGTTCGCAGCAGGGCCGAGGAGACCCGGCGCGCACGGTGGTCCGCGAGGAACGTCCTGAGCGCCCCGGATCCGTCTTCCTCGACAACGACCTTGACGAACGCCGACGTGTCGAGATAGAGGGCCGTCACTCGGTCCGGTCCTCGGACACGATCTGCGACGGAGCCCGTGCGCCCTCCGGGAGCCGGAGCGGAACGATGTCCAGGAGATCCGCGTCCGCCCGACGCAGGAGACCCTCGCGCTCGAGCCTGGCCAGACCGCTGGGCATCGTCTGCAGCAGCACGGCAACCGGGCGCCCCCGGTCCGTGACCTCGAACGTTTCTCCGCTTGCCACTCTCCGCAAGATGCTGCTGGCCTGGCGACGGAGCTCTCGCACGCCCACGCGGTCCATGTGCGACATGGTAGCACCTGACGGAACCACGGCGCGTGCCTCGGCGAGACCCGCGGCCTCTTACTCAGCCGTCTTCCGGCTCGGGCGCCCACGCGGGGCGCCGCTTCTCCAGGAACGCGCGCAGCCCCTCCTGTCCCTCCTCGGTCACCCGCTGTTCCGCGATGCGACGCGCCGTGAGCGAGCGGGTCGACTCGTGCGGCAGCCCGCGAATCTCCCTGACGATCGCCTTTGCGGCACGGACCGCCGTCGGCCCCGACTGCAGGAGGTCGGCGACGGCCGCCTCGACCGCCCGATCCAGTGCGGCATCGCCCTCGACCACCTCGTGGACCAGCCCGATCCGGACGGCCCGCGTGGCGTCGAACCTGCGACCTGAGGGGAACAGCGCCCGCGCGTGCGTCTCGCCGATCTTCGCGACCACGAACGGGGCGATGACGGCCGGCAGGATGCCGAGCCGCGTCTCGGTGAACCCGAACCGCGTGCCGGCCTCGGCGATGACCAGGTCGCTGACGGCGCACAGGCCCATGCCCCCACCGAGCGCGGCGCCGTGGACGCGCGCGATCACGGGCACCGGGCATCGGTCGATCGCGTCGAGCATCGCAGAGAGCGCCATCGCGTCGGCCTCGTTCTGCTCGCGGGTGAGCCCGGCCGAGTCGCGCATCCACGCGACATCCGCGCCGGCACAGAAGGAGGCTCCTTCTCCGCGCAGAACCAGGGCACGCAGCGCCGCGGGACCCTCGTTCGAGAGCCGGACGAACGCCTGGTGCAGGGCGCCGATCGTGATCGCATCGAGCGCGTTGTGGACGTGCGGGCGATCGAGCACGACGTGGGCGACGACACCGCCCGCCCCGACCCGCTCGATCCGTACCGGCTCGCTCATGCGGGAACCCCCGTGCCAGCCGGGTCGGGGTCCCGGGCGGTCCCGTTGTCGCGCGCCGCCCCGCCGTCCCCGGCGGCCTCGTGGTCCCGCGCGGCCCCGTCCCACCGGAAGGAGTGCCGCGTCCAGATCCGTCGCAGACCCATGCGGACCATGTTCCGCTCGGACGGCCCGTCCTGTCGCGCCCAGCCCGCCACCACGTCGCAGCCGAGCTCGGCGGCCGTCCTGGCGCGCGCGGCGATCAGCGCGGCATGCACGCCGCGGTTGCGGAACGCAGGCAGCACGCACCCGGGCCCCAGGCCACCCACCCTGCGATGCACGAAGAGCCCACCGGCCCCGGCCGGTTCGCCGTCGATCTCGGCGAGGAAGAGATGCACCCGGTGATCGAGGGCGATCGCAGGCGCCGATGCGAGCCAGGCTTCAGCGAGCACCCCATCGAACTCGAAGCCCGCCACCACCGTGCGCTCCCAGCTCAGTGCCTCGTCCGGATCGACGCGGCGGATCGCGAGCCCCTCGACGCGTGGTGCGTCGCCGATGTCGACCGGCGCGCCTGCGAGGACCGAGCCCGTTCGTTCCGCGACCGCGCCGGGCCACGGCGGCTCCGCCGAGATCACCCAGCCGGCCACGCGGTGGCGCTCGAAGAACGACTGGACGTCCGGGAGCAGGTGCGGGATCCGGCGCAGCCCGAGCGCCAGGTTGAAGTTCTCGTCGGGCACGGATGGCGTGGCGGCGATCCCCAGCTCCCCGTCGTCCCGGATCCGGACGTCGACGCCGCCCGCGACGGCCGCGCGCCACGACACCAGCATGTACGCGCGCTCGTTCGAGTCCAGGCGGTCGAGGAGCACGTGGGTGGCCGCGTCCGAGTCGGGGAGGGGCGGGAGGACGCGCACCGGATCGCCCGGTCGGACCACTCCCTCGGCGAGGACGCGGGCATAGAGCCGGCTGTCGAGAGGGTGCGTCCTGATCGAGATCCGGGAGATGCGTTCGTCGAGGAAGCTCTCCCGGATCGTGTCGCATGGATTCGCCGGCGAGGTGATCTCCAGCACCAGCGCATCCCCCACCGCGAGCCGGTCGCCCGTCGCGAGGGTCGACAGCTCGAGCCCCTCGAGCGTCAGGTTCTCGCCGACCGACCCGGGGAAGATGGGGTGACCCTCGGCCCGCACGCGGCCGATCGCCTCCATCGAGTAGAGGCAAACGGCGCGAAATGGGCCGCCGTGGACGGTGCGATCTGTGTGCGCGTCGCCTTCCAGCCCGAGCCTGCCGACCCGGGCCGACTCGACCGGGCGCTTGGGGACGCCGCCCGGGGAGGTGTTGACCCGGACGACGCGGGCCTGCGCGACGGGCAGGGGAGAGGCCGCCGCGCGTCCCGCGCGAGGCATGCCAGCGGCCTGGGGCGAGCCAGCGTCCGGCCCGGGTTCGGGGTCCAGCATGGCCGCGATGATAGGGGCACGGTGGCGTGTCAACCCGACGAGACGGTGCCGCCGCCTGCGAGCACGTCGTTGGCTGCGCGCGCGTTCCCGTCCGTGGACTCGCCGGCGGCCGGGATCACCACGATCGACGCCGCGACGCACCCGCCGAGGAGCGCCAGCGACAGCAGGGACGCCGCCGGATCGGGCACGCCGCTGTCGCACCCCGCGCTCTCTCCCTGGCCGAGCGGGCCGACCGTGACGCTCCCCCCGTTCGCGCCGGTGCCCGGGACGGTCGTCGCCGTCACCGCTCCGTTGCGGCTGGTCCAGCAGACCGTCGTCGCGTTCAGGATCGGGGTCGCCCATGCCGCCGCCGCGAGCCCGACGACCAGCAGCACGCCGCCGACGGTGCGTGTCGCCCTGCGCCACGAGTGTGCAGCCACGCCGTGGCGGGCGAGCAGCCCGAGGCCCCACCCGGCGAACAGCAGGGGAAGCGCCCAGACGGCGGCGAAGAAGCCGGCTGCCATCGCCGCCACGACCAGGGGCAACAACAGGACCGCGCCTCCGAGCGCGATGCGCCGTCCTCGCTCGCCGAGGCCCCATGCCGCGCCGAGCAGCAGCACCGCGGCGGGGACCAGGACCAGGGTGACCATGCTGAACGCCGTGAAGGAGAGCGCCCCGGCGAGGAACCCGGCCGCGACGAGGAGGGCCGGCCGGCCGCGCAGGGCGACCATGCCGACGATCGCCGGGGAGGCATAGGCGGCCGCGATCGCCAGCCCGCCGAGCTGCTCCGAGCCGATCCCTCCGTGCACCGACGCGCCGCGACCGACCAGGACGAGCGCGGCGAGTGCGGCGTCAATCGAGATGGCGACGAGCACACCCGCCCGCCCGGCCGCTGGCTCCTCTGGCGTCTCCCGTTCTTTCACGCTATGCTTATGTAGCAGATTATCGATCCGTACGACGGGATGAACGCCGCCGGTATGGCACAAGAACACGCTACTGTCAAGGCGCATGTTTGGGATGTGTGGGCCGGCCCTGCACCTGCGCCAGGGATGCCCCGGACGCCGCCCGTGGCCCGCGGGGTCGGCCGGCCGCTGCGTTCGAGGACGCTTCATGTGCCCGCGCTCCACACGAGATCGCCACACCCGAACGCGCCGTCCGCGACGACCCCGGAGTCCCACGCGGTCGCCCTTGCAGGAGCGGCGCCGGAACCTCGCGCGGTCGATGTGGCACGGGCCACCGCCGGCGAGGCGGTCCCGGGGACCGCCGGGGACGCGCCCCGGGCGACCACCGTCGAGCGCCCGGTGCGGCACCCCGATCTCTCGGCGGCCGGTGGCCTTCTGGCGGCGGTGCCGGACCAGCCTCCGACCTCCGAGCCCGAACGCTCCGCGGCCTCGGTTGACGCCGAATCGATCCGGCGCGAGCTCGCGACCGCCTGGGGTGAAGTCGGGTCGACGTGGGGGTTCCCGCCGGCGACCGCCCGCGTCCACGGCTACCTGCTCGCTCATTGGCGGCCGCTGACCGAGCGCGAGATCCGGCTCGCCCTCGGGCTCAGCCACCGGGCCACCGGCCTGGCGCTCGCGGAGTCGGTCGCGTGGGGGCTCGTGGAGCGGGTGCCGGAGCCGCGGCGCGCCGGTAGTCGAGGCCCGGCCGGTGCTGCGTGGGCAGCGGCGGGCGACCACTGGCGGTGGTTCGGAAGAGTGGTCGAGCAGCGACGCATGCGGGAGGGCGACCCGGCCGTCGAGGCGATCGAGCGCGCGTCGTCCGCGGCCCGGGTTGCCGCCGACGCTGATCCGGCGGATCCCGAGGTGGCCGACCTGCGGGACTGGCTCGCAGGCTTCCTGGCGTTCGTGCGGCTCTTCGATCGGGTGGCCGCGCTCGTGGCCCGGGTGCCGCCGCGCAACCTGGAACGTGCGATGTGGCTCGTCGGACAGGTGCCCGACGACGGGGCGCTGCGGATGCTCGACCTGCTGGCTGCACTGCCCGACGAGGACGTGCTTCCCCTCGTGGATGGACTGGGCCGGCTCTCTCCCGCCGCCGCCTCACGGGCCGTGGGGCTCTTCGCGGGCGTGCTCCGGCGTCTGGCGGGGTGAGGCAGATCCCAGGGTTTACACGGGCTGGCAGCTCAGCCTGTCCCGGTCCGGCCGGGCGTGCCCCTTCAGCCGGTCGCCGGTCCGGCCGGGCGTTCGGCGAGCGATCGCGCCAGCGCAAGCACCTCGTCGACCATCGCGGGCGTCAGCCGGCCCGTGAACGTGTTCTGCTGGCTGGGGTGGAAGCAGCCCAGGAGCGTGTACGGCCCGACCCGCGCCTGGGCCGCGTGCCCGAACCTGGGCCGTGGCCGGGCCCGATGCCCCAGCGACGCCAGCGCGCGCAGGCTGGCGTCCCACCCGAAGGCGCCGAGCGCCACGATCACGCGAACCTCGGTGAGCAGCCGCAGCTCGCGGACCAGGTACGGCAGGCAGCGGTCGCGCTCCGAGGGCAACGGCTTGTTCCCGGGCGGTGCGCAGCGGACAGCCGCCGCGACGTAAGCGCCCCGCACCTCCAGCCCGTCCTCGACCGAGACGGAGGTGGGCTGGTTCGCGAGACCGGCGCGATACATCGCCGCATAGAGGACGTCGCCCGATCGATCGCCGGTGAAGACGCGGCCGGTTCGGTTGCCGCCGTGCGCCGCGGGCGCGAGGCCCAGGATGACGATGCGTGCCGCGGGGTCCCCGAACCCCGGCACGGGACGCGCCCAGTAGGTCCAGCTCGCGAACCGCGTGACCTTCTCGCGCCCGACCTGCTCGCGCCACGCGACGAGCCGGGGGCACGCGCGGCAGGTGACGATGTCGGCGGTGACGTCCCCGAGGGCTCGGTCTGCCACGAATTCGAGGGGCGCGATGAGGCCGCGGGCGGCGGACCCGGGCGTGGTGGAGGCCTGGGCCGCCTCGGGTGTCTCGGGTGCGCCGCGTTCTTCGCGCGCCTCGCGCGCCTCGGGTGCCTCGGGCGCCTCGGGCGCCTCGCGTGCGCCTCTCGCCTGGGGCGCGCCGCGCGCTTCGTCGGGCTCTGGGGCTTCGGGCGCGCCGCGCGCCTCGGGCGCCTCGCGTGCGCCGCGCGCTTCGTCGGGCTCTTCGTCGCCGAATGTCCCGCCGCGGGCCGCAGCAGCGTCGCGCCGTCGATGGCGTGGGTCGGCAGTCGGGGACGGCATCCGCACGACTCTACAACCGGCACGAGCCTGGTCTCACTGCGAGGGTTCGGGCAGACGAGCCGGGAGCAACCGATCGCCAGCGACGGTGGCCCACAGGAGCCCTGCACGCTCGGGCATCGAGACCTCGGGATGCTCCAGTGCAGCCAGCCACCGCTGCCCGGACCCCGGGAAGCGGGCAGCGAACAGAGTCGCATGCTCGCGGACGAGTTGTCTGTTCCGTCGGGTCGCCCGCACGACCCAGCAGCCTGCGACACGAACCTCGCCCGTCCCGTCCGGACGGAGCCTCGATCCGTCGGGTGGTGCGCGTGTCTCGATCGGGCGCATGCTCGCGCCATTCGGGCGCACATCCGCCGGCAGCATTCCCGCCTCGTTCGACCGTGGCCGCCCGGCCTCTCGCTCGCGCAGCCTGCCGAGTCGACGGTCCCAGGAGCGGAATGCAGCCCCGACGTCCTCGAACGCATCCCAGATCTCGAACAGCGCCACCTCGCTCGGCCGCCTCAGGAGGAGATCCGCCGATCGAGAGCGCGTGGGATCGACGTCCAGCTGGGCCTCCGGCATCGGACGCCAGGACCCTGCGGACGCAAGGCGGGCCACGAGTTCCTGGTGCCGGAGATGCACGGCGTCGCGAGGCTGGGCGGAGGCGGAGGTTCGCTCGAGATAGGCTCGCAGGTCCGTGCCGCACGCGTATGCCGTACGGATCCAGACGAGCAGCGACACGTCCGCTCCGTGGCCGCACTCCATCTCGCTTTCGGTCGATTGAGCGATGGCTGCCCTGGTTGCCACGTCGACCTGTCTGAGGCCGTGCTCGTGTCGCGCGTCGCGGATGGCGCGACCCAGCGTCGCGGCGAGCCCGGCGGCGCGTCGATCTGCGGACACCTGGAGGGAGGTGCGCCGCTGGTGAGATCGCCTGCGTGTTGGCATGTCGTGGTCCTGTTGTGGAGTTGTTGACGATCCGGTGGCGAGCGCGGATCGGGTGCGGGTGGTGTTGGCGGGCGAGGGTGGGCGGATCGGGCGCGGGGGGGCGGATCGGGCGCGGGGGGGCGGATCGGGCGCGGGGGGCGCCCAACGGGCTCATCGCCGCCCGCCGGCGCCGCCGGATCGGCAGTAGTGTTGCGCGGCGGGCTTTGCTGCGGCTGCACCGTCGATTTCTCCGACTCGACGCGGGCCGCCGCGCAGAGGCGTGGCCTCGGGGTGCGTGCGGCCGCGTGGCTGCGGAGTGGCGCGGCTCACCCGGGACGGCTGCGATTGCGCTCGTGATGACCCGGACCCCGCGGAAAGGGCAGAACCCGGCTCGGCAACACCTCTACCGATACCGCGGGCCCCTGGCGGGCGGCCAGCGGCAATGCGGGCCCTGGCGGTACTGCGGGCGCTGACGAGCGGCCGACGAGCGGCCGACAGACGGCGGTCGGCGGGCCCCGGCGGGCGAGCAAGGACCGCGAGCGCCGGCCGACGAGCGGCCGACGAGCAGCGGTCGGCTGACGAACGGCCGACGCAGCCAGCGGCCAACGCGGCCCGGCCGACGCAGCCAGCGGCCAGCGGCCGACGAACCGTGGCCGGTCCTGTCCAGGAACGCGGACGCCGTATCCTCCCTCCGCGCGAGACGACGCGGACCGGACGTCGAACCGTCCCGGCGATCGACCATGCGATAATCCCGGGTGAGTGGCGCCCGGTCTGTTCCGTCTGGGCGGTGAGCCGCGATCACCGGCGGCTCCGCGATGGCCGTGCCAGGCGATCCGTGGCAGCGAGGATCGGCGGGTGCCACTGCCAGTCTCCGAGGTCACCACCAAGCCAATGACTACCGAAACGTCCACCTGGGCGACCAAGAAGGGCCTCGCCCAGATGCTCAAGGGCGGCGTCATCATGGACGTCGTCACCGCCGAGCACGCGAAGATCGCCGAGGACGCCGGCGCGTGCGCGGTCATGGCCCTCGAGCGGGTCCCCGCCGACATCCGCGCGGCTGGCGGCGTGGCTCGCATGAGCGATCCTGCCCTGATCGAGCAGATCATGCATGCCGTCACGATCCCGGTGATGGCGAAGGCGCGTATCGGCCACTTCGTCGAGGCGCAGATCCTCGAGGCTCTGGGCGTCGACTACATCGACGAGTCGGAAGTCCTCACGCCGGCCGACGAGGCGTTCCACATCGACAAGCACCAGTTCAAGGTGCCGTTCGTCTGCGGCTGCCGCGACCTGGGGGAGGCGCTGCGCCGGATCGCCGAGGGCGCCGCCATGATCCGCACCAAGGGCGAGGCCGGCACCGGCAACATCGTCGAGGCGGTCCGCCACATCCGTGCGGTCCACGCGGGCATCCGCTCCCTGGCCGCGAAGCGCGAGGACGAGCTCTTCACGGCGGCCAAGGATCTCCAGGCGCCGTACGAGCTGGTGGCCGAGGTTGCCAGGACCGGCAAGCTGCCCGTGGTGAACTTCGTGGCGGGCGGCATCTCCACGCCGGCAGATGCGGCCCTCGCCATGCAGCTGGGTGCCGAGGGCGTGTTCGTGGGTTCGGGCATCTTCAAGTCCGACGATCCCGCCCGGATGGCGCGCGCGATCGTCCAGGCCACCACCCACTACGACGATCCTCGGATCCTCGCCGAGGTGTCGAAAGGTCTCGGCGCGCCCATGCGCGGCATCGAGCTCGCGACCATCGCGGAGGCCGACAGGCTGGCGGTCCGCGGCTGGTAGCCGGAAGGGGTCCGTCGACCATGACGGCCATGAAGATCGGCGTCCTGGCGATGCAGGGCGCCTTCGCCGAGCACATCGAGATGCTGCGCCAGATCGGCGTCGAGGGGGTCAAGGTCCGCCTCCCAGAGGACCTGGCGGATGTCTCCGGGCTGATCCTGCCCGGCGGAGAGAGCACCACGATGCGCAAGCTCATCGAGCGGTGGGGGCTGCGCGAACCGATCCGGCGCCTGATCGAGGGGGGCACGCCCGTGCTCGGCACCTGCGCCGGCATGATCCTGCTCTCACGGCACATCCTGGACGGCGACGAGCCGGTCTTCCCGGTCCTCGACATGGACATCAAGCGCAACGCCTTCGGACGGCAGCTCGACAGCTTCGAGATGGATCTCGCGGTCCCGCTCCTTGGTGAGCGTCCGGTGCACGGCGTGTTCATCCGGGCGCCGGTGGTCGAGCGGGTGGGCTCGACGGTGGAGGTGCTGGGGCGCCTCGACGACGGGCGGATCGTGGCCGTCCGCGAGCGCAACGTGATCGCGACCGCGTTCCACCCCGAGCTGGCGGGGGAAACCCGGTTCCACCGGCTGCTGGCGACCATGGCCTCGGATCACGACGAGCCGGGAGAGGGCTCCGGGCGCCGGCACCACCCGCTTCGGCGTGACGCTGGCGGGCGGGCGTTGCCGGAAGCCGGCGGGCGGGCGTTGCCGGAAGCCGGCGGGCGGGCGTTGCCGGAAGCCGGCGGGCGGGCGTTGCCGGAAGCCGGCGGGCGGGCAGCGTCGTGAGCTCCAGGCCGGGGCGCGTCCGCGGAGCCCGACTCACCGATCTTGCCGCCCTGGGTGAGCTGTCCCGGCTCTCCCACCAGGCCGACGAGCGCGAATCGAGCGTCCGGTCGCTGGGGCTCCCGGTGAGCCGGAGCCAGGTCAGCGTCTTCCGGCTGTTCCGCCTGCCGCTCGGCGCGTTCCGGCCCAGCGACCAGCTCTACGTGTACGAGGAGGACGGGCGACTCGCCGGGCTGGCGCGCGTCGAGTGCGACCCGCAGCGGGACGAGTGGACCATCGTCGAGCTCGACGCGGTCGGGATCCACGAGGCCGGCGACATCCGCCTCCGGCTGGTCCAGCACCTGCTCCGCGATGGGGCCCGGAGGGGTGCCGTGCGGTTCCACGTCGCGTGTGCGGACTCGGGCGGCAACGTCGAACTGCTCATGCAGGCGGGGTTCATCACCTACGGCCAGGAGCACATCCTCTACCAGGCCCCCGAGGTCCCGTTGCCCCGGCTGGCCCCGGACGAGGTGGCGCGCGCGGGGATCCGGCCCGCGATGCCGCTCGACGCGGTGGCGCTGAGCCGGCTGTACGCCCGAGTGACCCCGGCGCCGGTGGCACGGATCGAGGCGTACCGGCTCCCGGACTGGGAGCGGCCGGGTCAGCAGGCTCGCATCCCGCGCAGCAGCCTCGCGCCGATCCTTCGGTTCGCGGAGGTCGAGACGTTCGTCCAGGAAGGAACCGGGAGGAACGGCGACGAGCTGGCGGGCATGCTCCAGGTGGGCGTCGCACGGGAGGAGCAACCGCACTATCTCCGGGTGCTTGCACGGCCCGACCACGACGCGAGCCCCCTGATCCGGTACGGGCTCTCGATCGTCGGCGAGCGGACGGGCGCGAACCGGGGCAAGTCCGGCCGCAGCGACGCCGGCGTGATCACGCCGGTGCGCACGTACGAGGCGCCGCTCGACCGCTGCTTCGAGGAGTGTGGGTTCACGAACGTGGCGACCGTCACGCTACTGATGAAGGAGGCCCTCGTCCGCGTCGCGGAGCCGGCGCTGGTGCCGGCGATCCGTTGAGACGCGAGCAGGGAGCGCCGTGACACCGCAACGACGACAGGAACTCACCGACGACCTGGACGCTCTGCTGGCCGCGATCCCGCCGGAGATCGCGGACCAGGTTCGCCGCATGCCACCGGAGCGCGAGCTGATCGAGGTCGTCCTCGACCTCGGGCGCCGGCCCGAGGCCCGGTTCGGGTCGGGCGGGGAGGAGGTCCTGCTCGACCGCGAGGTCACCGACCGCGACATCCAGTGGGTGGTCGACCACATCGGGTCGTTCGGCGACGACAACCGCGCCGGCGTCGAGCGGACCCTGCACCGGATCAGCGCGATCCGGAACCGGAGCGGCAAGATCGTGGGTCTCACCTGCCGGGTCGGGCGCGCCGTCTTCGGCACCATCGAGATCATCGGGGATCTGGTCGAGTCGGGCCGCTCCGTGCTGATCATGGGCCGCCCCGGCATCGGCAAGACCACCATGCTGCGTGAGGCCGCGCGCGTGCTCGCCGACGACCTGGACAAGCGGGTGGTCGTGGTCGACACGTCCAACGAGATCGCCGGCGACGGCGACATCCCGCACCCGGGGATCGGTCGCGCGCGCCGCATGCAGGTCCCGACCCCCGCCATGCAGCACGCGGTGATGATCGAGGCGGTGGAGAACCACATGCCCGAGGTCATCGTGATCGATGAGATCGGCACCGAGCTGGAGGCGATGGCGGCGCGGACCATCGCCGAGCGCGGTGTGCAGCTGATCGGCACGGCGCACGGCAACAACCTGGACAACCTGATGCTCAACCCCACGCTCTCCGACCTGATCGGCGGGATCCAGAGCGTGACGCTCGGCGACGAGGAGGCCCGGCGCCGTCGCACCCAGAAGAGCGTGCTCGAGCGCAAGGCCCCGCCGACGTTCGACGTCGTCGTGGAGATTCAGGACCGCGACCGCGTGATCGTGCACGCGGACGTGGCCGAGACGGTCGACGCGATGCTGCGCGGCGACCCGGTGGCGCCGGAGCTGCGCTGGCGGGACGAGGGTGGCGTCCACCGGTCGCAGTCGAGGCCGCGGCCGCGACCTGCCCAGGGCGTGGCCGACCGGTTCGCGGGGCTGGTCGGGACAGGGCAGGGCGGATGGCGGCCCGAGCCCGGGTGGCGGGGCGAGTCGGAGTACCGCACGGGCGGCTGGCGGGAACCGGAGACCGGTTATCGGAGCGGTTACCGGCCCGGCACCTCCGGTGGGTGGCGGGCGTCGCGCGGCCGGGGCGAGGGTGGCCGGGCGACGCGCGGGCGCGACGCCGAGCCGGGATCGCCCGCGGGACGGGCGGGAGACGTCGACCGGACCCAGTACGGATCCGACCGGGACACCTACTTCGCGACGCTCGGCGAGCCGGCGGGCGCCTTCCGCTCCGGTGAGATCGCCGACCGTGGGCCGCTGGAACGCGGATCGGTGGCGGCCGCTCCGGATCAGCGGGCGCGCGACGCGAGGGAGATCGAGCGGCACCGCGCCTGGCGCGAGTCGGCGGCGCGGGCGCTGGAGGTCGCCTCGGACGCCGGCCCGGAGACCGCACCCGGGTCGCCGGAGACGCTGGGCGAGCGTGCCGATGCCGGGCGTGCGCCGGGTAGCGGGGCCCTCGGCGAGGTCGCCGAGGGCGACGAGGAAGAGGCCGAGGAGGCCGAGGAGACTGAGGAGGCCGAAGAGGCCGGTGGCGAGCCGGTCACGTTCGACCGGCTCGGCCCCCGCGCGCCAGACGGCTACCCGACCTCGCTCCCGACGATCCGCGTGCTGGGCTTCGGCGTGAGCCGGAAGAAGCTGGAGCAGTCGATCCGCGAGCTCCAGCTCCCCGTCGTGGTGGTGCAGGACCCGGAGGAGGCGGAGGTCGTCATCACGCTCCGCAACTACTACCGGCAGAAGCCGCCGGCGCTCCGCGAGGCGGAGGAGCGCGCGCTCCCGATCTACGTGCTGAAGTCGAACACGATCATCC
>JAJYNP010000188.1 GCA_021786265.1 Chloroflexota bacterium
CGCGGCCGGGACTGCCGGTTCCTGGGCCGCCGCGACCCGGATCCACGCCTCCGGGGCCGCTCGACGCTGTCCGGCGTCCGGCGGGGCGCGCCCGGTCAGCGGCCCCTGCACGGGCGCGGCTCGCTATCCGGCCTCCGCCGGGGCGCGCCCGGTCGCCGGCCCCGGCACGGGCGCCGCCATGGCCCCCGCTTCCCCGGCCCCCGCCGTCTCTGCCGCCCGGATCCTGCGGACGAGCTCTGCCGTCATCTCGTACCGCCCGAAGCTCGGCATCAGGTAGATGCCGTCGGCGAGGCCGCGGATCTCCGCGATCAGCCGCAGGGCGAGATCCATTCCCAGCTCGGCGCTGCGCTCACCGGCCGCGAGCATCGCGGCGCGGATTCCGTCCGGGATGGTGATGCCGGGGACCTCGTTGTGGAGGAACTCGGCGTGGCGGGCAGAGTGGAGCGGGAGGATTCCGGCGAGGATCGGCACCGGCAGACGCGACGAGCCCCACCGTCGCTCGATCCCCTCGACCAGCGCGTCCCACTGCGCACGGTCGTACACCGGCTGCGTCATCACCAGCTGGGCGCCCGCCACCAGCTTCTGCTCGAGTCGCCCCAGTTCGCGGTCCAGGTCGGTCGCCGTCGGGTCGAGCGCGCAGGCGATGGTGAACCCGGCCCGCGCGCCGATCGGGCTGCCCGCAGCGTCCTCACCACGGTTCAGACGGGCCAGGATCCCGACCAGTCCGATCGAATCGACGTCCCACACGCCCGTCCCCGTCGGGTAGTCGCCGGTGCGCGGCGGGTCGCCGGTGAGCGCCAGGATGTTGCGAATCCCCAGCGCGTGTGCCCCCAGCAGCTCGGATTCGAGCGCCATCAGGTTGCGGTCGCGGGTCGTCACGTGGACCAGGCACTCCAGGCCCACGTCGCGCTGGATGGCGAACGCGACCGCCATCGCGCCCATCCGGACCCGTGCCATCGCGCTGTCGCTGATGTTCACCAGGTCCGCGCCTGCCTCCCGGAGGAGCCGTGCGGCCTCCAGCGTTCGCTCGATGCGGACCGATCGAGGCGGATCGATCTCGACGCTGACCACGAACCGCCCGGCGGAAAGCGCGCGGGAGAGGCCGGTGGGCTCGGGGGCATCAGCCTGTGCCTCCACGCGCCCGGTGCGCGGCACCTCGTGCGCGGAGGCGGAGGGGGACGGCGCTCCAGGGGCGATCGACACCGAGCCCGGCCCGGCCGGCGACGCTGCGACGGGTTCGGCCGGAGCCACGGTGTCTCCCGCGAGGACCGCGTCGAGCGCGGCACGCATCGCGGCCACGTGTGCCGGCGTCGTGCCGCAGCAGCCGCCGACGATCGTCGCGCCGGCAGCCAGGAAGCGGGGGACCATCTTGCCCAGGTACGCGGGATCGGCCGCGTACACGAACTGCCCCTCGACGCGCTGGGGGAGCCCGGCGTTCGGCATGATCGAGCGCGCCACGCCCGCGGAATCGACCATCCCGTCGAGCGCGTCCAGGCAGACCAGCGGGCCCGCACCGCAGTTGACGCCCAGGGCATCCACCCCGGCCTCGGCAAGTGCCCGCGCGGCGGCGGCGGGGGTCGTGCCGTCGACGGCGCGCAGCTCCTCCCCGAACGTCATCTCGGCCACCACGGGCAGGTCGGACAGCGACCGGGCCACCGCGAGCGCGGCGAGCAGCTCGTCGAGCCGTCCGAAGGTTTCCAGGACCAGCAGGTCCACGCCCCCCTCGAGCAGCCCCTCCACCTGCTCCCGGAATGCCGTCTCGATCCGCTCGGTCGAGAGGTGCAGGGGGCCGCGCGACGCGGAGGCGAGCGGCCCGATCGACCCGGCGACGAGCACGTCCCTGGCCGCGACGTCGCGCGCCTCGCGGGCGAGCTGGGCGGCGCGACGGTTGATGCGTCCGGCGTCGCCCGACAGCCCGAACGGCGCCAGGCGCACGCGGTTCGCCCCGAACGAGCACGTCTCGATCGCGTCCGCGCCGGCATCCAGGTACTCGCGGTGGATCGCGCCCACCACGTCCGGACGCGTGAGCACCAGCTGGTCGAGGGACGCCTGCTGGGGGATGCCGCGGCTGAACAGGAGGGTCCCCATGGCGCCGTCGAAGAGCAGGGGCCGGCGGGCGAGCCGCTCGCGGAACGCGAGGCGGGGATGCGAAAGCCGGGCAACGCGGTCGCGGGTGTCGTCCATGTCCACGGACAGCGTACCCGACGCGCGCCGGGGCTCGGTCAGACGCGCATCCCCAGCACGCGCTTCTGCCCGAACGCCACGCTCAGCACCAGGGCCACCACGCTGATCACGATCGAGGCCAGGAACGCCGCCCAGACCACCTCGATGCTGAACGCCTGCACCGGCCACCCGTGGATCGTGAAGCCCAGCCGGAGCTGGTCGCTGGCCACCGCGAGCAGGAGCACCATGGCGGTGTTGATCACCAGGCCCACCAGGCCCATCGTCAGCAGGTTGATGGGGAGCGCCAGCAGCTTCACGATCGGGCGCAGGTAGGTGTTGATGACGCCCAGGATCAGCGCGACCAGCAGCAGCTTCCACCAGTCCGGGCCGAAGTCGAAGCTGATGCCGGGCACGAGCTCGACCGCGGCCAGCAGCGCGACCGCGTTGATCGCGATCTTGACCAGGATGTCGATCACGCCGGCATTGTAGGCGCCCGCGATCCGCGCCGGCACCCGGGATCCCCGTACCATGTGCGCCGTGAACCGCCCAGCCGACCCGTACGCGCCGCCCCCCAACGACCGCTACGAGCGGTTCGAGCCCTACGTGTTCGACCGCCGTCCGACGCCCATCACGCCGTTCGAGTACACGCTCCGCGAGTTTCTCGACGAGATGTTCCTGGCCTACCCGGTGCTGGCCACGCAGGTGGGCGACCACCGCTTCGACAACCGCTGGCCGGACCTGTCGGGCACCGGCCGCCTCGCGAGGATCGCGATGCTGCGACGCTGGCGCGAGCGCTTCGCCCGGATGGACGACCTCGGGCTGACGCCCGACGAACGCGTGGACCGGCGGATCCTCCTGGACACGCTCGATCGCTACCTCTTCGAGGAGGAGGCGCTGCGCGAGGAGACCTGGAACCCGCTGGCCTACGTGGAGTTGATCGGCACCGGGTTCTTCGCGCTGCTGGCCCGCGACTACGCTCCATGGCACCACCGCGGCGAGGCGTTCGTGCGGCGGCTCAGGCATCTGCCGGAGGTGGTCGCGGCCGCCCGGGAGAACCTGCTCGGGATGCCCGACCGGCCGGTGTCCCGGCTGCACACCGAGACCGCGCTGGAGCACCTGGACGGGATCGTCGACCTGATCGACGAGGCGGTCCGCGTCGCGGAGAAGAACCGCTACGACGAGGACGCGTTCCGCCTCCCGCCGCGGTTCGCGGATGCCGTCCCGGTCGCCCGTGCCGCGCTCGATGGGTTTCGCCGGTACCTGCGGGATGACGTGCTGCCCCGGTCGCGCGGCGAGGGGCGGCTCGGGTCGGACCTGTATGCGCGCAAGCTCCACCATGTGCTCGGGAGCGACCTGGCTCCCGACGAGCTCCTGGCGCGCGCCTCGCGCGATGCGGCAGTGGTGCGCGCCGAGATGGCCCGGCTCGCGCGCGAGCTGTGGCCGGCATGGATGGGTGACGAGCCTCTGCCGTCCGCCGACGGGAGCGTGACGCCTGCGGGCGACGCTCCAGGGGAGGTTCCGGGCCCGGGCGACGACCCGGTCGTCCGGCGAGTCCTCGACGCGATCGCCCGGGAGCACAGGCGACCCGACGAGCTGGTCGACTACTGCAGCCGGGAGATCGCACGGATCGAGCGCTTCATCCGGCGCAACCAGATGATCGGGCTGGCGCACGAGCATCTCGAGATCACCTGGACGCCGGTGTTCATGCGGGCCCTCGGTGGCGCGTTCCTGGACCCGCCCGGCCCGCTCGAGCAGGGACAGCAGAGCCTGTTCTTGATCACGCCGCCCGGGACCGACTGGCCGGCGGAGCGGGTGGAGTCGTACCTGCGCGAGGACAACGACCGGATGCTGCGCCTCCTGTGCATCCACGAGGCCGTCCCGGGCCATTTCCTCCAGCTCGACTGGTCGAACCGGTGCCCCTCGCTGGTGCGATCCGTCTTCGGGTCGGGCGCGTTCGCCGAGGGCTGGGCCGTCTACATCACGCAGTCGATGATGGACGTCGGCTACGGCCGCCGGGACCCCGCGATGATGCTCACCCACTGGAAGTTCTACCTGCGATCGGTGGTCAACGTCCTGCTCGACGTGGGCATTCACGCAGGGTCCATGACCGAGGACGAGGCGATGCGGCTGATGGTCGAGGCCGGCTTCCAGGAGGAGCAGGAGGCGCGCGCAAAGTGGCGACGCGCGTGCCTGACGTCGACCCAGCTCTCCACCTACTACACCGGGTCCGTCGAGCTGTGGGACCTGGAGATCGAAGCGCGCCGCCGGTGGGCCGAGTCGCATGGCGGGCGGCGGGAGGACGTGCCGGAGCCACGCGTCGTGGGCGGTTACGGCGATGTCGGGGACTTCGATTACCGGGGCCACCTCGAGGCGGTGGTCTCGCACGGATCGCCGCCGATCCGCTGGCTTCGCCGCATCGTGCTCGGTGAGGCGGCGGTGCGCGCCACCGCCTGACGAACCGCCGGCGGCAGTTCCCGCGTCTCCGGGCGCCGGCCACCCGCCCGGCTCTTGGTACAGTGGATCGGTGGCAGGCTCGCTCCCCCCGATCGAACGGCCCGACACGGCGCGGCCGCGCTCGGCCGGGGCTCCCGGCGCGGACGAGGAGCCGGCGGCCCCCACGCGGGAGGAGCTGGAGCGGATCGAGGCCCAGCTGGTCGAGCTGGCCGCGCTGGCCGGCGCGACCACGCGCGACGACGCCGCCCTCGGCGGGTCGCTCGTGCGCTGGCCCGGCCGCGGTCCCGCCCTCAACCATGCCGAGCGCGTCCGGTGGCCCACCGATCCGGCGGGCGTGCTCCGACACGTGGAACGGCTCGCCGCGGAGCTGCACCGTTCGGGCGATCGGGCGGCCGTCACCATGGCGCCTGGTCTGACGGAGCCCCACGACCTGGCCGAGCGCCTGTCGGGGCTCGGCTGGCACGCGACGCTGCACGAGCTGATCCTCTGGACCCGGTCCACCACCGCCGTCCCGCACCTGGACCCCCCGGTGCGGATCGAGGCCGTCACCCGCCCGACGGCGCCGGCATACGAGGCCCTCGAGCGTGCCGTGTTCGGCCTCGAAGGGTCGCTCGCGGAGGCGCGCCTGGCCGCGATCGAGCGCGCGCTCGCGGCCGGTCGGCTGCGTGCCTACGTCGCCCGCATCGCCGAAGAGCCGGTCGGGACCGCACGCCTCTGGACGTTCGGGGGGCTGGCCTGCCTCGACGGGGTGGGCGTCGTGCCACCGGCACGGCGCCGCGGGTACGGGACGCTGATCACGACCATCGCGACCCGGGCCGCGCTTGCGACCGGGCACCGGCTGGTCTGGCTCGAGGTCGCCCGCGACAACGCTGCCGCCCGC
>JAJYNP010000234.1 GCA_021786265.1 Chloroflexota bacterium
CGTGTGGGACGGCGGACGAGGCCGCCTGCACGCACTTCTGTCCCGGCGAGGTCTACCGCTGGAGCGGCGAGCGGATCGTGCTCAGCCCGTCGAACTGTCTGCACTGCATGACGTGCACCGTGAAGTGTCCGCAGGACAACATCCGTTGGACGCCGCCGGAGGGCGGGGAGGGGCCGCGCTACCGGCAGCTCTGAGTCGCCGGCCGACGGGGCCGGCCTCCAGCCACCTGTTGCACAATGTCTCTCTCTATGAAAGGGAGCCCCGCCGTCAAGGGGGTTCGCTCCTGATGATCGAACCCGGGCTGGTTTCAGGGACCAGCAGGCTGGTGGCAGGATCGAGCAGCGCTCATCTCTCTATGGCCTTCTCGGTGCGGAAGGACAAGGTCGGGGTGGGAGGCTGCGCCGGCGGCCCAATTCCATACGGGGGTCGTCAAGCGACCAGGTGCGTCGCGGGGCCTGCCGGGGCGAAGGGTTCGTGCTTCGTGAGGACGTGCCAGATGGCTTCGGCCAGCTGGCGAGCCAGGTCGACCCGAGCGACCTTGGCGCCGCGTTGTCGGCCCAGGCGCTGCTTCGTGCGCTCGTAGCGATCGCGATAGTGGGGGTCGCGGGCGGCGTGGGTGGCGGCCTCGATGAGCGCCCAGCGCAGGTACTTCGGCCCGTCCTTGGCGAGCGGCCCGCGCCGGTCCTTGCCGCCGGACTGCCGCACGAGCGGGCACAACCCAGTGTACCCGGCGAGCTTCTTGGGACTGGCGAACCGCGCGATGTCGCCGATCTCGGAGGCGATCGTGTAGGCCAGGACCCAGCCGACGCCGGGCACCGTCATGAGGAGGGGAATGGCCGGGTGGTCGGCGCCCAGGGTCTGGAGCTCTCGCTCGGCGGCGTCGATCTCGATGGTCAGCTCGTCCACCAGGCGCAGGCTGGTCAGGGTGCTGGTGGCCCACGGCTCGGGAATGGCCAGCCGCTCCAGGAGCGCCCGGCCGCTCACCCCGAAGAGGTCGCTGACCGAGACCGGATGACCGAAGGTCATGAGCGTGGCGTGGATGCGGTTCTTCAAGGCCGTCCGGTGACGCACGAGATGGAGGCGGAACCTTGCCCGTTCCCGCTCGGCACGCACCCCTGGGGTGGGCAGCCAGATCTCGGGGACCAGGTCCCGGCGGGCGAGTTCGGCGAGGACCCGAGCGTCGATCTTGTCGGTCTTGGCGGCGAGTGGGGCGAGGCCCTTGGCTTTCACGGCATCCGCGATCGCGACGTCCCAGCCGTAGCGCTCGAGCGTGTCGTGCACGAAGCGGGCGCCGGTCATCGACTCGATCACCGCGCTCACCTCCTCCCCCTGGCGCGACACTCGAGCCGCAAGCGTGCGCAGGGCGTCCGCGTCCGGGCGGACCGCGGTCACCTCCACGGTCTGGCCTTCCTCGTCGACCACGTGCACATCAAGCCGCTGGCGTGACAGGTCCAATCCGGCGTACAACATCGTGTGGGGCCTCCCCGGTGCTGGTTCCTTTGAGAACCCAAGGTTGTCACCGGCGGGGCTCCTTTTCATGGCATTCGATCGGCGAGCTCGCTCGGCCGACGTCCGGCGCCGCCGGCGCCGCGTCCCACCTTCGACTATCCGGCACGCGTGGGGGAGGGGACCACGGGCAGCGTGCGCATCATGGACCGCGAGGCTATGAGGCTGTCCACGTCCGAGGCGCGCATCTGCGTCTCGTCGGCGTCTGTCTCGTCGAGGTGCAGCCAAGCGGGGACGCGCGCGGTGCCCAGGGCTACGTAACCCGTATAGAGCAGCGGGTCGAAGTGCCGGGCCGGCTGCTTCTTGCGCCGCTTGCATCCCCAGCAACGTATCCACGAATCCGCGCCGTTTCGTTGCGTAACTTTCACCCCGGGGAACCGTATGCACGACCTGGAGCCTCTGGAGCGGCGCCCTGGGTTCGGCACCGCCCGCGCGCCGCTCCCGCCGGCCGCCTCCACGCACGCCTGGCGGGCCGGACGCCACTCCCGGCACTCGCGACGTGTCCGCCCGGGATGCAACCGCCTCATCCGACGCGCAACATCGCGCATACGTTTCCCCCGATGATCGTTACGCAACAACTGGGGCGTCCCGCAGGGCGGCGCGACCGCATAGGCGGCCGGGGGCGGCAGTGCCCGCCTGAAGATTGGCGGACAGGAGGGTCGGGACTGTCCGGCCTCGCCGGCGCCTACAACGGCTTCGGCATCCGACGCTGGTTCGAGCGCCCGCGTGCCCAGCTCGATGGCCGTTCGCCACGCGAGGTGTTGGACATCGACTGGGATCCCGTTGATCCCGACGCCGCGCGGGTGCGCGTGCTCGCGGCCGTCCTCGCCAGCGCGAGCGCCGCGACGTGATCGGCTTCCGGCACGTCGACCCGCGGTTCCCGTTCCTGCGGAAGACCGGGGTCCAGCCGCCCGCGCGCTGGCACGGGGCGGGGAAGGGCCCCGTGCACTACCTGGCCGAGACGCCCGACGGCGCGTGGGCCGAGTTCCTGCGCCACGAGGGGATCGCCGACCCAGCCGATCTCGCCGGCGTCGTGGGCAGCTTGTGGGCGGTCGAGAGCCCCCACCTGTCCTGGGCGCGCCCGGCCCTCCTGATCGCCGAGCTCACCGGCGACGCGGCGACCTACCCGGCCTGCCAGATCGAGGCGCGCCGACTGCGCCTCCGCCGGGTGCGCGGGCTCGTCGCACCGTCCGCCGCGCTCCAGCCGGGCACCGCGGGCGGCCTGCGCACCGACGGCGGCTTGCGACCGGCGCGGCCGCGGCCGGAGCGCGTCGTCGTCCTCTTTGGCCCGCGCCCCGACCTCGTGGGCTGGGCCGCGTGCGCCGAGGGGCGGCCGCGGGCGGATCTGCTGACGAGAGTGCGGCCGCTGCGCGAGCCGCGGACACAGCGTGCCGCGCGTTTGGCGACAGCCGTAACGAGACGCGTGGGTCCCCTGGGCGCAGCCTGGCTATGAACCGTACTGGCTTTCGTGGAGACCCTGACGGTTGGAATCGGGCGGCGGGGGTCACATCCTTCCGGACATGGTAGGCAGCCTCGAACTCGGCCGGCGGCAGGTAGCCGCAGGCCTCGTGGATCGGCCTTGTACAGCCCGTTGACCGACTCGGCCGCCGCGTTGGCCCAGCAGTCGCCCTTGGAGCCCACCGAGCCCACCGCTGCGACCTCGGCCAGGCGCTCGGTGTAGCGGATGGAGAGGTACTGCACCCCGCGATCGGAGTGGTGGACGAGGCCAGCGAGGTCCGGGGCGCGGGCCCAGATCGCCATCACCAGGGCATCGAGGGCAAGCTCGGCGCGCAGGCGGGCCAGCACCCTCCAGCCCACGATCCGCCGGGAAAAGGCGTCGATGATGAAGGCGGTGGCGCAGAAGCCCCGCACCGTCCAGACATACGTCGCGTCCGCCGCCCAGAGGCGGCGCGGGTCCCGTGAACACCCGCTCGACGAGGTCGGCCGGACGGGTGGCCACGACCGCGGGCCGCGTGGTGCGGATCTTCCTCGTGCGCGTCGCCCCCTGGAGGCCGACCTCGCGCATCAGGCGGTGGACCTGGTCGCGCCCGGCCTCGACGCCCAGCCGGTGCAGGGCGCGTCAGACCTTGCGCACCCCGTACACCCCGAAGTTCGCCCGGTGGACGAGCTCGATGACCAGCTTGATTGACACTGGCGTCGTTCAGGCTCCGCGCCGAGGGCGGGCGGGTCTTGGCCGCGTAGTAACTCGACGGGGCGACCGCCAGGGTCCGGCAGATCGGCTCGACCCCGCGTACGAGGTGCGGTACTCGTCGATCCGCAGCTCGCGGTTCTCCCGCTCGAGCTCTTTCATCCGGGCCCGCTCCTCGCTGGTCAGCCCGGCTCGGCGGCGGCCCTCGATCTCGGCCTGGTGCACCCAGGCACGCAGCGACTCGGTGCCGATGCCCAAGCTGGCGGGCGACTCTGGAGACAGCACCCTGGCGCTCGCCGGCCTGCTCGATCCGTTCGAGGACCAGGCGGACGGCGCGTTCCTGCAGTTCAGGCGGGTAGCGACGCTGGCGAATGCATCTGGTGCTCGCTCTGCGAGCTCGACAACTCGGTCGCGCAGGGCATTGGCGTCGAGTCCCCACTCTTCGGCCGCCTTGACCCCCACCGGTCCCAGAGGCAGAAGAGGTCGTGGCGACGCGTCGGACTTCGCGCGGTGCGAACACGCGTCGTGCCCCAGGCGCTCGGCATGCCGCCCGCCCGCAAGAATCAGGGGACCGGGGCGGTCCTCCAGCCGCCGATGTCACCGCGCTCCTCCGGCGCCACATGCCCCCGAAAGAGGCCACTCGGGCCGTGGCCGACTTCGTTGATACCCGCCGCATCCAGGCAGAGGTGCCCGTCGAGCTCGTGACCGTCGAATCCGCGGATGGCGCGCTTGAGGATGAGCGACGAGAACGCGGAGAAGGGGGGCGAGGTGAGCCTCAAACGGCCACGCGTACGAACATGAAACCCGCCAGAGCGATGACGAGGCAGGCGCACGCTCCAACGAGGAGCGGCAGCCGAGCGCCGGCGAGGCCGAGCGACCGCTCGCGCGCCGTGATTGCGGCGGCGACCAGCAGTATCGGAGCTATCCCGACGGCGGCGATGGGCAGGACGAGGGCGACGAGGATCCCGATGGCAGCGATCGCGATGCCCGCCTCGAGCCCCCCCGCACGACCGGCCCGCGGCGTCGCGAGCGCGAGGGGTTGCGGCACCTCCTGCGGTGACCGCGAGAGCGCGAGGAGGTCAAGTCGTCCCTTCACCCCGAGCTTCTGATAGACGTGGGTGAGATGCGTGTGCACGGTGGACTCGGACACCACGAGGCGCTCGCTGATCTCGCGCACCGACAGGCCGTCGAGGGCGAGCCCCACGACATCGCGCTCGGCACGGGTGAGGACCGAGAGGTCGACGGACCTGCGAGCAGGAAGCCCGGAGCCCGGCGCGGGGCCGGACGAGGCGGGGTTCATCGGTATCGCTGACGGAAGTCCATCGGTATCGCCGATTCCCGTTGGCTGCAGTCTACCCAACTATAAAGCGTGCCGAACATGGCAGCACGCGACGAGTGCTGGAGGGGGTGATGCCGGGGTCCATAGACCCGTTCTCGCGCATCCTGGATCGAAGCCATCGCGGCGCGCGGTTACGGCGCATCGAACTCGAAGGAGAGGCGTATCCATGAACAGATCACGTTTACGGGCCGTCTACGCCCTGCTCGCCCTAGCGATCGGCCTGACCCTCGCGCTGCCCGCCAGCGTCGTCGCCGCCGGGCCGTCCGCGGATCGGCTGATCCGCGATCTCGCCGCGGCGCCCGACGCGCGCACGGCCTTCGAGGCGCTGTCGCCCACCCAGCAGCAGCAGGTGCTCGCCGAGCTCCAGGTCGCGAAGCTCGTCACCATGGCGTCGGCGCCGTCTCCGGTGTCTGCGCTGGGTGGAGGCTTCGTGCCTCTCGCCGGCGGATGCTGGACGGTCACCTGGGGCC
>JAJYNP010000302.1 GCA_021786265.1 Chloroflexota bacterium
TTCGTCATCCCGGCCGACATGGTCGTCGTGGCGATCGGGACCCGGTCGAATCCGCTGTTGACCTCGACCGCGCCGGACCTGCGGGTCAACCAGTGGGGCTACATCGAGACCGACCAGTTCGGGATGACGAGCATGGCCGGCGTCTTCGCCGGCGGCGACATCGTCCGGGGTGCCGCGACGGTCATCCTCGCCATGGGCGACGGGAAGCGCGCCGCGGGGGGCGATCCACTCGTACCTGTGGGGCGTCTACCCGCCGCCGGCCGAGCCCGAGCCGGAACCGGAGGCGCCGAAGAAGCACGTGGCGGCCGGGGCGGCCGCCGGCTGAGTCGGAGGCGCTAACCGACCTACCGAAACGAACCCGCTTCGGGCGCAGCCCGCCACGATCCCAACAGGCACGCGTGCGGCCGGGTCGATCGCGTCGCCGAGGAGGGGTGCGGAGGCAATGTCGACGACCGTGTCCGCCGCCCGCGCCGGACGTCGGTGAGGAGCAGGTCGCCCAGGCCCGTCTCGCCGATCCATCGCGCGCTGTCGTTCGGCCCCCTCGCCCATCAGACGATGACTGCCCGAAGCCGGTCGAGGTCATCGGTGTGGTGCTCGCGGGCGGCCGCGGTCCTGACGGCGGCCCGCGCCGCCTCGAGGACCCCCGGATCCATCGCCCCGTGCGTCGCAGTCAGCTCAAGGAGTTCGGCGACATCGAGGCGCGGCAGCGCCGCGAGAAAGGAGTCGAGATCGTTCGCTCTCATGACGCGGCGAGGCCGACGAACAGGGCCCTCCTGGCTCGCATCTGTTTCGCCTCCTATCGAGCGTCGAACATCCCCATCGACCCGTTGCCGGCGGCGTCAGGCGTCAGGCGGGAAGATCCCGCTGCCCGACAGGATCGTCGCCCCGTCCAGCCCGATGAACCGCCACGAGATGTCGTCGGGCGCCAGATCCGACGCTGGGATCGCCACGAGCCAGGCGCCCGCCACGACCTGGCCGCCGCGACCGCCCGGCAAGCCGACGATGACGCGGCTCGTCGCCTCGTCGGCAGTGCCGTAGAAGAACGTGTTGAAGGCTCTCGGGTCGGCACCGCCGTACGAGAGCAGGTGCGCACTCGGCTGACCAGGGTGACCCGGCGCACTCGTGAGGATCCGCACTTCGCCGCCGGTCTTCAACACCACCGCCACCGTGACACCTCCGCCCGCGGGTACAGCGGCAGCGAATGCGTCTCCGATGTCGACCAGTGCCGCCGGGGACACGCCGAGCGACCGCGCGGCGGCCTGCGGCGTGATCGGGCTGCACGCAGCCAGCAAGAACCCGACCGCAACGATGAGCGCGAGCGGCCGCCTCATCGCGAGGATCGCGCCAGCGCCTCTTGGACGGCTGCCCTACGGGGGAGACACGGCTGGGGGAGGCCCTTGGATCGTCAGGAGATCTCCCGCCCCGCGGCACACTTGCCAGCGACGCAGAACCGTTCCACTCCGCGCGACCCGTATGCCGTCGCCGTCGGCGACAGCCACGCCGTCATCGTCCTTGATGAGGCTGTATCCTGCTGGCCAGGCAAGCATGAAACTGCTCGGCGAACTCTCGGGGTCGGGCGTGGTCGGCAGCACGGTGCCAAGTACGGAACCATCGTCTGCGATGTCGATCCGGAGGGCTGGAACTTCCTCCCCAGCGCACGGTGCATCACCGGAGGAAATCACGAGACTCGGGGCGGATGAGGAGTCAACCCGATTTCCCACACAGCTCGCCAGAACGAGGCTCGCCGCGAGCGGGACCATCACGGACAGGACGCGGTGTAACACGGGACGATCCCGACCTGCTGTTGAACGTGATCGACCGTTGAGTAGATCGTGTTCGCCTTGTTATTGATGCTTCCGCTCAAGACGCCACCCAGTAGCGTTCCGTTGTTCGTCATGGGAGCGCCACTGTCACCGCCATCGTTTCCGAAGGTCGTGACCCACATGCCGATCACGCGGATTGGACCGAGCTATAACCAGATGTTGTGGATGAGCATCCCGGACACGGAGGCGGCGTACCCTCCCGAGTAACCGATCTCGAAGCGCCGGCTCGCGCCGGCAGGAGGAGTACGCCGATGCTCAGGATAGTCCATGAACCCAACGCCGCCACGGTCAGATGCGGATAGAGCGCCGGGCCCTCGACGGAGGCACCCACCCGGTCCATCGATCGTCCAGTCTTGTTGATCGGTTCACCAAACAAACGCACCTCGCCGGCAGTTGGAGTTACCAAGCCCAGGAGAATGCGGAGGGTAGTGCTCTTGCCGGCTCCGTTCGGTCCGAGGTGAACCGGATCTACTGGTTCGAGCTCAAGGACGAGCGGACGTTCGTCGTCGGACATGTGGGACGGCATCTTCCGGACCGAACAACATGACGCGGAATACCCCGAGCTCACGGCGCTAGACAGTCCTGTGCCAGATCGCGGCCGCTGCCGAAGACCCGCCGAACACCCCCCAAATCCAGGGCGACGCTGCTGAGCCAACGTCCCAACCGAGACGTTCCACCGATTCACTCGGGTGCCCGTTCGCCACGTCACCGCGCGCCTCGGCACGGTTCCTGCTGCCCGACCCGCGAGCGCGCGAGGATGACGTGTAGGCTATGAGGCAATCCTCTCCGCTTCTGAACCTGATCTGCCGATTCGCCGCAAGCGCGCCGCCGGCAGCCACAGGACCAAACCCGCCAACGCGAGAAGTGCCGGGACCCACGGGGTGAATTGCGTGAGCCAGTCGTCGGGGATTCCCTCATAGCTAAAGCCGACAGGGGTTGCGGCGTACTCGGCGGTCAGGTCCAACGACAGGTCACGATCCGGGGGCACCACGACCAGGTAGAAGGCGTCAGCCTCGGTCACCTCCAAGCGATCGCGCCACTTTGAGATGTGCCCGACCTTGCCGCCGCGGAAGTCAGCGAGGAACGCGGCGTAGGAGAGCTGCGGGTGCGGGGCGAACGGCCCGACCGCGTTGATGACGGACCCAACAAGGAAGACGGCGATCAACGCCGCGATGAACAGGCGTCGTCCGTGCAGCATCTCCAGCTCCAGTATCTATTTGAGTGCGCCGAGGGCGTGTCCCTCTCTGTGCGAGCCATCGCTGGGCGCCTTGAGTCGCGAGCAATGTGCCGAACGCCACGCTGCCGACCGTCTCCGGTGACTCCAGTAGCCATGGTACCGACAGCAACGTCTCATTGCTGCCAGTCTCGGACCTCCCCTGTCAAGATCTGCACCTATCCGGCCAAGCCACCATCGGCCGACTCGCCCCGAGTCCCAAATCACAACTCCTCGACGCCGACGCGACCGAGGTGGAGAGATGCTGGTCGGCACTGGCTACTCCCTCTTCCGCCCGGCAGCGCTGGACGCTCGCGGCTTGGCCCCTCACACAATTCCGCCGCTGCCCGCTTTCAGGCACCGGTAGGGCGAAACGCCCGGGCGTTCGACGCTCGGGCGTTTCGCGCAGCGAGACCTAGATGTAGACCCAGAGCGGGTCCGTGCCCCAGTGGTCGTGGAGCATCAAGCCCGAGTAGGTCACCGAGAAGAGGCCGAACGAGATCGAGATGCCGACGATGGAGCCCGATCCCTGGTTGGCCTCGTAGTCGAAGGCGGCGCCGACGTTGATGAGCCCAGGACTGCAAGCGAGGGAACACACGATCTCCACACGGGTCGTTCCGCGGTCGGCCTGGTTCTCGAAACCCGAGACGTAATCGGCGACGTCCCAGACCCAGTTTGCGTTGGGCACCGTCGAGCGGGTGGAGCCGAGGTACGTTTGGCCGCCCGTAACCTTGTAGGTCCAGATCGCACCGTTCTGCATTCGCGTGCAGGGGTCGGTCGAGAAGGTCTGTGCCGCGATGTCGACCGGGGCGCCCTGTCCTGCCCAGGCATCCGGGAAATCCCAGGTGCCCCAGAACTGGGCGCCACCCGAGATCGGCACGTTCGTGATGTAGATCTGGGGCGCAGGGATGCCGCTCATGATCCCGACATCGCTGGACGACCGCGCCCTTACGAGCTGCGCGGCCTCGGTGGCCGTCAGGACGCGGTCGATCCCTGGGGTGCGGATGGTGATGTGCTGCCCGCGGTAGCGGGCGACGAGGGCGTCAATCGCCTCGAAATCCATCGGATGGGCAACGATGTAGGCATCGATCTCTGCCTTGATGGCGGCCTCGTTGGGCGCGCCCGCGTTCGCGGGCGCAGCTGACAGGATGAGCAGGCTGGCCGCGACCACGACCACAAGGAACTTCCGCACGAGACACTCCCTCCAGAGGTGTGTGGGACGTCCGAAAGACGTTCGGGCGACGGACGCGACGCTGCTAGGGTCCCATGGGATGTGCCCTCCTACATCCGTAGAAACGCGGCCTCGGATGGGTCGAGTCACCGCGGCTTCACCGAGCTGAACGTGTCGTTGTAAGCGTCACCAACGGAGGTGACCTGCTCATAGGCGTTGAACGGATAGGCAAACCCGCCCCTGTAGATGTGCTCGAAGAACGTGCCGCCGTTGCCTGCCTGGCCCTCGAACGAGCTGATCCGGTCGTTCCAGCCGATGACCCCGAGGTCGGCGAAGTGACAGGATGACCCCGAGCGGTCGGCCGGTCGAGCAGGATCCCCCGCAATCTGCGTTGCGTGAAAACCCGCAACGCGGGCACGTAGCCGGTCGCCGTGGTCGTCACGCGCGACCCCGGGCCTGACGGCGCCGGAGCCGCGCGGCGGCCCGCGACCGCCCGCTCGAGCTCAGCCGCCTGCCGGTAGCAGTGGATCCGCGGGAAGTCGAAGTCCTCGCAGTGGTGGCGCCCGACCTCGACCGCGGGGATCGGCCGACCCCTCGAGATCGGCCTCGATGACCGGCTCGCTCGCCGCCCCGGCCGCGGGTGCGTAGACTGGCACTAGACCAAGGAACAGGGCGAGGGCAGAGAGGGCCGACTTGCCGTCGATCCGTGTCACGTCTACCTCCGCGGGGTGCTATTGACATGAACCCATGACCGGGATCGGCCCCGTGGAAGGGGGAGAACCCTCGGCCGACCATGGGGAAAACCCTATGGCCGGCGGGGGTCGGGGTGGCCTGGTCTCCAGGACGGGTTGGCGAGGGCGCTTGCGGTGCTCGGCCTCGTCGTCGCGACCTGGGTCTCATGACCACTGACAGACGCTGGCGCCATCGGCGCCTCCGGCGAGACGCTGAGGCCCTATCTCGAGGAGTCGTCAGGGCGACCTTGACGATGAGTCAACCGGTAGCGCTGCATCGTCGCCGACGAGTACGGAATGACGAGCATGCCCGGCGTCTTCGCCGGCGGCGATATCGTCCGCGGGGCGGCAACGGTCATTCTCGCCATGGGCGACGGGAAGCGCGCCGCGGCGGCGATGCACTCATACCTCTCGGGGGTCTGGCCGCCGCCGGTGGAGCCTGGGCCCGAACCAACACCGAAGAAGCACGCCCCGGCGGCG
>JAJYNP010000196.1 GCA_021786265.1 Chloroflexota bacterium
CCTCGGCCAGCCCGGCCGCATGATCGAACAGCGGGAGGCTGACCTCCGGGTCGCGCGACGCGGCAACCAGCGCCGCCACGTACGCCCGGCGCGCTGCCGGACCGGGCCGCGGTCGCGGCTGCGCAGCGTCCCAGTCGCGGAGTTGCGCCTCGGCGAGGTCGATGCTGCCGAGCCGGGCGGCGGCCTCGGCCCCGTGCAGGACGGACTCCCATTGGCAGCGGCCGCAGCCGGCAGCCTCGATGTCCGGCTCAAACGCTTCCAGCACCGCCTCGAGCCGGACCGATCCGGGGGCGGCGAACCGGCCCAGCAGCCAGACGTGGAGCATGCGGATGATCAGCCGGAAGTGCGGGTTGGGCTCGGCCGCCATCGCCTGCTCGATCCCCGCAACGGCGTGTCGCCAGTCGCCGCGACTCGCCTCGACGCTGTGCGCGACGGCGCGCAGCTGCGTGAGCGTGAACCGCCGGGGCGGCCCCACGCGCTCGGCGAGCACCGTCGTCTGACGCATGAGTTCGGCCGCCTCGTCGAGGCGCCCTCGGTGCTGGGCGATCCATGCCGCCCAGTGCGTCGCCTCGACCTCCAGGCTGGGGAGCGCGAGCCGGCGGGCCTCCTCGAGCGCCCGAACTGCTCGCGGTTCCGCAGCTCTGGCGAGGCCTTCGAACTGAAGCATGGAGAAGATCGCATCGGAGGCTGCGGCGAGCACGTCGGCGGGGTCACGAGCCGCCTGCTCGATGAGCTCGGCGCAGGTGGCAACCGTCTCGGCGTCGGCCCGGCGGATGGCGAGGTCGAGCCGCCCGCGCAGGGCCCTGACGTAGGCGTCGCAGGCCGCGTCGCCGAGGGCGTCCACGCCGCCCGCGCGCTCGACCAGTGCCTCGGCGGCTTTCGCCGCCCGGTCTGCGAGCGGCTGTGCGTCGGCGGGGCGGCCCTCCAGCCAGTTGAAGGCCTGAACATCGCGGCAGTCGGCCTCGATCGTGACGACCGGGTCCGCCCCGTCAGCTGCGCGTGCCTGCCGGGCGAACGCGTGCGCTTCGGTGGGGCGACCGAGTCGGAAGGCGGCCGTCGCCGCGGCGAGCGCAGCCTCGGCGCGCTGGGCATCACCTCCGAGACGGCTGGCGAGCTCGGCCCAACGCTCGAAGGCCATGTCCCATTGGCCGAGCTCGCTGGCCAGCCCGGCGACAGCGCGTCGAAGGAGCGCGCCACTGCTGTCGGTGGCACCGTCGGCGATGGTCGCCAGCGTCGAAAGACCCTCGCCGCCGAGCAGTCGCCGTTGGGGCGAGCGGGCCATGCGCAGCGCGAGTTCGATGGCCGGCAATCCCGCGGCCAGTCTGTGCTCCAGCGCGCGCGACAGCTCTCGCACGTCCTCGCCGGCCGAGTTCTCAAGCCACCCGGCGAGCCGGCGGTGCAGCCCCCGACGCTCCGACTCGGGCAGCCCGCCGGAGGCGGACTCGCGGATCAGGTCGTGGGCGACGCGAAGCGTGCCGTTCATGAGCCCCAGGCCGCGGTTGACCAGGTTGTGACCCGCCAGTCGCGTGCGTTCCTCGGGCCAGCCGAGGATCTCCGCGAGGTCCGTGACAGCCAGCGGCTCACCGGCCACGAGCAACAGCGCGAACAGGCGGCGGGCGTCGACCTCGAGGCCGGCGGCGCGGCTGCCGATCAGCTGCCCCAGGTCCGGCCCGCCACTGCTCCCGGTTGCCAGGGCGGCCAGCCAGAACGGCGAGCCTCGTGCCCGGCGCCACAGCTCCTCGGCGGCATAGTGGTCCAAGCGGGGCGCAAGCAGTGCGACGAGCTCGATGCCATCGTCATGCGCCAGAGGCACGAGCTCGATCCGCCGGAAATCCTCGGCCGTCAGCAGGTCACGCAGGCCGCCGGCGAACGGCTCCAGCACCTCCGACGGACGGCTGGCGCAGAGGAGGAGCAGCGGCACACGCTCGGCCCGCGCCGCGGTGACGAGGTACTGCAGCAGGACGAGCGTCTCGGCATCCGCCCATTGCAGATCGTCGGCGAGGATGGCGAGCGGGGCGAGCTCCGCGAGGCAGCGGAACGCGACCTCGAAGAGTCGGACGGTCTCGAACGCGCCCGAGGCGCCGGCGTCGCCGACGAGCAGCGCCTCGAGCCGGCCGCCGGCCGCCCGAGCGCGCGCCAACTCGCGGAGGAGGCCGCCGGCCGCTGCGAAGGCGATCTCGCGCCCCGGCTCATAGCCCTGCACGCGAAGGACCGGCATCGGGATCTGCGACACGGCCACCGCCAGGAGCCGCGACTTGCCCAGCCCGGGTTCAGCAACGACAACCGCTCCTGCCGCTCGCCCGCTCGCGGCGAGCGACCCGAGGGCGCGCAACGCTTCGAGCTCCCGGGACCGTCCGACGAATCCGGAGCCGCTGCCAGTCACGGGTCGCGCTGCGGACCTCCCCAGGGTCGGGCAACTCCCGTGCCCGGGAGAGCCGCCAGGGTGAGCGCGATCCTCGGCCCCGGGCCCACAGCGCCCCACGCGGCGGGCGCATCGGCCGGACCAGCGCTGTCGCGCAGCAACGGCATCGGGCGAATCACCGGGGCCTCGTCCATGGGGTCGTGCCGGGCTTTCCTGGGAGGTCTATTCGCTCCCCCGGTGCGATCCGGAGGGCCATACGGCCTACCATGCTGGGCCACATGGCACCTCGAATCAAGGCTTTCGGCCCGCGCGTCCGGTGTCGTGATCGCGCCGCTGAATCCCGCTGTGGGGTGGCCGAGCCCCGGTCGTGGTTCACCGTCAGCTTCCGTGCGCAACTGATCGCGCGGCGCAGCGTCTCCTGCGTGCAGTCGGGCGGCTGTTACCGCTCGGTCGAGCCGCCTCCCTCGGGTGTCGGATCGCGTCGATCAGCCGGGCAGTTGCCCCAGCGTCACGCGCACCGTCGACTGGCTTCCATCCTGGTGCGTGACGTTGACCGGGACCGTCTGACCCGGCTTGAGCCCCGCCAGCACCGCCGCCAGGGTGCCCGCCGATGGCGTGGGCTGCCCGTCTACCGCCGTGATGATGTCACCTGCCACCAGGCCGGCCTTCGCGGCCGGTCCCCCGGCCACGGTGGAGTAGACCAGTGCGCCTCCGCCGGCCGACAGGTCGGCGCTCTCGATGCCGAGGAACGCGCGGTGCGAGTCGATGACCTTGCCGTACCGGATGATCTGGCTCGCCAGGTCCCGGGCGATGTTGCCCGGGATCGCGAACCCGATGCCTGCGGCCGCACCCCCCATCTGGGGATCGGACGCGGCGAGCGTCGGGATGCCGACCACGTGCCCGTTGAGGTCGACGAGCGCGCCACCGCTGTTTCCGGGGTTGATCGCGGCGCTTGTCTGGATGACGTCCGGGAGGGCGGCCCCGTTCGGCTCGGAGACCGTCCGTCCGAGCGCGCTCACGATCCCTTCGGTCACGCTGCTCTGCAGGCCCAGCGGGTTGCCCATCGCCAGCACGATGTCGCCGACGGCCAGGTTCGACGAGTCCCCGAACGTGGCGGGCTGCAGGCCCGTCGCGGAGACCTTGATCACGGCGATGTCGTTGGGCACGAACTCACCGACCAGCGTCCCCTTGACGGTGCGGCCCGTGGCCAGGGTGACGCTGAAGGACGTCGAGCTGCCCGCGACGTGCGCGTTCGTCACGATGTCGCCGCGCGAGTCGAACACGATCCCCGACCCGAGCCCGCTGCTGGTCTCGATGAGGACGACCGACGGGTTGACCCGGTGGATCACGTTGACGAACTGCGACTGCAGCGCGGTCGCTTCCGCCGCGGTGTCGACGGCTGCAGTCGACACTCCCGCGGTGGCGGTCGAGCCGGTCGTCAGCCCCTGTTCTCCGCTCGCGGAGGGCTGCCCGGGGGCCCCGACTGAGGTCGGGGCGGAGGTCGCGCCTCCGGGCTGCTGGGTGGCCGCCCCGGGAGACGCGGCGCCACCGACGGCTGGCGACGCGGACGGGATGCCGCTCGAGGCCGGCGCGCCCGCCGGCGTGCCCGAGGAGGCGGGGGAGGGGGTCGCTGCCGCGCCACATCCCGCGACCAGGCCGCCCACGACGAGGACGACGCCGAGCATCGCCCCCCGGCCGCGTGCCACACCGCGCCGCGGAACGGCACGCACGTTCGCCGTGACCACCCGCGGCTGCCCGTGATCCTCCCTCGCCACCAGAGCCGCCATGAGACCCTCGGTCTGACATGCCGCGTGCCCGCGGCCGGGGCCGGCGCCTGTTCCCGGCACGTGCACGCTACCGCGGGACCCGGCACGGGGCGAAGGCACGCGCACGTGTTCCGACTTGCACGCCGCTCACAAATACGGCGCCGGGGGGGCGTGGCGCCATGTGGCGGATGCGTTTCGACGAGTGGCTGTCGACGCCCGAGGGGGAACGGCATTGCACCGGGCCATCAGCGGCCGGGCGCGTGCGATAATGCCGGCCGACATCCCAGGAGGAGCACCAGTGAGCGGCGCGACCGGACTTGCCCCGGACCCGACCGAGTACCGCCGACGGCTCGAGGAGCAGTCCGACGATCAGGTCGACAGCTGGGCCCAGGAACTGATGCGGGACCAGTCGATCCGGATCGGAGTGCGCCGCGTGATCCGCGACTTCCTTCGCGCGACGCGGATCGACGAGGTCGGTTTCGAACGCGTGTTCGCCTCGGGGGGAGGCGCGCCGGCCACCCTGGGCCGCACGGCGGACGGCGAGTTGATGGTGCCGGCGATCGAGCTCTGGTGCCTGGTGCCCGGAATCCGTCGCGAGCTGGCGGACGGACGGCAACGGCTCATCGAGTATCTCGTTGAGAACTTCGAGGAGATCACCTACATCTGACGAGGTCCCAACCGCGCCTCCGGCCCGGGAACCTGCAGCCGTGACGTCCGAGCCGGATCGCCTCCGCCCCCGCCTGCCATCGCCGACGGGTGGCTCCCGGCCAGTCCTGCCCGCGCCGCTCGCTCTGCTCCACCCGTTCCCCTCCGCACTCGACGCCGTCGCTGCGGCCGCGGTGGCGATCGTCGCCGGCGCCGGCGTGGCGACCAGCTGCGGAGTGGCGCTCGCCATGGGTCTCATCCAGACGTCGATCGGCTCGGCCAACGATCTGTTCGATGTCGGGCACGACCGGCTGGCCCAGCCGGGGAAGCCCCTGCCGTCCGGTCGCGTCGGACGTCGGTTCGCCACGGGCTATGCGATCCTCGCCGGGATCGGTGGACTGGTCGTGGCCCGGGCCCTGGGACCGCTTCCCGCCGCGGTCGCGGCCGGCGGGTTCGCCACCGGGCTCGCCTATGACGCGTGGCTGAACCGTACGGCCTGGTCCTGGCTGCCATACGCCCTGGGCCTGCCGCTCCTGCCGGCATTCGGGTGGGCGGCTGCCCGGCAGCAGCTCCCCGCCGGCTTTGCCACGCTGGTCGTCCTCGGGTCCGTCGCAGGGGCGGCGCTGGCAATCG
>JAJYNP010000275.1 GCA_021786265.1 Chloroflexota bacterium
CCGATCTGGTCCGCGTCATGCGCAACGCCCGCGAGTTGTGCTCGGCGGTGCTGGCGAACAGGAGGATGACGCGAGGTCCCGGGGAGGGTTGGCCGCCCATCACCGTCCGCCGTCGCCCACCAGCTCGCGGTAGAGCCCGGTCAGCCGCGCGACCTCGGTCTCCCAGTTGTACCGCTCGTGGGCAGCCCGCAGACAACGCCGGCGCAGGCCGGCCAGCTCATCGGGCGGGAGGTCCAGGATCGATCGGATCGCGCGCGCCACGCTCGCCGGATCGGCCGGGTCGCAGGTCGCGCCGAGGGGGGCGTCCGGATCGGCCAGGACGATGCGGTGCATCTCGGGGAAGTCGCTCACCACCACCGGGACGCCGGCCGCGAGGCTCTCGAAGAGCTTGTTGGGCGTCGAGAGGTAGTGGTTCAGCGTCGAGCGCTGGATCGGCATCACGCCGACGTCCGCCGACGCCACCCAGGGCGGCAGCTCGTGCGGCGGGACGGCATCCAGTACGTGGAGGCGGCCTCCGTAGCGCGGGTCCGCGGCGCGCCGGTCCAGGCTCGCGCGCTTGCTGCCGTAGCCGAGGAAGACGGCGTGGACGCGCTCCATGCCCGGTTGCAGGATCGCCTCGGCGAGCTCCTCCATGCCGCGATGCGCGGAGAACCCGCCGTGGTAGAGCGCGATCGGGTAACCCTCGGGGATCCCGGCCGCGCTCCCCAGCAGGCTCGGGCGTGGCTCGGGCGGCCCCCAGCGGGCGGGGCAGTTGCGGACGACCACGACGCGGCGAGGGTCATAGCGGCGCCCCAGGTCCTCGGCGAGGGACTGGTTGACGGTCACCAGCGCGTCGACCTGGTCGACCCAGACACGCTCCTGGCGGGCGAGGAACCGCCGCACCCATCCCGGCAGCTTCGCGATCCGGCCGGACTCGACGTAGATCTCGTGGCTGTCGTAGACGAGCGCAGGGTGCGTGCCGGGTCCCGTCCGGCCGTGTCGCGCAGCGGCGGCAACCGCCCCGGGGAGCCCCGAGAGGTCATGCCCGTGGTAGGCATCGGCCACAGGGGCCGCCGCGGCCGCCGCGCGGGCCCAACCCACGATCGAGTAGCGCCACCTCGTGAGCCAGTCGAGCGTGTCGCCGCCCGGCTGCGTCCGTCCGCGCCGGAGGGCCCGGAACGCGAGGTAGAACGGGGCGCGGACGAGCATCCATCCGATCCACGCGAGGGCGACCGGGGTGACCGCCACGGCCTCGGCCCAGCCCCTGGGGCCGCGCTTCGCGTCATAGGCATAGCGGAAGCGGATCCAGCCGCGGGCCCGCCACGGATACCGGCCGAGCACGTACCAGCGCTTCCAGCCCTGCGGCAGCGGAATGCGGACGATCTCGAAGCCATCGCGCCGTTCGCGCTCCGTCGCGGTCGAGGCAACGTCCCGGGGCCGCGCCATGATGGTGACCTCGTGGCCGGCCTCGGCCAGGCTCGCCGCCTCGCGCAGCACGCGTGCATCGGTCGTGCAGTCGTTGAAGACGAACATGACGATCCGGCTCACGGCGCGGCCCCCGCCACCAGGCCGGCACGGTCGGCTCCGCCCCACGGCCCCGGCGCCGCCCCCCGCGCGATGCGCGCCGCGAGGGTCCGGTACGCCGCCACCAGCCCCTCCTGCTGGCGTTCCCACGTGTACCGCTCGAGCGCGGCCGCGCGACAGTGGCGGCGCAGCGCGGCACGCTCCTCCGCCGGGCGTTCGAGCAACCCGGCCACCGCCCGTGCGATCGCGGCGGGCTCGATGGCGCAGCACGCGCCCAGCGCCTCGGCCGTCACCACCCGGCAATGTTCGGTGCCCTCGGCGACCAGCACCGGCACACCGGCCATGATGCTCTCGAAGAGCTTGTTCGCCAGGTTCAGGCGCTGGTTGAGCGTCCGCCCGGGCTGCCCCACGTACCCCAGGTCCGCGGACGCCGTCCAGGCGAGCAGCTCCGACGGCGGCACCGCATCGAGCACGTGGAGACGTCCGGGATGTCGCGCGGCCTCCGCGGCGAGGCGCTCGCGCAGCCTCCCGTAGCCAAGCAGCACCACGGCCGCCCCGAGCCTGCGGAGCGGCTCCTCATCGAGCGCGGCGATCAGCTCCTCGATCCCGCGATCCACGCTGAAGCCGCCCTGGTACAGCACGATGGGCCGTCCTGCGGCGATCCCGGTCGCGTCCCGCAGGAGGTCGGAGGAGGGCGGAGCCGGCTCGTCGGGGCGCCACGCCGGTGGACAGTTCAGGACCACCACCGGCTCCGGCACGCGGAACCGGCGTGCGGCCTCCCGTGCCACGCCGCCGCTCACGGCCGTCAGCAGCGACGCACGGCGCACCCAGCCGGCCTCCCGGCGCCGTACCAGCGCTCGCACCGCCCCGGGCATCCGTGCCAGGCGGGCCGCCTCAGTGTGCAGGTCGGCCAGGTCGTAGGCGAAGGCCGCGCCCGCATGGGCGGCGGCGCCGGCGACCACGGGAAGCGCGATGAGCGCCTTGCAGTGGTACACGTCCGCGTCGGGCACGGCCCCGAGGACGGCGTCGCGCCACGGCCCGATCCGGCGCTCGTGTGCGCCGATCTCGACCAGGCGGCGGAGCGGGGCGCGCAGCCGGTCCACGCCACGTGGCGGGGAGGGCGGCAGGGACGTCGCCCCGGCCGGAACCCCGAGGAGCCGGGTGACCTCGCGGCGCATCCGTGGCGGCAGGGGGCGGAACGCCGCGCTGATCCGGCGATCCACGCCGAGGCGGAGCACGTCGAACCGTTCCCCCAGCTCCTCGTGTGCCGGGAGGCCCGGCGCGGAGAACGCGAGCAGCGTCACCAGGTGTCCGTCGCCGGCCAGCGCGCGACCCGTGCGCAGCAGCCGCGAATCGTGCTCGAACGTGTTCGCCGCGACGATCGCGATTCGGAGTGGACGCGGGGAGGAGCGGCCGGGAGTCACGTCGAAATGGTGCGGTGAAGACCGGGGTCGGGCACGCGTCTCATCTGGCGCCCAGTGTAGGGCAGCCGGAACCGCGCTCGACGGGGCGCCACGAGCCGGCCATCGCGCCGCGCGAACCTGCCGATCGTCCCGGGGCGGCGGTCGGAAGCGGTCTGGTCGCATCGCATCGATCGGGTCATCGTGGCCCAGGAGCGGGATGCGCCGCGACCGCAAGGTGGAGCGGGACAGGATGGCTGGCATGACCGGCGCAGTGCAGCGTCCTCCCGCGTCGCGTGTGCCCGGCGACCTCCCGGAGGCAGGATTCGTCGCGGTCCACGCACCGGGACGAGCGGCCACGTCGTTCCTGGTCCGCGCGGCGCTCCCGTGTGCGCTCGCCGTCGCCTGGCTGGCCCGGCCAGGGTTCGACGCCACGGCGTGGTTTGCCGCTGTTGCGCTGGGCGCGATGTCGCTCCCCGGCAGACGCCTCCTTGCGACGCCGGCAGAACCCGGAGGACGTGCCGTTCAGCGGGCGATCCGGTGCGGCGGCTCGTTCGTCCTCCGGTGGATCATGGGCGCCACGCTGTTCGGCGCCATTGCCTTTGCCGCCGCCTTCGACACCGGGGGCGTCCCGTTCATCGCGTATGGCCTGATCCTCGGCCTGCCGCAGTGGCTGCTCCTCCGGCCGCGCCTCCATCGACCCGGATGGTGGCTCGCGGTCACCGCCGCCATCTGGCCGATCGCGGCCCTCACGGGGCTGGAGTTCCTGTACCTCGCGGGACCGCTCGGCCCCCTCGCGGGCGGCTTCATGGTGGGCGCCGCACAGTGGCTGGTGCTCGCGGCCGCGAACGGGCTGCCTCGCGCCTGGACGTGGGTCGCGGCGAGCGCCGTCGCGTGGGCGTCCGACGCCTGGGTGTCCATGATCTGCGCGGCCGCGGCGCTTCCGCCGCAGCCAGCCGGCGCCGGTCCGGGGCAGCTCGTGCTTGCCTCGCTGGGCGTCGGGGCCGCCGGAGGGCTCGCCTACGGGGTCGTGAGCGGCTTCGCCCTCTCGCGCCTGCTCGGACGGGGTGGTGGTGGTGACACGGTCGAGGGAACTGCCGTGGCCGGGGGTGTGGTCGCATGCACGCGCGACGAACGATGACGGCCGGGCTGGAGCCCGGCCGTCATCGGCGAGGAGGGGTGGGCGGTGCAGCCGTCCCGATCGATCAGCCGGCTGACTTCTCGGTGCTCCCGAAGAGGCGGCCGGGCTGCCAGGGGGTGCCGAGGATCGGCAGGAGCCAGCGGTCGAGACCGATCCAGCCGGCGTTCCGCCAGGCCAGCACGATGAAGATCGCCAGGAACGCAAGGATCGGGTTCGTGCTCACCGTACCTGCCAGCAGGTAGTTGGCGTTCATGAAGATGCCGAAGAAGGCCGCGACGCCGGTGAGCGCGCCGAGGATCAGGGCGACCCCCACCAGCGTCTCCCCGAGGGAAACCAGGTACGAGAACGTGCTCGCGTTGGGGACCACGAAGCTCTTGAGGAAATCGCCGTACCAGCCCTGCACGTTCGGGTGGGCGCCGCCGGTCTGCTTGATCGCCCCCTGGACGAAGCCGGCCAGGGCGGTGCCGGCCCTGGCACCCGTCCACACCGGGGAGCTCAGCTTCTCGAGGCCGGCGCTGACCCACTCGTACCCGATGTACAGGCGCACGATCAGCCACAGCCAGGACGCACGGGTGTCGGCGAACAGGAACCGGGCCAGGGCTGGCTCCCGGATCTGGGTGGGGGTGATGGACGCGGTGGATGCCATGGTGGTCCTCCTTGATCGGTTCATCGGGCCGGGGACGCCATCGCGGTCGCGGGCGCATGTCGCGAGCGGTCCACGCCGGCCGGCGGTCGCTGGCTGCAGGGCGTGACCGCGGGGGTGCCGGCCAGCGTGGCCTGCACCGCGGCGCTCACCTGCAGCCACCCGTCGTGAAGCACGCACGGGGTTCCGGACGCCGCCGCCGTGCACTGCGCGCTGTCCGGCAGGATGCAGTTGGCATCGAGCGCCGGGCCTTCGATCGCCTCGATGACCTCCAGCAGGGACGGCTGGGACAGCGAGCCCGTATAGCGATACCCGCCGGTCGGGCCGACCGACGACTGGACCCACCCGTGTCGGACGAGCGGGCTGAGCGCCTGAGTCAGGAACCCCGGAGTGGTCCCGATCGCCTGGGCGAGCGCGGAGGCCTTCCAGACGGCGGGTCCGGCCGCCAGGACGCGCAACGCACGGAGAGCCAGGTCGCTCTTCCGGGTGATCTCAAGTCTCATAGTCATAGACTATGCAATTCGCCGACCGCAGAGTAGGGCCCAGATGGCCCCTCCGTGAGGGCGTAAGGTCGCAACCGGCAGAACGCGGCAGGTCCCGCCCGCGGATGCGTGGCGAGGCGACGCCGCGCCCGGGCTGCGGCACGGCCCACGGGACCGGGCACCGCACCCGGGTGTCTCAGCGGGCGCTCACCCCGCCAGCCAGCGCCCGAGCGACTCGGCGATCGCCTCGGCGGCGCCCGAGAGGCCGACGCGTGCCGAGCGCGCACGCTCCGCCGCGTCACGCGCCGCGGACCCGATCGGCGACAGGCGGGACAGGGCCGAGGTCGCGCGGCCGACGTCCCGTCCGACCAGCGCGCTCCGCCCCCCGTGCGCCTCCAGGGTCTCGGGCCACTCGGTCGTCTCGCGGAGCACCAGCGCCGGCGTCCCCAGCCAGGCCGCCTCCCGCTGCACCCCGCCCGAGTCGGTGACCACCGCCCCGGCGTGCAGCTGGAGCGCCAGCGTGGTCCGGTAGCCCTGCGGCGGCACCACGCGCACGTTCGCGGGCACGGCACAGTCGCTCTCGTCAATCGCCCGGTGCGTCCCCGGGTGGAGCGCCAGCACCACGGGCCGGTCGAGCCCACCCAGCACGGAGAACCAGCCGCGCAACGCCTCGGGAGTGCGGTTCTCGGCACGGTGGACGGTCGCGAACAGGTACCCGCCCGGCACCAGGCCGAGCGCGGCCACCGCCTCCGGTGCGCCGCCCTTGATGCTCGCCGGGCCCCGCACCGCATCCAGCGTGGCGGCACACAGGTCCTGCATGAGGTCGCCCACCACCTCCACCCGCACCTCGCTGCCGGCAGGCCCCCCCACGCCGGAGCCGCTCAGGCCGCGCCCGATCCCTTCCGCCCGCAGGTTGGCCGCCGCGTTCTCGTTCGGGGCGAAGAGGAGCTCCGCGAGGTGGTCGACCACGATGCGGTTCACCTCCTCGGGCATCCGCCGGTCGTACGAGCGGAGCCCGGCCTCGACGTGCGCGAGCGGCAGCTCGAGCTTGGCCGCGACGAGCGCCCCGGCGAGCGTGGAGTTCGTGTCGCCGAACACCACGACCGCGTCAGGCCGGTCATCGAGCACGATCGGCTCGAGCCGATCCATCATCGCCGCCACCTGCCTGGCGTGGCTGCCGCTGCCCACGCCCAGCTGGTGCGCCGGTGGCGGAAGCCGCAGCTCGCCGAAGAAGTGCCCGGCCATCTCGTCGTCGTAGTGCTGGCCGGTGTCGATAAGGCTGACGTGATGCTGGCGATGCAGCGCGGGCCAGGCCGCGGCCGCCTTGATGATCTGGGGCCGCGTGCCGACCACGCAGGCGAGCTTCATGCGGCGGCCCTCGGCTCCCTGCATGGGGCACTCGTCACCGTCAGCGCCTGCCGGCGCTCCCCGCGCCCGCGGCGCGCCGGACGCGCCGCGCCGCGCGCGGGTCCGGAACGCCCACCCCCACGTAGGCGACCCCGTCCGGCAGGGGCAGGTCGCGGACCGCGTTGCGGCCGTCGTAGACCACCCCCAGCCCCGGGAACCAGGAGGCGTCCAGCGATCGAAATTCCTTCGCGCCGGTCTGGACGACGACCGCGCTGAAGGGCGCCTGGTCACCCCAGTGCCACGGCTTCGCGCCGGTGCGGGCGACTTCCTCGTCGGTGAGGAGCGGATCGTAGGCCCACACCTCGGCGCCGTGCAGGGTGAGCCGGTCGATCAGCGGGATCGCGCGGGTGTAGGCGAGCTCCCTGACATCCTCGCGGTAGGTGAGCCCGAGGACCAGGACGCGCTTCCCCTCGAGCGAACCGAGCTCGCGCTCGACCGCCTGGACGGCCGCGCCGACCTGCCCGTCATTGACCTGCCGCGACAGGGCCGGCATCGTCAGCTCGGGCGCCCGGCTGATCAGGAAATGGGGATACACGGGGATGCAGTGGCCGCCGACGCCGATCCCGGGCTGGTGGATGTGGCTGAAGGGCTGGCTGTTGGAGCCGCGGATGACCTCCTGGATGTCGACGCCCATGCGTTCGGCGTACTCGGCGAACTGGTTCGCCAGCGCGATGTTGACGTCGCGGTAGGTGGTCTCGGCGAGCTTCGCGAACTCCGCGGCCTCCGCGGTCGAGAGCTGCCATACCTCTGCCGGCACCACGCTCCGGTAGAACGCCGCGGCCCGCGACCCGCTCGCACCGTCGACCCCGCCGACCAGCTTGGGGTACGTGTCGAGGTCGTGGAAGACGCGGCCGCTGTACACGCGCTCCGGGCTGAACGCGAGCAGGAAGCCCGCGTCCGGGTCGCCCTCGGTGAGCCCGCTGACCGCCTCCAGCGTCGGGCCGAACCGGTCGCGCGTGTCGCCCACGGGCAGAGTCGTCTCGTACAGCACCAGGACCCCCGGGTGGAGCCCCGCCGCGACCGCCTCGGTGGCCGGGTCGATGTAGCGGTAGTCCGGCTCTTTCGCGTCGGAGAGCATCACCGGGACGATGATCACGACCACGTCCGCGTCACGGGTGGCCTCGGCGTGCGACGTGGTCGCGCGGAACCGGCCGGCGGCATGTGCCGCCGCGATGCGTTCGGCCAGCGCCGGCTCCTCGGCGAAATGCACCCGCCCCTGGTTGAGGGTGTCCACGACCCACGGCTGGATGTCGACGCCGATCACGTGCCACCCGTGGCCTGCGTACTGCGCGGCGAGCGGGAGCCCGATCTTCCCCATTCCGATGACGGCGACGGTCCCGACCGTCTCGGGCTCACCCCGCCAGGGGTGGACGAACTGGGTCATGCGTGGGGGACCTCCGGAGAATGCACCGCGACGGGACGGTGGGCCGCCGCGGATTCGAGGAGCAGGTTGGCGAGCGCAACGGCCCAGAGGCCGTCGGAGCCCGGGATGGCGGCGGGGTCGCCGGTCCGGATGGCGTCGAAGAAGGCATCGAGCTCGCGGCGAAGCGGCTCGGCCGGGGTGACGGGCAGCTGCACAGTCTCACCTGCGAAGGTGGGCGCGTACCCGTCCAGGAAGGTGGGACTCAGCTCCGCGGTGCCGCGGGTGAACGTCAGCGCCTGGCTCAGGTAGTCGACCTGGAACATCCCCTCCGCGCCCAGCACCGTGATGCGCCGCTGCTTCTCCGGCGTGAGCCAGTTCACATCGAGGAGCCCCACGGTCCCGCCGGCGAAGTGCAGCAGCCCGAACACCAGGTCCTCGTGCGAGGTGTGGATGTGCTGCGTGGTCTCGGCGTAGACCCGGTCGGGCCGGGCACCGACCAGGTGACACATGATGTCGACGTCGTGCGTGGCGAGGTCGACCGCCACCCCGACGTCCCGGATCCGCGCGGGGAACGGCCCCGCCCGCAGCGTCTTGATGGTGAAGATGCGGCTCAGGGCGCCGCCCCGCAGCCGCTCGCCGAGCGCGAGCACGGCCGGATTGAAGCGCTCGATGTGGCCCACCTGCAGCAGCGCGCCGCGGCGGCCCGCGGCCTCCACGAGCTCGCGCCCCTCTGCCACGGTCGTGGCGAGCGGCTTCTCGACCAGGACCGGCACCCCGCGCTCGATGGCGTGAAGGGCGATCCGGTGATGGAGCGTGGTGGGCGCGGAGACGACGAGCGCCTCCAGGCGCTCCTCGTCGAGCATCTCGACCGGATCGGCGTAGGGCCGGGCCCCGGACTGATCGGCCGCCGACGCGAGCGCATCCTCGTTCGGGTCCGCGACCGCCACGAGCGTCACGTCATCGCGTGCCGCCAGGTTCCGCAGGTGGTTGCGGCCCATCGAGCCGAGGCCCGCGAGTCCGACACGCAGCTTCGCACGGGTGGTCACCGCTCGCGTGCCCCCGGCCCGCCGCCCGCGGCGGGCGCGCCAGGGACGCCCGCGGCCGCCGCAACCGCGTCGACCGGCGTCGCAACCTCCCGCACCGCCCGGACGATCGTCGCGAGATCCTCCTCGCTGAGCTTCGGGTGCACCGGGATCGAGAGCACCTCGTCGGAGAGCCGGTCCGTGACGGGGAGATCGAGGTCCGCCGCGCCGGGCACGTACCGCTGCAGGTACGCCTGCCGGTGGATGGGGACCGGGTAGTAGATCAGCGACCCGACGCCGCGCTCCGTGAGGCCGTCCACCACGCGCCGGCGCTCCCCCGGGAAGCGCATCGTGTACTGGTGCCAGACGTGCGCGCGCCCGGCGGGCACGCGCGGGGTCAGATAGCCGGCGAGGCCGGCGGTCAGCCGTGTCGCGTTCCGGCGGCGCTGCTCCGTGCGCTCGTCGAGTCGCGGCAGCTGCGCGAGCCCGAGGGCCGCGGCCAGGTCGGTCGGCTTGAAGTTCGTGCCCAGCTCGTCGTGGTAGTAGCGCTGGCGCATGCCGTGGTTGCGGTACAGCCGCAGGCGGTCGGCGAGATCGTCGTCGTCGGTGGTCGCCATGCCGCCCTCGCCTGTCATCAGGTTCTTGGTGGCGTACAGGCTGAACATGGCGGGGCCGAACGACCCGGCCCGGCGTCCGCGGTAGGTCGCACCGTGCGCCTGGGCGGCGTCCTCGATGAGGTGCAGGCCGTGGTGCCGCGCGATGTCCGCCAGCGGGTCCATGTCGGCCATCAGGCCGTACAGGTGGACCGGCATGATGGCCCTGGTGCGCGGCGTGATCGCGGCCTCCACGAGGTCGGGGTCCATGGTGAAGTCGGATTCCCGGATGTCCACGAAGACCGGCGTGGCGCCGACCTGGAGGATGGTGCTGACCGTCGCGTTGAAGCTGAAGCTGACGGTGATGACCTCGTCGCCGGGGCCGATGCCCAGGCCGCGCAGGATCGCCTCGGTGGTGACCGTTCCGTTCGACATCATGACCGCGTGCCGAACGCCGCAATAGTCGGCCCAGGCCGCCTCGAACTCGGCGGTCTTCCGGCCCATCGCGATCATGCCCGAACGGAGGACGTCGAGGACGGCTCGTTCCTCGGCGGGTCCGATGTCCGGCTTCGAGATTGGGATCACGGGCGGGCCTCCTGGATGCGGTGCGCCGGGCGGGCAGGCGACGCCCTCATCGGGCGGTGACCTCCGCGCAGACCCCGGCGCCGATGGTGTAGCGGCGGCCGCAGGCGGGACACGTGGCAACACCCTCCGCCTCGGCCGGGAAGTGACGGCCGGATGCGTCGGCGAGCCGCTGCCCGCAGGCGCAGACCCATCCGAGCCGCCGGGCGGGATTCCCGGCGACCAGCGCGTGGTCGGGGACGGGGCGCGTGACGACGGCGCCCGCACCGACAGTGGCGAACCGCCCGACGTCGTTGCCGGCCACGACGACCGCGCCGGCCCCGATGGACGAGCCGTACCGCAGGGTGATCGTGCTGACGGTCCAGTCGTCGGCGCCCGCCACCTCGCCGTCCGGCGTGATGCTGCGGGGGAAGCGATCGTTGGTGAGGATCGCGCCGGGACCGATGAACACGCCGGTCTCGACGATGACGCCGTGGTAGACGAGGGCGCCGTTCTGGATCTTGCAGCGGTCCCCGATGCGGACGCCGAAGTCGATGTAGACGTCCTTGCCCACGATGCAGTCGTCGCCGATCACGGCCCCTTCACGAACCTGGGCGCGGTTCCAGATCCTGGTGCGCTCGCCGATCTTCGCATCGGCCGAGACGTCGGCAGAGGGATGGATCACGGCGGCGAGTGTAGCGGATGGCGGGCGACCGGCGGCTCTGCCGGAGGGCAGGACGCTGCGGGCCGGGTGGATCGGACCTCTTCACGGATCGGATCCCTGCCGGTTGACAGCCGGCCGACGGCGTGCCATCATCCGATGCAAATGCGACTCATTCTCAACAAGGACCTGCCACCATGCCGATCGATCCGCTGACCACCCACGCCGGGGCCGGCGTTGCCGCCGTGCTGCTGAGCGCCTTCCTGCTCGGCGTGCTGCACGGCGTCACGCCGGACGAGCACACCTGGCCGATCACCGTGAGCTACGCGATCGGCGCGGCGTCCGGACGGCGCGGACTGGAGGCCGGGCTCCTCTTCTCCGCCGCGTTCACCCTCCAGCGCGCGATCGCGTCCGAGCTAGCGTACCTGGCGCTGGCGCCCATCCTCGCCAGCAGTTCGCTCAACGCGGCGATCGACCTGGTGGTCGGGGTGGTGATGGCGGTCTCCGGCGCGTACATCCTGCGGCTCGGGCGGGAACTGCACCTGACCGAGGGGTTCGAGCAGTTCCTGCACCGGCTCTTCCACCTCGGCGCGCAGGACGGGACCGACGGCATCGTGCGAGAGGCCGGGCGCCCGATCCCGCTGCGCATGACCCTGGTGCACGGCTTCGTGGCCGGCTGGGGCACCGGGGCCTTCGCGATCATCATCTACACGGTGCTCGCCCCCGCGATGCCCAACGCGGCCGTGGCGTTCCTGCCGGGGCTCCTGTTCGGCGTCGGCACGATGCTGGTGCAGGCGCTGGCCGGGGCGGCGATCGGCGCGTGGATGCGCGCACGCGGACTCGGCGAAACGGCCATGAACTACGTCTCGCGCGCGGTGGCCGGGAACACGCTGCTCTACGGCGGGCTCCTCTTCAGTGCCTGGGGCCTCTTCGCGCTGCTCTTTCCGGCGGTGGCCGAGCCCATCGACCGCGGGTTGCCGACCGGTCTCGGCATCCCGAACCTGGACAGCATCAACGCGGGGCTGATCCTGGTGGCGCTGATCGTGCTGGTGATCGCGACCGGGAGCTTCGTGCGCGCCGTGCGCCGGGTGCAGGTTCCCGCGCGGGCGGAGGCGACCCGGCAATGAGCGGTCGTGTATCTGCGGTGCCGACCATCCACCCTGCGGCGGCGGTTCCCGGCGCTGTCGCCCCGGCGTCACGCGATGCCGAGGCGCTCCCGCAGGAGACCGCGGCGGCGCTGGCGGCGCTGGGCCCGGCGTCCACGGCGCCCCGGCGCGCGATCGTGGAGGTGATGCTCGCTTCCAGCCGGCTGCAGACGCCGGAGGAGCTCCTGCGCGGGGCGCGGGCCCGCGCCCCGGCGACGAGCCTGGCCACCGTCTACCGGACACTGGAGCGACTGGACGCCGCCGGCAGAGTCAAGCGGGCGACCCTGGCCTCCGGCGCCGTGGGATACGGCTACTGTGCCACGGGACACCACGAGCACGCGATCTGCCTGCGCTGCGGACAGCTGCAGCCCATCCGGCCCTGCCTGGTGGCCGACGGCCCGGCCCTCGCGGGCTTCAGGGTCGCGTCCCACGTCCTCGACTTCTACGGAGTCTGCGCGCGATGCGCGACGGAGTCCGACGGGGAGGCCACGGCGAGCTGACGGCCGAGGTCCGCGGGTCAGCGACCGCGCCTGCGCGGCCCGCGCAGCAGCGACGTCACCAGGCCGAATGCCGCGCCGAACACGAGCGCGCCCCGCCAGTCCAGGAGCGGTCGCACATCGCCCTCGACGCTGCGCGCGACCAGCACCCCGACCGCCGCGCGAGGCCCGACCTCCACGTGGTTGGCGAGCACGCCCGCGGCGGCCGACATCTCGAGCCGGACGGCCTCACGGGCCACGAGCAGGCGGGCACTCGACTGTCGCATCGTGACCTCGTCGGCCAATGCCAGGCCGACCAACGCCTGTCCGACCTCTATCTCCCGGCCCCGCGCCATCCCCACCGCCCCCAGCGCGAACTCGACATGGTCCGCATCGATGCATGCGGCCATGCCGCGCCCGACCTCGGGCTGCGTCCCGGCGATCTCCCACATCTCCTGCACCTCAGGCTGCTGATCCCGCTCCCCCTGAGTCTGCGCCCGTCGTGAAGACCCCGGGCGGGCTCCGGGTCCGGCGTGGGGCCCCGTCCCGGCGCGCCGCAGGACCTCGGGCCCACCCGTTGATCCCGGCTGGTACGATGCGCCGCGATGGTCGCGCCGACGCGGGGGTATGCCGCCCACCGTCCCCGCGTCCGGCCCGCGAGGCTGGGGCGCCTGGTGACCGTCGCCGCGCGGCGGACGCTCGATTCTCCCGGCGGCCGCGCGAACCTCGTCGCCGCGATCGCCGTGCTGCTGGTCGCCGTGCTGCTCCTCACGAGCTGCTCGGGCATACCGGCGGTGCCCTCTCCGGCTGCCGGCACCGGCCGGTTGTCTGCGGCGACGGCCGAGGCCGGCCCCGTCGGCGACCAGGGCGCGGGCCCCTCCCTGTCCGCGTCGACGACCCCGTCGCCGACTCCGCTCCCGCTCGTGGCGGCACCGACGGACGGCGTGCTCGAGACCCCCGCCGCAGCGGCGCGACCCGTCATCGCGGTCATGATCGACGACGCCCCGGCGGCGCGTCCGCAGGCCGGCCTCGCCGACGCGGACATCCTCTTCCAGGCGCCCGCCGAGGGCGGGATCCCGCGTTACATGGCCCTCTACCAGGCAAACGCCGCACCCGCGATCGGGCCGATCCGGAGCAGCCGGCGGTACTTCGTCGGCTGGGCCGCCGCCTGGCGGCCGCTCTACGCCCACGTCGGGGGCGCACCCAACGCGCTTGCCGCCCTCGACGCCATGAACGGGCGGCTGGTGTGGAACGCGGACGAGTTCCGGTGGGCGGCGTATATGCCGCGCATCACGACGCGCGTCGCGCCGCACAACGTCTACTCCAGCACCCGGGAGCTGGACGCGCTGGCCGCGCGGCTGGGGGTCCCTGCCGCCCCGCCGGCGGCGTGGTCGTTCGTGGACCCGGCCCCACTCGCCGACCGCCCGTCCACCGGGTCGCTGGTCGTGCCGTATCCCGCGGGCGTGATCTCCTACGCCTACGACCGCGCCACCGACCGGTACCTGCGCTCGGTGGACGGGGCGCCGGAGATCGATTCCGGCACCGGGGCCCGGGTCGCGCCGTACGACGTGATCGTGCTCGACGTCGCCGTCGGGCCGCTGGCGAACGCTCCCGGGCAGACCACGAACCAGGAGAAGGGCCGGCTCGAGGTGGGCTACACCGGGAGCGGACAGGCCCTGGTGCTGCGCGACGGCGTCGCGATCGAGGCGCGCTGGAGCAAGGCGTCCGACGCGGCCCCCCTGGTCCTGACGCAGGCGACCGGGGCCGCCGCGGGCGAGCCCGTCCAGCTCGTGCGTGGGCAGATCGCGATCCAGGTGGTGCCCGAGGGCACCACGATCACGCTCCAGCTGCCGGTGAACCCTGCCGGGCCCGAGGCGCCCACGCCCCGGTAGCGCCCTGCCGTCCCGCGCGCGGGAGTGCCGTCCCGCGCAGTGCCTCAGGCGCGCCGGAGCGCCGCCGCGTACACCTCGCGCGTCTCGCGCGCCACATCCGCCCAGGTACGCCGGCTCGCCAGCGCCCGCTGGTGCGCCACGCGGCGGAGCTGGTCGTGGATGTGCCCCGACCACGCCGCCCGGAGGGCGGCCGCCAGGCGGGCCGGATCCCTCGGCTCGACGATGATCCCGGCCGGCCCCACCAGCTCCGGGAGCGGACCGACCCGCGACGCGACGACCGGGATCCCGACCCCCAGCGCCTCGAGCACGGCGAGCCCTGTCCCCTCGCTGATCGCCGGGAAGACCGCCGCCTCCGCCCCTGCCTCGAGTGTCGCCAGGTCCTCCGGCTCGAGGTGCGGGACGAGCAGCACCAGGTCCTCCACGCCGTAGCGCGACGCGGCGCGTGCCAGTGCGGGCGCGTCGCTCGCGTCCGCACCCTGGGCGCCCGCGAGGACCACCACCGGGGGCCACGGCACCCCCTCAACGTCGGTGTCCGCCCAGGCGACCGCGGCGGCGCGGCCGTGCGCGGCTCCCGCATCCGGTGCCGTGGCGGAGGCGACGACCGCGGCGGCGGCTTCGGCCGGCGCGCGCCGCCGCCTGGTGGAGAGATCAGGCCGCTCCTCGCGCAGGGCGGCCAGGGCGCGGAACAGCGTCCCGAGGTCCTTGCGCGCATCGTACCGGCCGGCGAACACGAGGTATCGCGACGGCAGGCCAAGGCGGGCGCGCAGGGCGGCCACGCGGTCCCGGTGTCCGGCGGCCGGCGAGAACGCGTCAGCGGCCGCCATCCGGACGACGGCAATACGCTCCGGCCGGACGTGGACGAGCCGCCGCGCAGCCTCCGCGGTCGCGTCCGAGCAGACGATGAGGCGGGTGGCGTCGCGCAGGATCCGCGCCCGGAGCCGGTGGCCGAAGCGCGCCGCCGGGCTGACCGCGTAGATCGATGGGAGCTCCCAGGGGGCCAGGTCGAGCAGCGTCGCGACGACGGGCAGGTCCGAGCCGAGCGGCACGGCGCCGCCGGCGGTGTGGTAGACGGCGCCGAGCGCACCGTGCCCCTCGACGTCCCGCGCCGTCCCGAGCTCGGCGCCGCGCAGCTGGAACGCGTCGACCGTCAGCCCCGCGGAGCGCAGGAAGCGAGCGGTCGGCAGCACCCGCCGGCGCCCCGCGACCGGGAGCCCCAGCCTCTCGAGCTCGAGCGTGGGGTCCGGGCGCAGCGCCCGCAGCACGGGCACGAACGACTCTCCCGGGAGCGGGTCTTCCGTGAAGGCGGCCATGAGCCGCCGAAGGTAGCTGGCCGTGATCGGCGTGCGTTCCGGCTCCTGGAGGGGGCGCAGGTCGATGACGACCCTCGCCGGCGCCGGCCGCTCGGGCGCCCGGTGCTCGATCCCGGCGAGCTCGCGCATCAACCCGGCCGCTCCCCGGTCTCGGACTGGGCGAGCGGGTCGGGCGGGCCGGCGTCGGGGGCCGGTGCCGTGGACGGAAACCGGTGGCGCCCGCGCAGCGATTCCCAGCGCAGCGTCAGCACGACGAACAGCGCCTCGACCACGATCCGGCGCGACATCTTGCTGACGCCGGCCCTCCGATCCCGGAACACGATCGGAACCTCGACCACGCGCGCTCCCGCCTGTCGTGCCAGGTACGTCATCTCGATCTGGAACACGTACCCGCCGGCGTGGACCCCGTCCCGGGGGATCGCCTCGAGCGTCTCGCGGCGCCAGGCCTTGAACCCGCCCGTCAGATCGTGCGCCGGAAGCCCGAGGACCAGCCGGGCGAACACCGATCCGCCGCGGGAGACCAGCCGACGTCCGAACCCCCACTCCGTGACGCCGCCGCCCCGGGTATAGCGCGACCCGATCACCAGGCTCGCACCGTGATGGAGCGGCTCCAGGAGCGACGGCAGGTACGCGGGGTCGTGCGACCAGTCGGCGTCCATCTGGACGATGCGGCCGGCGCCCCCCGTCAGCGCGACGCGGAATCCGTCCAGGTACGCCCGGCCCAGCCCCTGCTTGCCGGGGCGGTGCAGGACCCGCACGCGTGGATCCGCGGCAGCCAGCGAGTCGGCCAGCGCGCCGGTGCCGTCCGGCGACGCATCGTCGACGACCAGGAGCGTCGCGCCGGGAAGCCGGTCGAGTATCGCCGCCGCGATCCCCGGCAGGTTCTCTGCTTCGTTGTACGTGGGCAGCACGACCCACGTGTCGTCGTACGCGGTGCCCGGCTCCGGTGAGACCATCGCGTGGAGTCTACCGGCCTCCGGGCCGGTCATGGGAAGGCCACCGGGTAGGCATAGCGGTTGGCGCGGCCGGCCGTGTCCACGCCGACGAGCGTGACGGTCGCCGTTCCGGTCAGCGCGGCGCCCGCGAACGTCGCACGGACGTGCCCGCCGCCCAGCGCCACGACCGAACCGGCCAGGGTCGCGCCGCCGGGGAGGGTCAGCGCGATCGTGGGGGCGGCCCGGAGGGGCTCGGAGGACCAGGCGTCGACCACGCATGTCGCGTCCGCGCCTGCGCCCGTGACCGAGGTCCGGACCATGAATGCGCCAACCGTGATCGGCGTGGAGATGACGGCCTTCCCGACTCGGTCGGTCGCCACGACCTGGATGGTGTAGGCGCCCTGCGGCAGCCACTTCCCGGTCCCGTCCCGGCCGTCGAACGTCCAGGTCGGCGTACCGGCCGGGGTCCTGCGCCCGCTCCACGCGGTCCGCACCACGCGGCCGGAGGCGTCCAGGACGCGCAGCGTGGTCGTCCCGGCGCGCGCCAGGATGAAGCTGACGCGGGCGGTGCGCGCGAGCGCGTCCCCGTCCTGTGGATAGAAGCGATTGGGCGATGCGACGAGCGACCGGACGATCCGATCCACGACGACGCGCGCCGTCGGGGCGAACAGGTTGCCCGCCGGATCGCTGGCGGTGACGGCGACGACGTAGGTGCCGTCCGGGACCGGCCGGCCCGCGGCGTCCAGGCCGTTCCAGGTCGCGCTGCCACCCGGCGGCGCGGTGCTACCCGGCGGCGCGGTGCTACCCGGCGGCGCGCTCCAGCGCACCGTGGTCCCGCTCTGGATCGTGATGGTGCCGCGCACGGGCACGGACGGCGACCACGTGAACGTGATCGTGTCCCCGACGCCATCGCCGTTTGGGCTGAGCAGGTTCGCGGCTCCGCCCGACGGATTGGTGGCAGCCACGACGAGCCCGCCGGTCACGGGAACCGTGTCGATGGTGACGGGCACGTCCGAGGTCGCGATGTTGCCATACCCGTCGGCCACCGTGACCCGCAGCGTGTAGCCGCCGTCCGGCTGGCGGTTGCCGCTGCCGTCGGTCCCATCCCAGGATGCCGAGATCGCGGGGCCGGCGCCGCTCCACGAGCGGAGGACCTGCCCCGATGCGCCGAGCGCCGCCACCGTCCAGGAGACGACGCCGGGGCCCCCGCGGGCCGTGACCCCGTCAGAGTCGCGCGATCCGTCGCCGTTGGGCGAGAAGGCCGGTGAGGCAAGGACCGGCGCGCTCATCGTCGGGGGCGCCGTGGCGACGACCACCTTCGATGCCGACTGGACCGCGGGATCCTTCAGGTCGCTGCCCGGCGCGTAGCAGGTCGTGCCTCCCGCCTGCCCGGCCAGCACGAGATACACCGCTCCGTCCGGGACTGGCTGCCCGTTGATCCGTCCGTCCCAGTCGAACGCCTGGTCGCCCGCCGAGATGCCCGGCAGCTGGACCGAGCCGAGCGGCGCGAGGTCGGCGGCACGGAAGACCTGGAGCTGCAGCGAGTTCAGCGGGTTCCGCACGTGGTACGCGATGCGCAGCGCGTCGGCGCGGCCGTCCCCGTTGGGCGAGAAGCCGGGTGGCAGGTCCGCCGGACGTGCGCTGGGCGAACCGCCCGGCGAGTCGACCGGCGTGATCGCCAGGCTGCCGAGCTCCGCGTAGACCGTGACCGCGTTGGGTGCCTGGCGCGGAGCCAGGTACTGCTGCCCATTGCCCGATCCCGCCACCCAGACACCGGTATGCACCAGGCCGACCGGGTTCCACTCGGCCACCGGCGCAGTCGCCTGGTACCAGGTGAAGCCATCGCTGCCGGCGACCGGTCCCCCCGTGATCGCGACGACCTGGCCGGCCTGCAGCTGGCCCACCACGGGCGCGGTCACACTCGCCGACGCGCGCATGTTGAGCGGACCCTGGATCACCCGGGCGAAGCCGCCGCTGGCGAGCGCTGGCGACGGCGCCCACACGGACGAGACGTCCCAGGGGCCGACGTTGCCCCTGCCGTCGGTGGCGCGGACGCGGAACGCGTACCCGTGGCCGCTCTGCGCCGCGTACGTACCGCCGGTCTGCGTGACGCCGGTCAGCCAGGCACCCCATGCCCCTCCGTCGACCGACACCTGGACGTCGTAGTTGCGCACGCCCGACCAGTCGTCGACCGCCGTCCACGAGACCGGGATCGAGGGGGTGTCCACGGACTCCGGCAGCACCAGGATGCCGGCATCGGGCGGGGTCGTGTCGGAGAGGAACTTGGCGGCGAGCGTGGCGGACAACTCCGGGAGACTGCCGTCCTTGCCGAGCGTCCAGACACCGGCACCCAGCAGGTTCATCCGGTTGACCAGGTCGAAGCGGAGGCCGAGGCTCTGGGCGTCGTCGTAGTAGAGCTCGCGCCAGACCGGGGAGCATCCTGCGCACAGGGACCGGCGGTACGCGACCCAGGGGGTCATCTCGGTGGCGTCCCAGTTGCGGCCGTACTGCGCGGCGAGCGCCACGGCGTCCGTGTAGTCGACGGCCACCGAGTGCTCGTCCTTCACGGTGATCGCGTTGGGCGCGTTCGAGGTCGTCGTCCAGGCGCGCCCGTAGTACGGCAGCCCCAGGATGACGTGCGATGGATCCGTGAGCCCCAGGAACCGCGTGACGCTGTCCCGGAGGTCGTAGGCGGGGCCGCCGAGCGGATCGACCGACCCCGCCCTGCCCGCGCCCGACCCCCGAAAGTCGTAGCCCATGATGAAGACCGCGTCGGCCGCGCCCGGAGCCGTCAGGGCGGCGATGTCGTAGCCGTCGGCGCCCGCGGTGGAGTCGAACACCAGCGAGTAACCCGGGCCGGCGGCCGTCAGCGCCGCCCGCAGCTGACGCACGAGGGCCACGAAGTTGGCGCTCTGCCCGCTCGGGATGGGCTCGAAATCGAGGTTGACCCCGTCAACGCCGCGCGACGTCACCGCGGAGACGATCTGGGCGACCATTGTCGAGCGCGCAGAAGGACTCGCCAGCAGCGCCCGCTCGGCGGACAGCTGCGCGCTCGTCCATCCGAAACGCTCGACGCTCACCAGGACCTTCGTGCCGTGCTGGTGGGCCTGGTCGATGACGTCGCTCAGGTTGCCGCTCCTCCAGCCGGTCCAGCCTCCATCCGTGGTGACCAGGGTCCCGTCGGCGTTGGCCGCCAGGCCGAAATACGCGATCGTCGAGAGCACCGACCAGTTGAGGGCGAGATCGGCGCTCCCGAGCTCCCAGTACGGCAGGAAGCCGAGCACCTCCCGCCGGAGCCCGGTCGGGGTGACCTCTGCCTGCAGCTGCATGGCGGCCGCGAGGTGCGCCGGTGCCACGGCCCGCACGGATGCGCGGCCGGCCGACGGGGCGGTCGGGGAGAGGCGCGGGCGCAGCGGGACGGTGGCCGCCCGGAAGGCGAGCAGGTGCGGCCGGTCTGCCGCGTGCGTCATTGCATCGAGGTACTGCTGGCTTGGGCCGGAACCCTGGCCGGCGGTGGCCGTCGCCGGGGCCAGGGGATCCGCCCTCGGCGGGACGGAGGCCGTCGCCGGGACGGAGGCCGGATCGGCCGGACGGACGGGGAGCTGTGCTGCCGGCGCGAGCGGGGCCGAATGCACCGATGCGGGCAACGTGCCCGCCCACGCCGGGCCGGCCGCGCCTGCCATCACGGCAAGCAGGCACGCGACTACGGCGACGGCGCTTCGCACCGGGCTTCAACCTCCCTCATCCGTCGCGTTGCCGCTCGCCCCCAGCAAGGACGAGCGGGCGCCGCCGCTACCGCAGCTCGACGCTGGCGCTCGCGGCAAGGTCGTGGCCCGCGCGGTCGGTGCCGAGGACGACGAGCCGGACGGCCCCGACCGGTCCCGCGCGCAGCCGGAACACCGCGCGGTAGCCGAGCGTCCCGGTCGCCCTGGCGGCCACGACGTACGGCGCGACGCCGGGCTGGACCACGAGCAGGCGGGGCGCCGTGCGCAGGGGCTCCGCGGCCGTGATCGACAGGGCCAGCGTCTTCCCGGCCGTCGCGGTCCCCGCCGACAGGGCCAGGCGGAACGGCGTCAGCCAGATCGCGCTCCGCATCAGGACCGTGCCGGCCGCCGTGGTCGCGGCGATCGTCGAGAGGTATTGCCCCACCGGCATGCGCGACAACCCGGTGGATCCCGGCGCGTAGCCCATCCCGTCCCATGGCAGGGTCCACGTCCCGGGCGGCGTGGGGCGCGCCTCCCAGAGGGTACGGACCACCCGTCCCGAGGAATCGGTCACGGCCCAGGTGACGGTGGCGGGCTGCGTGAGCGTCACGGATAGCGAGGTAGTGTCGGCGACCTGGTCTCCGTCGAGCGGATAGAAGATCGCGGGTGCCACGCGGGGCGACCTGATCGCGGTGAGGACGCGGGTTCTCACCGTGCGTGCGGCGCCCGGGATGCCCGTCTCACCGAGCGGCGCGGCCACCAGCGAGTACGCGCCGTCCGGCACGATCGCACCGCCGTCGCCAAGCCCGTCCCAGGAGAAGCGACCGCTGGCCGGCATCGCGGGGAGGACCATGCGGCGCACCACGGCGCCGGACGCCGACGCGACGGCCACGTCCAGCGTGCCGGGCGCGGTCATCGCGTACGACACCACCAGCGCGTCCGAGATGCCGTCGCCGTTCGGCGTGAAGACCGACGGGGCGACCAGGGAGGTCAGCACGGGGACCGGGACGGGCGGGACCCCCGACACGGGAGCCGGCACGGCGGCAGGCGATGGCACGGCGGCAGGCGACGACGGCCCGGCCACGACCGCCGGCGCCGGGGCGGCCGGCGAGGGGGTGAGGCTCGGTGCTGCGGCCTGGAGAGGAGAGGGCGTGCCGGCGCCGCCGATGACCGCCGAGGAGAGGAGATCCAGGTTGCCGGCGAGCGACCGATAGAAGCCGGACGTCGCGGAATCCGGGTCGAGATGCAGGCGGGCGCCCGGCGTGCGGACGGAAGCCGTCACGATCGGAGCCACGCCGACGCCGCCGGTCGACACGAACAGCTGATCGAGCGTCTGGGTCGGGCCGAAGAGCGCGTCCACGATGCCGCCCGCGTCCTGCGTTCCCAGCGCGAGGACGGCGGAGGCGCCGCCCGCGATGAACCCCGCGGCGAAGTTGTCGACGCGTTCCACCGCGACCGCCTGGGTGGGCTGGGGAAGGCCGGGTTCGCTGTTGCCGCTCGCGTAGCACAGGTGGTTGAGCAGCACCAGGGAGTCCGCCGCCAGGTGCAGGGTCGCCATGTACTGCTCGCCGTAGTACTGGACCTGGTCGTCGGCGGCGCCGTCCACGGGGTCGAGCCCCATCCCGTCCTGCCGGTCGCGCATCAGGGTCGTCGTGTACGGCGAGGGGTAGCCGTTGCCGTGCCCCAGGTAGATGAGGACGTTGGCGCCTGCCGCGGCGGCGGACACCTCGGCCCAGGTGGCATGGGGATGGAACACCCGGACGACCTGGGCGCCATGCGCCGCCGCGTCCTGCGCGATCGCCTCGCCCCACTGCAGGTTGCTCGCGGTGAGCGAGTGGGTGGGGCCCACGACCACCACGATCTTCGGCTGCACGGCGGCCCGGGCCGCCGGAACGGCCAGCGGGAGACCGGCCGGGATCACCATGGGACCGAGCAGCGCGACGGCGAGCGCGGCAACGAGGACGGCGAACGGTCGATGGTGCATGGCAACGCTCCAGGCGGGTTCGCGCGGCCACCGCTCGGCCAAGGCGCCCTGCGGCGGTCGACCCAGCCTGCTCGTCCCGGGACGCCGGGACCATCGCGCGATGGTCCCCGTGGGCATGGCCCGATCGGTGCACGGGCGGACACCGCGCGCCGATCGGCCGGCGCCCGTGCCGTGGCCCGGGCGACACTCCGTGCGCCGACGCCGCCCCGGGCGGCAACGTGGCAGCATGAGGACCCACTTCCGAACGGAGGCAGGCATGGATCTCGGTCTGGATGGGCGGGTCGCGCTGGTGGTCGGGGCCAGCCGCGGCCTTGGCAGGGCTTCGGCTCTCGAGCTGCTGCGCGAGGGCGCCTCGGTGATGCTCGCGGCGCGCGACGAAGTGGCACTCGCGACGGCGGCCACGGAGCTCGCCGCCGACGTCGAGCAGGCACCCACGGGCAGTGGGAGACTCGACCCCGTCACGGCCGATGACGCCGACATCTGGCTCGCCGCGGGCCGGGGCCGGAGACCGCCCCGCGAGCGGGTCGCCTGGGTGGCCGGGGACGTCGCCCTGCCGGAGACCGCCGAGCGCCTGGTCCGGACGACCATGGACCGCTTCGGCCGGCTCGACGTCCTGGTCGTGAACGCGGGCGGTCCGCCCCCGGGCCCGTTCGAGGCGATCGCCGAGGACCAGTGGCGCCACTCGGTGGACCTGACCTTCCTGTCCGCGGTGCGCCTCGTCCGGGCTGCTCTGCCCTGCCTGCGGGACGAGCGGGTGCGCGGCGCCGGCGGCGGCCGGATCGTGTTCATCGAGAGCGGCAGCGTCAAGCAGCCGGTCGCCAACCTGATCACGAGCAACTCGCTCCGGTCGGCGGTCCAGGGGCTCATGAAGACGCTCTCGATCGAGCTGGCGCCGGACGGGATCCTGGTGAACGCCGTCGGTCCGGGGCGTCTCAACACGGAGCGGATCCGGCAGCTGGACCGCGACACCGCGGCGCGCACCGGGCGGTCGGAGGACGATGTGCGGGCGGAACAGGCGCGCACGATCCCGCTGGGACGGTACGGCGATCCGGCCGAGCTGGGGGCTGTGGTGGCGTTCCTGGCCTCGTCCCGCGCGAGCTACGTGACCGGGAGTCTGATCCCCGTGGACGGGGGGCAGATCCGCTCGATGCTGTAGGGGTCGTCCCGGGTACCATCGCCGCGACATCCGTCGCGACAGGAGTCGCCCGTGCACCTGTTCCTCGTCGGCGCGGGGCCGGTGGGCCTGGTCACCGCCGTCGGCTTCGCCCGCCTGGGCCATCGCGTCACCGTCTCGGACATCGACACGGCGCGCATCGCCACCCTGGCGGGCGGCCGCTCGCCCATCTTCGAGCCGGGGCTGGAGGACGCCATCCGTGCCGAATCCGCCGCCGGGCGGCTCGCGTTCACGACCGATCCCGTCCCGCCTGGCGGCGCCGCCTGCTCCATCGTGTGCGTGGGGACCCCGACCGGACCGGAGGGTCCGCTCTCGACCGGGCAGGTCGAGAGCGCGGTGGCCGGCCTGCTGGAATCGGCCCCACCCGATCACGTCATCGTCGTCCGCTCGACGCTGCCGGTGGAGGGGCCGGACCGGCTGGCCCGCCTGGTGGAGGATCGGCGGGCCGCCGGGCCCTGCCCCACGGTGGTCACCAACCCCGAGTTCATGCGGGAGGGCGCGGGGCTGCGGGACTTCGACGTGCCGAGCCGCGTCGTCACCGGCTGGCTCCGCCCCGAGGACCGCGGGGCCGCGCAGGCCGTGGCCGACCTCTACGCGCCGCTCAACGCCCCCACGCTCGTGGCGGACGCCCGGTCCGTGGCGCTGATCAAGCTCGCCTCGAACGTCTTCCTCGCGACCAAGATCGCGTTCGCCAACGAGCTGGCCCGGATCTGCGACGCCGTCGGAGCCGACGTCGACCTCGTCACGGCCGGCGTCGGGATGGACGATCGGATCGGCAAGGCGTTCCTGAGCGCCGGGCCGGGCATCGGTGGATCGTGCCTCCCCGAGCAGGCGCTCGCGCTGCCGCTGCTGAGCGCCCGGGTCGGGGTGCCGACCCCGCTCATCGACGCGGTGAGCGGCTCGAACGTGTCGCACCAGCGCGCCGTCGTCGCGCGGCTCGGCGCGCTGCTCGGCCGGCCGCTCGCCGGCGCCCGGGTCGCGCTGCTCGGCCTCGCGTTCAAGGCCGGCACGGACGATGTCCGCGAGTCCCCGGCGCTGGCGCTCGCGCGCGAGCTCCGTGCAGTGGGCGCCACCGTCACCGGCTACGACCCGCAGGCCATGGAGACGGCATACCGGGCCGACCCGCGGCTCGAGCCTGCCGCCGACCCCGTGGAGGCGGCGCGTGGCGCGGATGCGGTCCTGGTCGCGACCGAGTGGGCCGCGTTCCGGGGGATCGACTGGGCGGCCATGCGCCGCGCAATGGCCGGTGATCTCGTCTACGACACGCGGAACGTGGTGGACGTGCGCGCCGCGCGGTCGGTGGGGCTGCGGGTCGAGATGCTGGGGCGGCGCGCCTGACGGTCGGGCGGCAGGGACCGCCACCCGTCACGGCTGGCCAGGGGACGGGCACGGGGCCCGCCGGGATCATGGCGCGGGCGCGAGCGACGGCTGCGGCAGCGGGAGCGCCGCGACCGACGGACCGGGCGATCCGGCCGATGAGGGCGAGCCCGACGAGGAGGGAACCGGCGGGAGCCCGCCGTGATAGTCGGTGATGACCAGCACGTACTCGAGCTTGTCGAGGTTCGAGGCGGGGTTGATGAACGCGGTCTGGACGACCGCATTCGGGTCGCGCTGGACGTCGACGATGTTGCCGATCAGGAGGCCCTTGGGGAACGGCGACTTGATGCCGTTGCCGAGGTCGATCCCGGCGGTCACGACCGTGTCGTTCAGGTTGACCCGCTCGGTCGCCGGGATGTCCTGCATCACGAGCGCACCACCGAGCTGCCCGATCACCTCACCCGTGGCGCGGCTCGACTCGATGAGCCCGATGACGGTGGAGCGCGTGTCGCTGATCAGCAGGATCCGGCTGAAGTCGCTGCCGACCTCCCAGACCGAGCCGACCAGGGCACCGCCATCCGCGACCACGACGTCGTTGAGCGCGATGCCGCGATCGGTCCCGGCGTCGATCGTGATCACCCGCGTGTACTGCGAGACCTCGCGGCTCACCACGGTGGCGGCCACCGTGGTGTAGTCGAGCGACCCCTGGACGCCCAGGAGACGGCTCAGCTGGTCGTTCTGGATCTTGATCTCCTGCAGCTGGCGGTTCTCCACCTCGAGCTGCTGGTTCTGCTGCTCCAGCGTTCGGTTCTGCGCCTGCAGCTGGTCGATCTCGCTCAGTGCGCCGACGATCGATCCGGCCGAGCGCGTGGCGCCCGACAGCGCTGCCTGGGCGGGCGTCAGCATGTTGCCCACCACGATCTGCAGGTCGCGCATCGGCGCGGTGCCGCTGAGGGCCAGGAGCAGGAGTCCTGCCGCCATCAGGATGGCGTACAGCATCCCCCGCCGCCGGCTGGCACGCGTCGCGAACATGACGCGCGGCTCAGCGGGGCGGGCGCGAGTACGTCTCGGCGACGAGCGAACGCTCCATGTTCTCGAGCTCCTCGAGCGCCTTGCCGGTGCCTCGTGCGACGCACGTGAGCGGATCGTCGGCGACGTGGACCGGCATCTGGGTCGCCTCGGCGATCCGCCGGTCGAGGCCCTGCAGCAGGGCCCCACCGCCCGCCAGCACGATCCCCTGGTCCATGATGTCCGCCACGAGTTCCGGCGGCGTCTCCTCGATGGCGTCCTTGACGATGTCGACGATCTGCTGCACGGACGGCTCGACCGCCTCGCGGATCTGGTCGGCGCCGACCTCGACCGAGCGGGGCAGGCCGGTCAGCAGGTCGCGCCCGCGGAGCGTTACGCGCAGCTCGTCCCAGTCGCCCGGGTACGCCGACCCGAGCGCGATCTTGATGTCCTCCGCGGTCCGCTCACCCACCAGCAGGTTGTACTCGCGCCGCCCGAACCCGACGATGTCCATGTCCATCTCGTCGCCGCCGATGCGCATGCTGCGGCTGATCACGATCCCACCGAGGCTGATCACGGCGACTTCCGTGGTCCCCCCACCGATGTCCACGATCATGCTGCCCGAGGGTTCGCTCACGGGCAGGCCGGCGCCGATCGCTGCCGCCATCGGTTCCTCGATCAGGCGGGCCCAGCGGGCGCCCGCGTTCAGCGCCGCGTCGCGGACGGCCCGCTTCTCGACTTCGGTCACCCCGGAGGGCACCCCGAGCAGCATGCGCGGCCGCGGGATCAGCCCGATGCGATCGTGCACCTTGTTCACGAAGTGCTTGATCATCTGCTCGGTGACGTCGAAGTCGCTGATGACGCCGTCGCGCAGCGGACGCACCGCGATGATGTTGGCCGGCGTGCGACCCACCATGCGCTTCGCCTCGGCCCCGATCGCAAGCACCTTCCTGGTCTTGGTGTCGAGCGCGACCACACTCGGCTCGCTGATCACGATGCCCCGGTCCCGGACGTGGACGAGGGTGTTGGCCGTGCCGAGATCGATCCCGATGTCACGGGAGAAGAGGCCGAAGAAGAGGTCGAGCATGCTCGTGGCGAGACCTGCCTGCTGCTGTCGGGGTGCTCGGCCATCGGTCGGGCACATACGTACCGTCGGCCCGGGGCGCGTGGCGGCCAGCGCAGTATACCCGCCACGCCCGGCTCACGGGCTCGTTGAGGGCCGCGCGATGCAGATCGGTCACCCGTGGGCGCCTGCCGTACGATTGGCGCAGTGAGCGCAGATCAACGCCGTCGATGAGCGCCGTCCGGGGTCGGGCCCGCGCGATCGCACCGCCGACACGGGCGGCTGCGTCGGGGCGTCTGCCGGCTGCGGCGGGGCAGCTGCCGGCTGCGGCGTCGCGCGTCGCGCGCGGAGGCGGACGATGAGCGGCTGGCCTTCACCCCCGGCCGGAGGGCCCGTCAAACCGGCCCCGCCCGGTCCGCCCGCGCGGCCCGGACAGCCGGAGCGACCCGGCCAGCCCGGCCAGCGACCGCCGCGGCAGCCCGGACGGAGGTTGCCGGCCTGGGTCTGGTGGCTGATCTTCGGCCTGCTGCTGCTGTGGAACCTCGCCACGCTGCTGCCCGCCGGGACGCCGACGGCTGACCTGCCCTACTCCGCGTTCCTGGACCAGGCGCAGCACGGCAACATCGCGCAGGTGCAGTTCAACGGGCAGGCGCTGCAGGGCACCCTCCGACACGCGATCCTCTGGCCGCCCGTGGGCAGCGCCGGCGCATCTGCAGCCCCACCGGCTTCGGCGGCCCCGGGCGGAACGCCGTCGGCGACGCCCGGCGGCCTCGCACTGCCGGGCACCGCGCAGGGCCCGACCAGCTATCAGGCCTTCACAAGCGTGATGCCGCCCACCGGCGACCCCGCGCTACTGCCGCTGCTGGAGGCGCACAACGTCACGATCACGGCCAGGGACACCACCAGCGGCGGCTCGTTCCTGCTGAGCTTGCTCGTCAGCGTGCTGCCGATGCTGCTTCTGGTCGGCCTGTTCGTCTACATGGGCCGCCAGGCCCAGCGCAGCCAGCAGGGTCTCTTCGGCTTCGGTGGCTCCCGGGCCCGTCTCTACGATCCGGAGCGGCCGACCGTCACGTTTGCCGACGTGGCGGGCGAGGACGAAGCGAAGCTGGAGCTGACCGAGGTGGTCGACTTCCTGAAGGAGCCCGATCGCTACCGGCGGCTCGGTGCGCGCCTGCCGCGGGGGGTCCTGCTGATCGGACCGCCGGGGACCGGCAAGACGCTCCTTGCGCGCGCCGTCGCCGGCGAGGCTCACGTCCCCTTCTTCAGCATCTCCGCCTCCGAGTTCGTCGAGATGTTCGTCGGCGTGGGCGCGTCGCGGGTGCGCGACCTCTTCAGCAAGGCCAAGGCAGCCGCGCCGGCGATCGTCTTCGTCGACGAGATCGACGCGGTGGGCCGTCAGCGCGGCGCCGGGCTGGGCGGTGGAAACGACGAGCGCGAACAGACGCTGAACCAGCTGCTCGTCGAGATGGACGGGTTCGACGACAACACGAACGTGATCGTCGTCGCCGCCACCAACCGCCCGGACGTGCTCGACCCGGCGCTCCTGCGCCCGGGCCGCTTCGACCGACAGGTCACGGTCGGATATCCCGACCGGGCCGGGCGCGAGGCGATCCTGCGCATCCACACGCGGGGGCTGCGCCTGGCGCCCGACGTCGATCTGGTGGCG
>JAJYNP010000061.1 GCA_021786265.1 Chloroflexota bacterium
CCTGCAACCCAGCGTCACGCCCGATCATTGCCATCTCGATGGGCGCCGCGTTGCGGCCCGAGTTGCTGATCACGATTAAACAGTCGGGCGGCCTCAATACGTAATCACGCAAGAGAGCGGCGGCGTACCCTTCCAGCGTCTCGGCCTTGCCCTGCCCCGGGTCGAGGATCACCTCGACGTTGGCCAGACCGCCGGCACGACCGGCGGTCTCGATCGCCAGCAGCTGAGAGTGGCCGCTGCCAAAGACGTGGACGATCCCGTCCTTCTCGATCGTGTCAGCCACGATTCGTGCGGCCTCCGGGAGCGACGTGGCGTTGGTCTCCTGCACGCGCCGCAGGAGACCCTCAAGGACAATGAAGTAGCGCTCGTACATGGAGCCCTCCCGACAGGGTTCGATCCGGGTGGTGGCTCCACCACCCGGATCGAGATGCGCCGCCCTATTTCGCCGGCGCGGGCAGGGCTGCCCCAAACCAACCAAGCCATCCGCCGATGATGCCGAACGCGAACACCACGGCGATAGCCCACAGCGGGTTCAGGTTATACCGCTTCAACAGCCAATAAACAAAACCGGTCAGTGCGATCGGCAGCATGAACGGCAGGATCGAATCCAGCTGCTGCTGGATGGCCACCGACTGGGTGACCTGCTGACCGTTCACCGTCACGTTCTGTTTGTAGTCCCACAACGTAACGAGATGCACGATCGATGGAATGAACCCTCCAATCACGATCAGCCCAAGGACCGTGGCCCCCTCCGTAACCCTTTCCAGGGCGCCGGACGCCAGGCTCGTGGCCAGTGTCTTGCCCTGGTCGTAGGCCCAGAAGAACTGCCACCAGCGGACCAGCGTGTACGGGATCGCCACCATGACGATCACGAAGAGTGGGCCCAAGATGTTCTGCTGGAGCGCCAGCGACGCGCCGATCGTAAAGATAATCGAGTTGTATAGCGCCCAGACGATCGTGTCACCAACACCGGCCAGCGGGCCCATCAGGGCAACCTTTACGCCCTCAGCAGATGCAGGCGCGCCGGCTTCCTCCATCGCGATCGCCGAACCGAGGATCAGCGGCGCGCCGACCACAGGGTTAGTGTTGAAGAACACGAGATGGCGCGCCAGCGCAGCAGCGTACTCCTCTTTGTCAGGGAAGAGCTTGCGCAGGACGGGCTCCATCGCGTAAGCGAAACCCAGCGCCTGCATGCGCTCGTAGTTCCAGGAGATCTGAAAGGACCAGAAATACCGCCAGAACGCGGCGCGGAGGTCGCTGCGTTCCAGCTTGCCCAGCGGAGCATCCGTGCTAGCCATGGATGGCCACCTCGCCGCGCCCAGCAGTCGGCTTGAGGGTCTCGAACATGAATGCTATTGCCAAGCCGAACAGAGCGATGCCCAGGAGTGGAACCTTCAGGTAGGCGTAGAGAACGAACCCGATGAGCAGCATGTACCAGTACTTGGCGACCGGCATGATCTTCAAGAGCATGGCGAAGCCGATGGCCGGCAGGATAGCGCCAACTAGACTCATGCCGGTGACGAATTGCGCCGGGATGGCGCTCTGGATTTGCTTAACAGTGTCGGTATTGAGGGCGAGTGCTGCTAGAAATGTCGGGATCGCCCGCACCGCCGCCCAGGGGATAAACGCTGTCCAGTGCATCCAGGTAATGCCCTGGGAGTTGGCGTGGCTGGCGTAGTCATCCGCCTTGTGGATCCAGAACGTAGGGAGGAATCGGCCGATCGGGTCGAGTGAGGCCAGAAGAATTGCGGCCGGCAGACCGATCGTAAGACCAACCGCGGTCTTGGCGGCCAGGTCGCCCGCGCCCGCCGCCGCCAGGGCAGTGCCGATGATGGCGCCGGTCTGGTAATCCGGGATCGTGGCACCGCCATACGTATAAACGCCGAGGGCGGTCAGCTCAAGCGTCGCACCGATCGCCATCCCAAGGTTGACGTCGCCGACGATGATACCGGCGCCAGTGCCGGCGATCAGGGGCCGGAAGCCCATGATTACGGTCGGGCCCAGGATGTCGAAGATGCAGATGATCGCCCAGATCGTGAGCAGGATCGCTGTCATGTTCTGTCCTCAGCGAATCCGGGAATCGACGTTGATACACAGCGCAGTACGGGTAGGCATCACCTCTCTTCCGTTCACGGACGGCACCGCTGATGGGCGGGCGGCGGGCACTGCAACGCTCGGTTGGGTCGCCAGAGCGCGTCGCAGCGGGCCGATCCAGCGACGGGGTTGGTCCCTCCCGATGGAGTACCTATGGTGGGTGTGCTTGTCTGGACCACCGCCGCGTGTCCCTCCGCAAACATGCCGTCGTCCGTGGCCTAGACTGGTCCGGACCACAATAGCACGGGGGTTTCCCGAGTCAAGCCGGCTGAGGCTCGGGTCGCTAACACAGGAAGCCACCAGGGACAGTGGGTTAGCAGGCACACACAGGGACACCAGATGTTGCGGTCTCCTGTGTTACAGACCCAAGCCTGAGCCGGCTTGTGAGCGCAGCCGGCCCGCGTCAGCGCCGCGCCGACCCCGCGCGGTGCTGGCCAGTCAACACCGCGCCCGCCATCGGGACGACCACGGCGAGCACGACCACAGCGGCGAGCGACGGCAGCGGCCCACTGCCCCGGACCATCCACTCGTACCAAGCGGCGACAAGGAGCAGCCCATAACGGAGCGGCGGCCCGCCAACGAGCAGAGCGAGGCGCACCAGCGGCGGCGCTGGCGGCCGTGGCATAAGCAGTGCACCGAGGACAATCACCGCGATGAGGCCGGCCGTCATCCCGGCCACGGCGCCCAGACCGAGCTCAACGAGGGCCCCGAACTCGGTGGCCAGCGCGGACGGCACCGTCGCCCAGAGGGTATGGTGTATCTGCTCGATCCTGTTGGGCGGGCTGGGCCCCGCTCGGTCAGGGCCGTTCACGCCGACGGTGCCCGTGTCACCAGCCCGCCATACGACCGGCCCCCACGTATGACCGATTGCACCGCCAGGCCCTCATCGAGCAGGACCAGATCGGCGCGTTGCCTCGGTGCCAGTCGCCCGCGGTCTCGGACGCCGAGCAGGGCCAACGGGTTGCGCGAGGCTGCAGCCACGGCACGCGACAGGGAGACTCCGGATCGAACTAGATTGCGGACGGCCGTGTCGAGCGCGATGACGCTGCCGGCGAGGCGCCCATCCGACACGAGCCGGCACTGGTTGTCACGCACCTCCACCTCGAGACCGCCAAGCGACCAGTGGCCATCACCGGTCCCCGCGATAGCGATGGCGTCGCTGACGAGGATCAACCGTTCCGGCGTCTTGCACCGCAAGATGAGCGCCCACACGCTGCGGTCGACATGGAAGCCGTCTGCAATCAACTCGACGTACACGCCATCATCAGCGAGGGCCGCGACAGCGAGGCCGGACTCGTGGTTGTGGACGCCCGACATCGCGTTAAAGAGATGCGTCGTGGTCAGCGCACCCGCCTTGTACGCGGCGTCAGCCTGCTCCGATGTGGCGTTGGAGTAGCCCGCCGACAGCGCAATCGCCCCAGTCGTGAACCACGAGATCATATCGAGGCCGCCTGGAACTTCGGGAGCGATCGTAATGATCCGCAGGTCATCGAGCAAGAGTTCCAGCCGCGTCCGGTCCGCCTCGACCGGCACCTGGATGTAGGCTGGGTTCTGGGCGCCCTTCTTGGCCTCGCTGATATAGGGACCCTCGAGGTTGAAACCGAGTGGTCCTGCGCCGTCCTCCGGCGCATCGCCCATGGCGTCGTGGCCACCCCAGCCGTGACAGTGCACGTCCACGAACCCAGGACAAACATAGACGCCGTTCTCCTCGCTGGCGTCCAAGTCCACCGAGACAATCCGGCCTTTGTCGATCGTCAAGCGTCCGGGAGCTACCCGGTCCTCAAAAACGAGCCGTCCGCCGACGCTCTTGGGTGCGTCCCACATCATGTGCTCCCGCATGGCACCGTCTCGCTCCGCGGCGCGACCCACGAGGACGCAGCACAGGTCGTCCGCGACTCGATCCTAGCACCGCCGCGGCGGTGCTTTGGCCGGTACCCGGCGCGCGCCGGTCAACCTGAGATGGGCGCGATGGCGGCAACCAGTGCTTCCGCGATGGCCGCATCGTGCGGTGTCGGGGCCCACCCTGGGACGGGGTCGCTGCCGGCGACCCGCAGGACGAAGTGGTGCAGCGAGGCCAGGTGAGAGTCCACGAACGACCCAAGCGTCAGGCGGGAGGGCGGCAGGAGCGCGGCTACGGCGTGCGCCTCTGGGTCGGCGCCCGCACGTTTGCGCCACGTGGCCTCCGCGCCGTCGAAGCGGGTGAACCGTAGCGGAGCTACACGCTCAAGGTTCGCGACCAAGCTCCCCTCCGTCCCGTACAGTTCGAAGGGCGCACCCTCCGCGCCGAATGCGATCCGCGATGCTTCAACGGTAACGTGTGCGCCCCCGGGCACGCGCAGCTCGGCCCATGCCCAGTCGTCCACGTCGACCTCGCGCGTGCCCCCCAGGCCATCGGGCCGTCGCGGCACAAATGTCGCGTGGCGGGCCGCGAGCAGCTCCGGCTCACCCAGCAGAAAACACACCAGGTCGACGACGTGGAGCCCGAGATCGAGCATGGCGCCGCCGCCGGCCTCGGCCGCCTGAAGACGCCACGAAATGGGACGGGCAGGGTCGAGGTAGCTGCCGTGGAACAGGCCGAAACGGACCTGGCGGACCTCGCCGATCCCGCCGACACGCAGGAGGGCGCGTGCCTCGATGACGGCAGGGTGGTACCGCATGACTAGGCCAACGTGTGTCGGCGCAGGCGAGGCCGCGGCGAGCTGCGCCAGCTCGGCGGCCTCCGCCGGCGTGCGGCCGATCGGCTTCTCGACATAGAGCGGCCGTCCGGCCCGTAGGACGGCACCGGCCTGCGCGAGATGCTGGGCATTGCGCGTCGTCACGTCGAAAGCCGTCAGCTCCGGATCCGCCAGCGCCTCCGCCAGAGTCAGGACCGGCACACCCAGCGCCGCCGCGTCGCGTGCCACCGCTGCGGGCCGATCGCTGACGATGGCGGCCAGCAAGGGACGGAACGGCAGGTCGCGCACGACAGGGAGCGCGGCGAGCGCGCAGGCGTGCGTGCGTGCGATCGAGCCAAAGCCAACGATGCAGATCCGGACGTGGGGAATGGTCATCGTGAACCCCCCGGGCAGCGCAGTGGTCCGCGAGGAGGCCCGTGGCGTACGCGATCTTGGTGTCTGGTGTCGCGAACCGGTGGCTGGGCCCGTCTCCCCGAGGGCAACACGCCGCCCTACCCTCCGTCGTACCCGCTGACCGTCGCGACCAGCGCCGCTGGCGTCGTTGCCGGCCCGACCCGCACCCGCGGAACCAGCAGCCGGTCCGCGTACGACTCGAGCGCTCCCGGGACAGTCGT
>JAJYNP010000156.1 GCA_021786265.1 Chloroflexota bacterium
TGACCGTGGCGGTCGTCGTGAAGCCGCTGGTGCAGTCGACCGAGAAGTTGTAGGTGCCCTGCACCGGGTCGATCCCGGAGAAGGCCTTGGTGATGGTCAGGCTGCCGAACTGCTGCGAGGTCGAGTTGGTGACGGTGACCGTGCTGGTCTCGTCATTCGAGATCGAGATGCCGCCGCTGGGGTCGTAGCTCGGCGTCCAGGCGGCGTAGCCGGTCGGCGGCTGCGTCGAGGTCGCGAGGTCCTCGGTGACGGTGCAGCTGTTGGGCGCCGGGATGTTGTCCACGGTCGTGGTGAAGGGGCCGCTGCCCGAGCCCACCGTGACCGTGGCGGTCGTCGTGAAGCCGCTGGTGCAGTCGACCGAGAAGTTGTAGGTGCCCTGCACCGGGTCGATCCCGGAGAAGGCCTTGGTGATGGTCAGGCTGCCAACAGGGGGGAGCGGGCACTGGATGACGAGAGGAATCGTCTTGCCGCTGGTGCCAGACGTCGCGCCACCTTGGGCTCCGATCTGCGTGTGCACAATGATGGAGCCACTAAACGGCTGCTGAATGGCGAAGGAGCCTTCCCAGGCGGTTGTGCCATTCGACGCGAAGGCCGTGAGGACCTTGTTGCTGATGTCGTTGATCGCAACCCAGTTGTTGTCTTGCGTGACCGGCGAGGTCAGGGTGTATTGGCCGACGGCCTCGCTCATCACATACATGATCCCCGACGTGCAGTTGTAGCGAAGATAGACGTCGGAGAGGTTGGCCTTGTCCCCGCCCTGGTTCCAGCCGTCGTACTGGTGGGCGAAGAAGTCTTGAGGGGTCCACTCGTTGGGATTGCCGTCGACGGTGATCCCCGTGGGGCCAAACTCATAACTGGGCTGAGGGGGATTCGCCGGAACAGTCGGCGTTGACGCGGCAACGGGCAACGCAGTAGGTCCCACCAGAAGGCCGAGGAGAACGACGGCCGATCCGAGCCACGCAAGGCGTGCCCTCGCTCGGCCCGGTGAGGATGAGTAACTGTGCGTGTTCATCGATGGGTGCTCCCCGGATGAATGCGGCCGCCGGATATATCGGCGGGCGGCGCCCCTGACGCGCCAGCGACAGAATGCTGCGCTATAGGAGGTACCGCGTCTAGTACCTTTGGCGGTGGGAGAGCCCTTTCAGGTTCACTTACGGGGCCAGCTGTCAACGAACGGGCCTGATTCCGGTGACGGCGGGCACCGAGGGTCCTATCTGCGACCCAGGACGAACCGGCCGGGTGGGCCGCCAACGGTCATGGCCCGACCGGCGTCGAGGCCCGGTACCAGGGTCCGGGGGTCGGGGCGAGCCTCGCGAGACACCTTCGTGGCGCCCGGCACCTGCAGCGGGCGGCGGCAGGCGCGTCGTGGCAGGCGCGCCGTGGCCCCTCGCCTACGGGACGGGCGGCCCGTGCGACGGCCCTCCCGGGGGGCGCATCATCCCCCGGTGCTGCTCCGCTACCTGCGCTCGCTGACCGGGTTCGAGCGCGACGCCCGGCTGTTCCTGTTCGTCACCCTGGCCTCCGGCTCGGCCGTCAGCCTGTGGTGGATCGACTTCAACCTTTACCTGCGCAGCCTGGGCATCGACCCGGCGCTGATCGGGCTGGTCGCGACGGCGGGATCGGCGGCCTCGCTGGTGATCGCGTTCCCTGCCAGCATCGTGTCGGACCGGGTCGGGCGGCGGCTGGTACTGCTGGGCGGGACGGCGCTCATGACGGCCGCGTTCGCGGGGCTCCTGGTGACCAGCGCGCTGCCGGCGCTGTTCCTGCTGGCCGCGGCGTTCGCGGCGGGCAGCGGCGCGATGAGCGTGGTCGCGCAGCCGTTCCTGGCCGAGCATTCGCGGGCGGAGGAACGCAGCGAGCTGTTCGCGGTGCAGTTCGCGATCGGGAACGGGACGAACGTGGCGGCCGCGCTGGTCGGCGGGTTCATCGCGCAGCAGGTGGCGTCGGCGGGAGGCTTCGACCCGCAGGGGCCGCAGGCGTACCGGGTGTTGATCGCGCTGATGGCGGGGTTGGGTGTGGTGGCGGTGCTGCTGCTCACGCGATTGGGCGACGATCGGCCGGCGCGGGGGCATGCGGCGGTGGGTGCGCGGGCGGGGTCGGTCGGGTCGGTCGGGTCGGTCGGGTCGGTCGGGTCGGTCGGGTCGGTCGGGTCGGTCGGGTCGGTCGGGCGTGGAGTGTCCGCCGGTGGCGCAACCACGGCGCGGCGCACGGTCGGCCTCTCCGCACTTCTGCGCGACGGGATCCGCATCTCCGACCGAAGCGACTTCGCGCGGCTCCTGATCCCGGGCTTCCTGATCTCGCTGGGCGCCGGGCAGGTGATTCCGTTCCTCAACGTGTTCATCCAGGGCCGCTTCGGGCTCCCGCTGGCGTCGCTGAACGCGCTCTTCGCGATCACCGGCCTGGGCACGCTGGTCGCCACCCTGATCCAGCCCGCGCTCGCCAGGCGGTGGGGGAAGATCGGATCGGTGGTGCTGGTCCAGGCGGCCAGCATCCCGTTCATCGTGGTGCTCGGCTTCTCGCCGATCTTCTGGACGGTGGCGGTCGCGATGGCTGTCCGCAACTCGCTGATGAACGCGGGCAACCCGATCGTCGGGGCGTTCGTGATGGAGCGCGTGCGGCCGGAGGAGCGGGCCACCTTCTCGGCGGCGAGCTCGCTGCTGTGGGCGCTGGGCTGGGTGATCGCGGGGCCGTGGTACAGCCTGCTGCAGGCGACGCTCGGCTTCAACGCCGGCTACACCGTGAACTTCGTCACGATCATCGTGCTGTACACGGTGGGAACGGCGCTGTACTGGGCCTGGTTCGGGCGGAGCGAGCGGGAGAAGCGGCTCCGGTCGGGGGCGACCGAGGAGGAGCGGGGGGCGCGAGCTGTGGCGTGAGGGAGGGTGTGCGCGGCGTCCCCCGGCAAGCAGCGGTAGATCGACCGTAAATGCCCGGGCAATCCCGCGGTGAGTCGGCCCGGGCACAATCGGTCCCGTGGACTTCCAGCGAACCGGGTCGGCGCTTCGCGCGGTGCGGGTCCACCGCGGCAAGACGCAGCGCGAGCTGGCCCGGGACGCCGGCGTGTCGGACACCGCGGTCTCGCGGATCGAGCGGGTCAGGCTCGATCGAGAAGGCGGCGCCGGCCATGACCGGGTGCTCGGCCCGCAGGAGTCCCGAGCCCGAACTCGAAGGCCTCGCGATCGATCGCCTGCAACTCGCCGATGCGGAGCTCGACGCGCGGACACGGAGGCCAGCCCGTTCACCTGCGCCACCTCGGCCGCCTTGACGATCACGGCCTCGGCCAGCGCCCACTTGTGCATCCGTCAATGGCAGATGGCGCGCGACGCTGGCAGTGCCCGGGTCGCGGCAGACACCGGTCGGCGCGCCCCGGACCGCTGATCGGCGCGACACGAGCGATGCGGCTAGTATGTAGTCATGACTACGATCACAGCGACGGACGCGAGCCCCACCCCGGGCCGTGACGCACCGCCGGCGTTTGGACTCGAGGCCGGGCTCGGCTTCCGGCTGGGCCGCGCCCACCGCAGACTGCGCGCCGCGTGGGAAACACACATCGCCGATCTCGGGCTGAGCGGCGCGCAGGCCACCGTGCTGCGGGCCGTCGCGGAGGTGCCTGATACGGGCCTCCGTGAGCTCGCCCGGCGCGTGGGCACAGATCCCGTGAACGTCAAGCGGCTGGCCGACGGCCTCGAGCGCGCCGGCCTCCTCGCCTCCGCGTCCGACACCGCCGATCGGCGGCGACGGGTGCTGCGCCCGACGGCACAGGGACAGCTGCGGAGCCACGAGCTGGCCGAACGGGCGGCGGCGTGGAACCGTCAACTGGCGACGCTCGTCGACCCGGCCGACCTGGCTACGCTGCTCGTCCTGCTGGATCGCCTCGAGACCGGCATCGCCGCGCTGCCGGGCCACGTTTCAGCCACGCGACCCGCGGCGGTGCGACCCGCTGGCGACGATGCCTGAACACGGGGGCCAGGACCGGCAGGGGCGCGGCGCGAGCAGGCTGCCGGCGGCCTTCAGGGTACCCGCCTTCCGCTGGTACTGGACGAGCCAGCTTGTCTCCGGGGTGGGGACGTGGGCCCAGGCGGTGGCCCAGAGCTGGCTGGTGCTCGAGATCACCCACTCGGCGGTGGTGCTGGGCATGGTCACCATGCTGCAGTTCCTGCCGCTGCTGATTTTCCCCCTGCTGGGCGGCGTGATCGCCGACCGGCTGCCTCGTCGACGCCTCCTGATGGCGACCCAGGGCGCGGCGCTGGTGCAGGCCCTGATCCTGGGGACACTCGTGGCGACCGGGACGGTGCAGCTCTGGGAGGTGGCCGTCCTGGCGCTGCTGCTGGGTCTGACCAACGCGTTCAACAACCCCGCAGCCCAGGCGTTCGTCCCCGAGCTCGTGGGCACGGATCTGGTGGCCGACGCGGTGGCCATCAACAGCATCCAGTTCAACCTGGCGCGCATGCTCGGCGGCGCGGTCGGTGGCCTCGCGGTCGCCTGGTGGGGAATCGGCGGGGCCCTCTTCCTCAACGCGGCAAGCTACGTGCCCGCAGTCGCGGTGCTGGCGATCATCCGGCCGGCGCACGCGGTGGCCCGGCGGCGGAGCGACGTGCGGCTCCGTGGCGAGCTGGCCGAAGGCCTGCGGTACGCCTTCGGTACTCCCCCGGTCCGCCGGGTGGTCGCGCTCTTCGGGGTGGTCGGGCTGCTCGGCTTCAACTGGCAGGTTGCCTTGCCGCTGCTCGCGGTGGCCCTGCACGGCGGGGTGACCGCCTTCGGCACCCTCATGTCGGCCCTGGGCGCGGGCTCGTTGATCGCCGGCGTGGTCCTGGCGCGGGACCGGCGGCCCAGTGATCGGCGTCTGGCCCTGGGCGGCCTCGCGCTGGGCGGCCTCCTCGTGCTGCTGGGCGTCTCATCCTCGTACGGGGTCACTCTCGCGCTCATGGTGGCCGCCGGGTTCGCGGGCGTCGTCGCGGCCATCAACGCCAATACCCTCCTGCAGCTGCGGACGCCCGACGCCCTGCGGGGGCGGGTCATGAGCCTCTACGTGCTGTTGATGGGTGGTACGACTCCGGTCGGGGCACTGCTCCTGGGGGCCATCGCCGGTGGATGGGGGATCCAGGTCGGGCTCCTCGTCTTCGGGATCGTGACGCTGCTGGCCATCGGGACGATCCAGGCCCGTGCAGGCACGGCGTCAGCCACCGTCCGCGTCGATCCCGGGCCCACCAGCCTGCCCGCGTTCGGGACGCCCCCCGGCACCGTGCCCGGGACGGCTCCCGGTGCTGTGCCGAACGTCCCGCTCGCCACCGCGCCCGCTGGCGTCCTGGGTCTGCGCACCGGTCCCGACCCGGCGGCAGGGAAGCGATGAGGTCCCGCGTGCCGCTCCGGCGCGGCC
>JAJYNP010000276.1 GCA_021786265.1 Chloroflexota bacterium
GATGACCTGGGCGTAGATCTGGTCGATGCTCCGGAAGACGGCCAGGCGCGGCCGCGCCGCCGACCCCCGGAGGGTGAGGCGGATCCGCTCGTGGCGCTTCTCGCGCCCGGCGCTCCGGGAAAGTGCCTGGGCCATGTTGGTCGTCGTACTCCTGCGGATGCCGCGGGCCCTCGCCGGGCCCGCCGTGGTCTACTTCTTGCCGCCGATCTTGCCGGCCTTGCCGGCCTTGCGGCGGATCTGTTCCCCGGCGTAGCGCACGCCCTTGCCCTTGTACGGCTCCGGCTTGCGCGTCGCCCGGACCCTCGCGGCCATCAGGCCGACGAGCTCCTTGTCGATGCCGACCACGGCGAGCTTCGTGGGGTTCTCCACCTCGAAGCTGATTCCGGCCGGCGGCTCGATCTCGATGGGATGGCTGTACCCGAGGCTGAGCTGCAGCTTGTCGCCCACCTTCTGGGCACGGTAGCCCACGCCGGTAATCTCGAGCGGCTTGCGGAAGCCCGCGGTCACGCCGGTCACCATGTTGGCGACCAGGGTGCGGGTCAGCCCGTGCAGTTCGCGCGAGCGCTTGTCGTCGCGTGGACGCTCGACCCGCAGCGTGCCGTCCTCGCGGACGACCGTGAGCTCGGGGGTAAGGTCGCGGTGCAGCTGCCCCCGGGGGCCCGTGACCGTGATCGACGAGCCCTCCAGCGTCACGTCGACGCCCGCGGGGATCGGGATGGGGAGACGTCCGATGCGTGACATGGCGGCCTACCAGACGTACGCCAGGACTTCGCCGCCGAGCTGAGCCTTGCGGGCCTGCGCGCCGGTCATGATGCCCTGGCTGGTGCTGACGATGACGATGCCGAGGCCGCCGAGGACACGCGGGATGTCGGTCTTGCGGGCGTATACGCGGAGGCCGGGCTTGCTGATGCGCTTGAGCCCCGAGACGACGGGGGCCTTGCCACCGACGTAGCGCAGGGTGATGCGCAGCATCGCCCTGGGGCCCTCGCGGGTCTCGTCGACATCGGCGATGAAGCCCTCCTCCTTGAGGATCCGGGCGATCTCGCGCTTGGTCCGGGACGCTGGCACGAGCACCTCCGGGTGACGCGCCCGGCTGGCGTTCCGGATGCGGGTGAGCATGTCGGCGATCGGGTCGGAGATGTTCATCGGTTCACCAGCTCGACTTCGTCACGCCGGGGAGCATCCCCTGGAGAGCCCGCTCGCGGAAGCAGATGCGGCAGAGCGCGAAGCGGCGCATGTACCCGCGGGGACGGCCACAGACGAAGCACCGGTGGTGCTCCCGGACCTTGAGCCGGTTCGGGCGGTTCGCCTTCGCGATCATGGACTTCTTGGCCATTCGTGGTCCCTCCCGCGCCGCTAGCCGGCGAAGGGCATGCCGAGGAGCTCGAGAAGCTTCTTCGATTCCTCGTCGGTCTTCGCCGTCGTCACGATGCTCACCTCGAGCCCGCGCAGACGGTCCACCCTGTCGTAGTCGATCTCCGGGAAGGCGAGCTGCTCCCGGAGCCCCAGCGAGTAGTTGCCGCGCCCGTCGAACGAGCGGGACGGGACGCCGTGGAAGTCCCGGATTCGGGGCAGCGCGAGCTGCGTGAGCCGCTCCAGGAAGTCCCACATCCGCTCCCCGCGGAGCGTGACCTTGGCCCCGATCGCGTTCCCGGTGCGAAGCCGGAATTGCGCGATCGAGCGCTTGGCGCGCGTCACGATCGGCTTCTGCCCCGTGATCGCGGTGAGGTCGCCCACCGCGGCATCGAGCGCCTTGGCGTTCTGGAGCGCCTCACCCAGCCCGATGTTGACCACGACCTTCTCGAGACGGGGCACCTGCATCGGGTTGGCGTACGAGAACTCCTTCTGCAGGGCCGGCACCACCTCTTCGTGGTAGCGCCGCTTCAGCTCGCTCATGCCTTCACCTCGCGCGCGAGCGGCTCCCCGCACCGGGCGCACACGCGGACGCTGGCGCCGGTGGCGAGCGCCGCGTGCCGGATCCTGGTCGGCTGCCCGCACGACGGACACACGACCATGACGTTGCTGATCGACAGCGGCATCGTCTTGTCCAGGATGCCGCCCTGCTGGATCTGGGGGGCCGACTCGGTCCGGCCCTGGATGGTCCGCGGCTTGGTGTGCCGCTTCGAGACGTTGACACCGATCACGATCACGTGGTCCGGGCGGACGACGCGGTCGACCGTGCCGCGCTTCCCGGCGTTCTTGCCGGTGAGCACCACCACCTGGTCGCCCTTGCGGATCTCCGGCACCTTCGTGACGTGCTTCACGACCTCACCCGGCATGGCTACAGCACCTCCGGGGCGAGCGACACGATCTTCATGTAGTTGCGGTCTCGCAGCTCACGCGCCACCGGGCCGAAGATGCGGGTGCCACGCGGGTTGCCCTGGTTGTTGATCAGGACGGCCGCGTTCTCGTCGAAGCGGATGTAGCTGCCGTCGGGGCGGCCGTATTCCTTGGCCGTCCGCACCACGACGGCCCGCACCACGTCGCCCTTCTTGACGGCGGCATTCGGGATCGCCTGCTTCACGCTGGCAATGATCACGTCGCCCACCTCGGCGGTGGTCTTCTGCGAACGGCCCATGATCCGGATGCACTGGATCGTGCGGGCCCCCGTGTTGTCGGCGACCTTCAGCCGGCTGTACTGCTGGATCATGCGGTCGCCCCTCCCGCGGGAGCCTCCTCATGCCGGCCCGGATGGGCGGCCGAGTGGATCGCCTCGGCGGTCGAGGCCTCCTCGGGCACGAGTTCGTCGGCCGCACCCTCGGACGCCCGCTGCACGATCTCGACCAGGCGCCAGCGCTTCGTCGCGCTCAGGGGCCGTGACTCCTCGATGCGGACGGTGTCGCCGATGCGCGCCTCGTTGCGCTCGTCGTGCGCCTTGAACTTGGTGGTCAATCGCACCACGCGCTTGTACAGCGGGTGCCGCGAGAGCCGCTCCACGGAGACCACGATCGTCTTGTCCATCTTGTCGGAGACGACCCGCCCGACCTTGGCCTTCCGCTGTCCTTCCACCTTCACTCCGCTCATCGCCCGGCCTCCACGGTCGCCCGGCCGAGACGGCGCTCGGTCTGGACGGTCAGGATGCGGGCGATCCGCTTCCGCGTGGTCCTGATCTGGTTATAGTCGCTCAGCTGGCGGGTGGCCAGCTGGAAGCGCAGGTCGTACAGGTTGCGGCGTGCCGCGGTGAGCTCGGTCTCGAGCTCACCGTCAGAGAGCGCGCGGACCTCATCGATGTCCATCGACGACGCCCTCCTTGACCACGAACTTCACGTTGACGGGCAGCTTGTGGCCCGCCAGCCGCATGGCCTCCTCGGCCTCCTCGACGGGCACCCCGGCCAGCTCGAACAGGATCCGGCCCGGCTTCACTACGGCCACCCAGTGGTCGGGCGCGCCCTTGCCGGAACCCATGCGGGTCTCCGCCGGCTTCTTGGTGACCGGCTTGTCCGGGAAGATCCGGATCCAGACCTTGCCGCCGCGCTTGACGGAGCGCGTCATGGCGCGCCGTGCGGCCTCGATCTGGCGGCTGGTGATCCACGCGGGCTCCTCGGTCATCAGGCCGAACTCGCCGAACGCGATGGTGCTCCCGCCCTTGGCCATGCCGCTCATGCGACCGCGCATGACGCGGCGATGCTTGACTCGCTTCGGTAGCAGCATCGATCAGGCCCCCGCCGCTGCCGCGGCCTCGCGGGGCGCCTGGCGCTCCGGGATGATGTCGCCCCGGTAGACCCAGACCTTGACCCCGATCCGGCCGTAGGTGGTGTGGGCGTGCACCTGCCCGTAGCTGATGTCGGCGCGGAGCGTGCCGAGCGGGATGCGCCCCTCGCGCTCCCACTCGCGGCGCGCCATCTCGGCGCCGCCGAGACGGCCCGCGACGGCGATGCGCACACCCTTGGCGCCCGCCTTCATGGTGCGCTGCACCGACTGCTTCATCGCCTTCTTGAAGGCGATGCGGCGGCTCAGCTGCTGCGCGATGTTGGCTGCGACCAGCTGGGCGTCGAGCTCCGGCTGCCGGATCTCCTTGATCTCGAGCTTGACCTTGCGGCTCGAGATCCGGCCGATCTGCTGGCGCAGCGCCTCGACGTTCGCGCCGCCCTTGCCGATCACGATCCCGGGCTTGGCCGTGTGGATCGTGACGGTCACGTGGTTGATGCCGCGCTCGATCTCCACGTGGCTGACGCTCGCGTTGGCCAGCCGCCGGTCGATCAGGTCGCGGATCGCGAAGTCCTCCTTGAGGAGGTCGGTGTACCCCTTGCCGGCGTACCAGTTCGCCGTCCAGCCGCGCGAGACGCCGATCCGGAAGCCGTAGGGATGGACCTTGTGACCCAACCTTAAGCCTCCTTGCTCTCGACGACCACGGTGATGTGGGTCATCGGCTTGTGGATGGGGAAGGCGCGCCCCTGGGCGCGCGGTTGCCAGCGCTTGATGGTCGGACCCTCGTCGGCCCGCGCCTCGGCGACGACCAGGTCGTCGGGCGCGAGGTGGTGGTTGTTTTCGGCGTTCGCGGCGGCGCTCTTGAGCACCTTGGCGACGTCCCGCGCGGCCCCCTGCGGCATGAACTGCAGGATGGCCGTCGCCTCGCCGACCGGGCGACCGACGATCGCCTGGGTGACGAGACGCGTCTTGCGCGTCGAGCGGCGGATGTACTTGGCGGTGGCGGCGACTCGCACGGCGGGCTCCTACTTCAGCGCCGTCGAGCGCTCGGTGTGCTTGCCGTGCCCGCGGAAGGTCCGCGTCGGCGCGAACTCGCCCAGCCGATGGCCGACCATGTTCTCGGTCACGTAGACCGGGATGTGCTTGCGCCCGTTGTAGACGGCGACGGTGTGCCCGACGAAGTCGGGGAATATGACGCTGGCACGGGACCAGGTCTTGAGCACGCGCTTCTCGTTGCGCTTGTTCATCTCCTGGACACGGCCGAGGAGACGCGCCTCTACGAACGGTCCCTTCTTGACTGACCGCGACATCAGCGACCTCCTTTCGGCCTAGCTCTTGCGATGGCGGGAGCGCACGATGAGGCGCCCCGTCAGCTTGTTGCGCCGCGTCCGGAGCCCCATCGCGGGCTTGCCCCACGGCGTCTTGGGCGGCATGCCGGTGGGCGACTTGCCCTCGCCTCCGCCGTGCGGATGCTCGCGCGGGTTCATCACCACGCCCCGCACCTCGGGACGCTGCCCCATGTGGCGGGCACGCCCCGCCTTGCCGAGGCTCTGGTTCTCGTGGTCGAGGTTGCCCACCTGGCCCACGGTGGCGATGCAGCCGAGCGGCACGCGGCGCATCTCGCCGGAGGGCAGGCGGACCGTCCCCCAGTCGCCCTCCTTGGCGAGGAGCTGTGCCGAGGCTCCGGCGGACCGGACGATCTGGCCACCC
>JAJYNP010000055.1 GCA_021786265.1 Chloroflexota bacterium
GATCTGGAGGGCGCGGCAGCCGAGGCGGGTGCGGCGGCCGAGGCAGGAGCCTGGGTGGCCGCGCCGCTCGAGCAGGCGACCAGGAGCAATGCCGTCAGGGACGCGACCACGGCCGTGGAACGAAATGTGCGCACGCTTTCCTCCTCAGGTCTCATCGCGACTCCGTCGGACCTCCCGACCTGATGACACGATGCACGTGCCTGGTGTCGGCCCACCCGATCCGCTGCTCGCCGCGCGTCCGGTGGCTGGCCGGCCGCTCCCCGCGGTGAGTGATTGCGCCGTGCCGGGTGGGGACACGGCGCCAGGACGGTCAGCTTCCTGGCGCGCCGACACCCTCCATCGCCATCGCCACGTGGCCTGCGGAGGGCCCGCAGGCTGCCAGCGGCGGATCGTCTGCGGTGCGGTATGTCGGCCGGGGAGCGCCCGGCACGCGTGCCGCAGCGGCCGCATGCCGGGGACGCGTCGAACCGCGCGCCGTCCGGCTCCGGGCCGCCCCCACCATCGCGGGCCCGGCGGGATCATCCTCCGCCCGGTATCCACCCGTCGGCAGACCGCCCGTCGGCAGACCGCCCGTCGGCAGACCGCCCGTCGGCAGACCGCGACTCGCCGGCCGAGTCGCCAGGGATGGCTCGCCCGTGGGACGCTCCGGTGCTGCCACCCTGCGGCTCATCCGGGACACACGTGCCCGGTGCGATCCACCATGCGCCTCCTCGAGTGGACCCGCCGCGCGAGATCGGGTCCAGGTGCAACGGCCGCGATGGTAGCAGATGTCGCGAGCGCACAGATCCATCTCATCCTTGCGTGCGACGCCGCCGGGGCGCGCCGTGGTCGGGCGTCACGACGGACGCCTTATGGCCCGCGCGCGCGCGCCGGATGGCCCCTGAACCCGTTCATGCCGACGCTACAATCGATGTGCCGCCGCGATCAGCGAGGGAGAAACGCGGCGCGATCCGTTGCCGGCACGCCCAAGTCAACCGGCGCGGGGAGAGGGAGGAAGGCATGCGCACCCGTCTGTTCGTGTTGTCGCTGCTGGCCGTCATGCTGTTCGCGGCCTGCGGCGCGGGGGCCACCACGGCTCCTACGGCGAAGGCGCTCAAGATCGGCATGGTGACCGACATCGGCCAGCTGGAGGACAAGTCCTTCAACGAGTTCTCCTGGAAGGGCGTCCAGGAGGGTGCCGCGGCCGTCGGGTCGACAGCCCAGGTCATCGTCACCAAGGACACGGCCGACTACAAGGCGAACATCCAGACCTTCGTGGACCAGGGCTACAACGTCATCGTCACGGTCGGCTTCCTGATCGGGACCGACACGCTCGCCGCGGCGAAGGCCAACCCCAAGATCCAGTTCTTCGGCGTCGACCAGTTCGTGGCCGAGGGCGGCCCGTCCAACTACCAGGGCCTGGTCTTCAAGGAAGCCGAGCCCGGCTACCTGGCGGGCATCGTCGCCGCGTCGATCAGCAAGACCGGCGTCATCGGCACCGTCGGGGGCCAGTCCAACGTGCCGGCGGTCCCGGCGTACATCAACGGCTACAAGAACGGCGCCGCATCGGTGAACCCGAACATCAAGGTTCTGGTGAACTACACCGAGAGCTTCAACTCGCCTGACAAGGGCGAGGCGGCCGCCAAGGCGATGGTCGGCCAGAAGGCCGACGTCATCTTCCAGGTGGCCGGCCTGACCGGCGCCGGCGCGCTGCGCGCCGCCTGCACCGCCGGCATCTGGGGCATCGGCGTCGACGTGGACCAGTACCTGTCACTGCCGGATGCCGCCAAGTGCATCGTGACCAGCGCGGAGAAGCGCCTGGAGACGGCCACCAAGCAGGCGATCGTCCGGTTCTCCCAGCAGGGCCCGCAGGGCGGCATGGCCACCGGCGACGCCACCAACGACGGCATCGGCGTCTCCCAGATCCGCAACATCACGCCGCCGGCCGACCTCGCCGCGAAGATCCAGACCGCACTCGACGGGCTGAAAGCCGGATCGATCGATCCGTGCAAGCCAATCGCCTGCGACACGGTTCCCTGACTCCGCCACAGGCAGCGGGCACTCGCATGAACGTCAGCGGGCCGGCCGGGGGCCGGCCCGCTGCTTCTGACCCGGGCGATACCGCGATGGCGCAAACCCCTGCCCTCGAGATGCGGGGCATCACCAAGCAGTATCCCGGCGTGCTGGCCAACGACAGGATCGACCTCGACGCCGGCGTCGGCGAGATCCACGCCCTGCTCGGCGAGAACGGCGCGGGCAAGACGACCCTGATGAACATCCTGTACGGGCTCGTGCGCCCCGACGCCGGCGAGATCCGGCTCGCAGGCGAGCCCGTGGAGATCGCCGAGCCCGCCTACGCGATCCGGCACGGCATCGGGATGGTCCACCAGCACTTCATGCTGGTGCCGGTCCTGACCGTCGCCGAGAACGTCATGCTGGGCCAGGAGATCACCCGGGGGCCGGCAGCCGTCCTCGACCTCGACGAGGCCGCACGCAGGGTATCCGCCCTGGCTGCGCAGCTGGGCTTCCAGATCGATCCCCACGAGCGCATCGACCGCCTGAGCGTCGGGCAGCAGCAGCGCGTCGAGATCCTCAAGGCGATCTACCGCGGCGCGCGCGTCCTCATCCTGGACGAGCCCACGGCGGTCCTGACCCCGCAGGAGACGAACGAGATCTTCGGCGTCCTTCGCCGGCTGCGCGCGGAGGGGACCAGCATCATCTTCATCAGTCACAAGCTCGAGGAGGTGCTCGAGATCGCCGACCGGATCACGGTGATCCGGCGCGGGCGAGTGGTCGGGAGCCGGGTACCGGCAAGGACGACGCCCGAGGAGCTCGCCGAGATGATGGTCGGGCGCGAGGTATCGCTGACCGTCGATCGCGGCGTGTCGCACCCCGGATCGCCGACGTTGCAGATCGCGGGACTGCGCGTCAGGAACGATCGCGGACACGAGGTCGTGCAGGGCGTCGACCTCCAGGTACGGGCCGGGGAGATCCTCGGGATCGCGGGCGTCGCGGGCAACGGGCAGGACGAGCTCGTCGAGGCGATCGTGGGTCTTCGACGGCCGTTCGCGGGGACCGTCGCGCTGGACGGAGACGACCTGGCCGGCCGATCCCCGCGCCAGGTCCGTGAACGCGGCGTCTCGTACGTCCCGGCCGACCGGCAGCGCTTCGGCCTGGTGCTCTCCTACCCGGTCGACGACAACCTGGTCCTCACCTCCTACTACCTCCCGCCGTTTGCCCGGGGCGTCCTGCGAGACCGCGGTGCGGTCGGCACGGAGGCCGGGCGGCTGATCGCCGACTTCGACATCCGGACTCCGTCAGCGGCTGTGGCCGCCACCACGTTGTCGGGGGGCAATCAGCAGAAGCTGATCGTGGCTCGCGAGTTCAGCAAGCCGGTTCGCCTGCTGGTGCTCGACCAGCCGACGCGCGGGCTCGACGTGGGCAGCGTCGAGTTCATCCACCGGCAGATCATCGCCCGGCGCGATGCAGGCAGCGCGGTGCTGCTCGTCTCCGCCGAGCTCGACGAGGTGCTGGAGCTGTCCGACCGCGTGGCCGTCATGTACCGGGGCAGGCTCGTGGCCACGCTCGGGGCGGATGAGGTCGAGCGGGAGCGGGTCGGCCTGCTGATGGCCACCGGGACCGCCGGAGCCGCCTCTCCGGCAAGGTCCACCGGGGACCCGACCACACCGGCGGCCCCCGCCGGGAGCGGATCGTGACCACGCTCGAGCGGCTCCGCCGCACCCTCGCCGCGCTCTGGACCGTCCTCGCGATGCCTGTGCTGGCGATCCTGCTGGCCCTCTTCGTGGCGGCGATCGTGATCATCGCCTCGAGCGTCGCGACCGGGCGAGGGCTGCAGCTCATGCTGCCGATCTACGCCTACGCCAACCTGCTGACCGGCGCGTTCGGGGATCCCGCGGGCATCCTGCGGGGCAACTTCCACCCGATCGTCAACACCCTCGTAGTGGCCGCGCCGCTCATGCTCGGCGGCCTGGCGGTCGGCCTCGGGTTCAAGGGCGGCCTCTTCAACATCGGCGTCGCGGGGCAGTTCCTGATGGGCGCCTTCACGGCCGCGGTCCTCGGGGCGAACCTGGCGGGCGCGCCCGGCTACATCGCGATGCCGGTCGCGCTGGTGTCCGGCACACTCGCCGGGGCCGCGTACGGCATCGTTCCGGGCTACCTGAAGGCGCGCACGGGCGCGCACGAGGTGGTCACCACGATCATGCTCAATAGCACCGCCGCGCTGCTGCTGACCTGGGCGGTGACCGACGTGGTGCGCGGCCCCGGCTTCACGTTCCCGCGAACGAGCGACATCGGCAACGCGGCGCTGCCGGTCCTGTACGGCCGCAACCTCCACCTCGGGATCCCCATCGCGATCGCCGCCGTGTTCGTAGTCCAGTGGCTGCTGGAGCGGACGACCCTTGGCTTCGAGATCCGCACCGTGGGCGCCAACCCCAACGCGGCGCGGTACGCGGGGATCCGGCCGGTCCTGATCGTCACGCTGACCATGGCGCTCTCCGGCCTCCTGGCCGGGCTCGCCGGGGCCGTGCAGATGCTCGGCGTGATCGGCTTCTACGCCTCGGGGATCAGCGCGTCGGTGGGCTTCGACGCGATCGCGGTCGCGCTGCTCGGCCGGTCGAACCCGATCGGGATCCTCTTCTCGGCGCTGCTCTTCGGGGCGTTTCGCGCCGGAGCGCCCCTCATGCAGATCAACACCCAGGTGCCGGTGGAGGTGATCGACATCGTCCAGGCCATGGTGATCCTGTTCCTGGCCGCCGACGTGATCGTGCGGCGCATCTTCCGGGTGCGCGCGGCACGGGCAGGGCTCGAGGAGCTCAAGGCCGTGACCAAGTCGTGGGGCGAGCAGGTGGCACGCTGATGGACCTGCTGGCGATCCCGGGCCTGTTCGTCGACCTGCTGGCCTACCTCGCGATGGTGATGCCCGAGCTGCTACCGATCATCCTGGCCCTGGCGACGCCGATCGCCCTGGGCGCGCTCTGCGGTGTGCTGAACGAGCGCTCGGCCGTGGTCAACATCGGGATCGAAGGAACGATGCTGATGTCGGCCTTCACCGGATATCTGACCGCGTTCGCGATGGTCAACATCCCGGCGACGGTCGGTCTCGGGTCGGGCGTGGCGATCGCGAGCGGCATCGTCGTCGCGGTGGCGACGGGCGTGCTCGTATCGCTGCTCCACGCCTGGCTGTCGATCACTGTACGGGCGGACCAGATCATCGCCGGCACGATCATCAACATCGCCGCCCTTGGGATCACCGGCTACCTGAACCGGCTCATCATCACGCCATCCGGCAAAGGCGGGGCCGGCGTCATCACGCCATTCCACCTGCCGGACGCGATCACCGGCGTGCCGGTCGTGGGTCCGGTCCTCGCGATGTTCCTGGACCAGGGCCCGATCGCGATGAGCGTCATCGTTTTCGTGCTGGGCCTCCAGTTCATGCTCTTCCGGTCGCGGTGGGGCCTGCGGACTCGCGCCGTGGGAGAGCATCCACGCGCCGCCGACACGGTGGGCATCAACGTCATTCGACAGCGCTACATCAACGTCCTGCTGGGAGGCGCGCTGGCGGGACTTGCCGGAGCCTTCCTGACGCTCGAGTCGACGGGCTCGTTCCAGAACGGGATGACCAACGGCCGTGGCTTCATCGCGCTGGCGGCGATGATCTTCGGGCGCTGGACCCCGATCGGCGCCTTCGGCGGAGCGTTGCTGTTCGGCACCGCAACCGCGATCGGAATCATCGTCAGCATCGAACGGCCGGCCGGCCAGCTGGGCGACATCATGACCGCGATCCCGGCCACCTGGTACGCGGCCCTGCCCTACGTCATCACGATCGTGATCCTCGCCGGCGTGGTGGGTCGCAGCATCCCGCCCGCGGCGGACGGCGTCCCGTACGTGAAGGAGGAACAGGCGTAGGATCGGTGGCATGACCGCCGAGGAGCGCAAGCGGGCCACGGACGTGCTCGACCTCCAGGAAGGTCGGGGGGACGTCCCGCTCGCCTCGACCGCGGCGGCTCGTGCGCTGCTGCACCGCGCACGTCGTATCGCCATCGTGGGCGCCTCGCCCGACCCGGCCCGGCCGTCGAACGACGTGATGGCCTACCTGCTCGCCGCGGGCTACGACTGCATCCCGGTCAACCCCTCCGCGCCGGAGGTGCTCGGCCGTCGCGCCTTCCCCGACCTGGCCTCGGCCACCGCTGCCGGCGGCCGGTTCGATATCGTCGACGTGTTCCGTCGCCCCGAGGTGACGCCGGCGATCGCACGCCAGGCCGTGGAGACCGGCGCCGGCGCCCTCTGGCTGCAGCTGGGCGTGGTGAGCTGGGAGGCGGCGCGGATCGCCGCCGAGGCCGGCATGCCCGTCGTGATGGACCGCTGCACTGCGATCGAGCACCGCGCGATGCGGGCGGAAGGCACGTAGTCCGCGACGCGACTCATCCCGCCGCGTTCCCGGCGGTTCAGCTCGATTCTCGGCGCGGGCCGGTCCGACAGTGAAGCGGGCGCCCCGGCCGAAGCCCGTGCCCGGTGTTCAACAGCGTCGGATCGCTCGGGCTCCGCGGCAGCCATTGGACGCGTGGTGTGCGATAGCGGCCATGGCGGCACGCGAGCGCCACGCGGCCGCGGTCGGGGCCACAAACCGGGGTGCGATAGCGCCACGCGGCCGCGGTCGGAGTTGAGGAGCCGTGGCCGAGGCCCGTCTCGCGTGGCGCGCCGGCAGGCGCTCGAGTGGGAGCCGTGCGCGCGGGCTGCCGGCCCGATCGCGTCGGTACGGAGACCCCGGACCTGCCGGCCCGGCCATTCCCGACCCGGATCCTCGCTACCGCACCGCGAACCCGGCGATGATCATCAGGATGCCGATGATCCCGGCCACCAGCCATGGCTGGGCGCGCCGCCGCAGCTCGGCCTCCATGAGGTCCGCGCTGGACGGGCCCGATTCCGTCGGGCGGCCCCGCCACGTCTCGTAGCGGCGGATGTTGTCCTGCTGCGCGCGCAGCGCCTGGTATCGGCGCCAGTAGGGCACACCCCTGACGTAGGCCGCGCCAACCAGCGCGACGCCGCCGACCCACAACACGACGTTCAGCGCGCTCATCGGAGGACCCGGTGCTCGCACGGCATCACCACCCGGCGGCGCGACGGCCGCGCCGAGCCGTCCCGGTTCACGCCCCGTCCTCCAGCCGCTCGCGTACCAGCCGCTGCACGATCGCCGCGTTCGCCTGGCCTCGTGTCACCTTCATGACCTGGCCCACCAGGAAGCCGATCGCCTGCTGCTTCCCGGCGCGGTAGTCCGACACCGCGCCCGGGTTCGCGGCAAGGACATCGTCCACCGCCGACGCGAGCGCTTCCGTGTCCGAGATCTGCGCGAACCCCAGCTCCTCGACGATCCGCTCGACCGGCTCGCCGGTCTCGACGTGCCGCGCGAGGACTTCCTTGGCGTTGGTCCCGGAGATGCGCCCGTCCGCCACCATGGTGACGAGACGCGTGAGCTCCGCCCCGGACGCCCGGCCGCCGTCCCCGCGCTGCTTCGCGATCCGCAGGTACTCGCCGGTGACCCAGTTTGCCAGCGCCTTCGGCGTGGCGCCCGCCTCCGCGAGCGCCTCCTCGAAGATTGCGCTCGCCCCAGGGTCCCCCACGATCACGCCCGCGTCGTACGGGGACAGCCCGAGCGCGCCGACATACCGCGTGCGGCGCGCCGAGGGCAGCTCCGGCAGACCCGCCCGGATCGCGTCCAGCCAGGCCGCGTCCGCCCGCAGCGGGGGCAGGTCGGGCTCCGGGAAGTAGCGGTAGTCGTCGGAGTACTCCTTGACCCGCATCCGGTACGTCTCGTTGCGGACGTCGTCCCAGCCCCGCGTCTCCTGCACCAGCGCGTCGCCGGCGTCGAGCACCCGGCCCTGCCGCTCGATCTCGTGGGCGATCGCCCGCTCGACCGCGCGGAACGAGTTCATGTTCTTGACCTCGACGCGCGTCCCGAACGCCTCGCGCCCGACCGGACGGAGCGAGACGTTCGCCTCGACCCGCATCTGGCCGTTCTCCATCTCCGCGTCCGAGGCCCCGATCGTGCGGAGCAGCAGCCGGAGCTCCTCGGCGTACCGGCGCGCCTGCTCGGCGGTGCGGATGTCGGGCTCCGTCACGATCTCCATGAGGGGCAGGCCGGAGCGGTTGAAGTCGACCAGGCTGATGCGCCGGCCCAGCTCGTCGGTGGTGTGCTGCAGCCGGGCGGTGTCCTCTTCGAGGTGTGCCCGGGTGATGTGCACCGTGAACGGTCCCTCGCTGGTGTCGAACGAGAGCTGCCCGTGCGAGGCGAGCGGCAGGTCGTACTGGCTGATCTGGTAGCCCTTGGGGAGGTCGGGGTAGAAGTAGTTCTTGCGGTCCCAGCGGGTGACCGGCGCGATTTCCGCGTCGATGGCGAGCCCGGTGGCGAGCACGAGCTCCACCGCGCGGCGGTTGATCACCGGCAGGACCCCGGGCATCCCGAGACAGACCGGGCAGGTGCGGCTGTTCGGCCCGGCGTCCCGCAGGTCGGTGGAGCAGCGGCAGAACATCTTCGAGGTCGTGCGCAGCTGCGCGTGGACCTCGATCCCGATCACGGCCTCCCAGCGGGTCGGCGCGGCCGCTCCCGCGACGCCGATGATGGCGTCCGCCATGCGCCGCGCCCTCACAGCCGCGCCAGGAAGCGATCGATCCGGGCCAGGGCCTCCTCAAGCTGCTCGTAGCTGGTCGCGTAGCAGGCACGCACGTGGCCGGCACCTGACGGCCCGAACGAGTCGCCCGGCACGACCGCGACGTGCTCCTCGAACAGCAGCCGCTCGCTGAACTGTTCGCTGGTGAGACCAGTGCCGCCCACGTACGGGAACGCGTAGAACGCGCCCCGCGGCTCGAGCGTGGGGAGCCCGATCCGGTTGAGCCCGTCCACGAACATGCGCCGGCGCCGGTCGTACTCGGCGAGCATCCGCTCGACATCCGGCTCCGCGTCGCGCAGTGCGACCGCGGCGGCATCCTGGGCGGTGGTGGGGGCGCACATGATGGCGTACTGGTGGATCTTGACGATTCCGTCGAGGAGGTCGCGCGGCGCGCAGATGTAGCCCACCCGCCAGCCGGTCATCGCGTAGGCCTTGGAGAAGCCACCGATGAGGACGGTCCGCTCGCGCATCCCGGGCAGACCCGAGATGGGCTCATGGCGGTGTCCGCCGTAGACCAGCCGGTCGTAGATCTCGTCGCTGACCACCAGCAGGTCGTGCCGGCGGGCGATGTCCGCAAGCGCGCGCAGCACGTCGGGCGGCAGCACAGCGCCGGTCGGGTTGCACGGGTAGCCCAGGAACAGGACCCTGGTCCGTGCCGTCACGCGGCGTTCCACCTCGTCCGGATCGAGCGCGAAGCCGTCGACCGCGCGGGTCGGGACGTGGACGGTCGTGCCGCCGGCGAAGACGATCGCCGGCATGTACGCGACGTACGAGGGCTCGTGCAGGAGGACTTCGTCGCCGGGGTCCACGAGCGCGGTTATCGTCGCCGCGACGGCCTCGGAGGCGCCCACCGTGACCAGCACCTCGGTCGCGGGGTCGTACGAGACACCGTACCGCCGCTCCAGGTTCTCGGCGATCCCGCGGCGGAGTTCCAGCGTCCCGTGGTTGCTGGTGTAGTGCGTGCGGCCCGCCTCCAGCGACCGGATGCCCGCCTGCACCACCTGGGCCGGCGTCGTGAAGTCGGGCTCGCCCACGCCGAGCGAGATGACGTCGGGCATGGTCGCCATCACGTCGAAGAACCTGCGGATCCCGGAGGCCGGCACGGCCGACACCCGGGCGGCCAGCCGCGAGCGGGTGGACAGCGGCGAGCTCTCATTGGGCATCGGTCACTCCTCTCCGGCCACGCCGGGGTCTCGGGGACGGGCTCCCGAAGAGGTGCCCGGCAGGTGCGGCGGCGCGGTCGCGGGATCCTCGAGCGCGGGCAGGTCGGACGGCTCCAGCGTCCGCCAGCCGGCACCGGCCGTGATCGCCTCGTAGGCGCGTCCGATCCGCAGGAGCCGCGCCTCGTCCCAGGGGCGGCCGATGATCTGCAGCCCCACCGGCAGGCCGTCCGAGAGGCCGCACGGGATCGAGATCCCGGGCAGCCCGGCCACGTTGACCGGCAGCGTGCACGCGTCCGAGAGATACATGGCGACGGGGTCGTCCAGGCGCGCACCAAAGGGAAACGCCACGCTCGGGCTGGTGGGCGCGACGATGGCGTCCACGTGCTCGAAGGCCGCGTCGAAGTCGGCCTTGATCATCGTGCGGACCTTCTGGGCCTTCACGTAGTAGGCGTCGTAGTAGCCGGCCGACAGCGCGTAGGTGCCGAGCATGATTCGGCGCTTCACCTCGTCGCCGAAGCCCGTGCCGCGCGTCGCCAGGTAGTTGCCGAGCACGTCGCCGTCGCGCACCGACCACCCGAAGCGGATCCCGTCGTAGCGCGCGAGGTTCGCGGACGCCTCGGCGGGCGCGATGATGTAGTACGTGGCCAGCCCGTAGTCCGTATGCGGCAGCGAGACGTCGACGATCTCCGCCCCGGCCGACTCCAGCGCCCGGACCGCCTCCCGCACGCACGCCTCGACACCAGGCTCCATGCCGGCGACGAAGTACTCGCGGGGCAGGCCCAGCCGCATGCCGCGCACGGCGCCCGCGGCCGCATCGTCGTCGCCCGGCAGATCGGCGAGGTAGTCAGGCACCGGCAGAGGGCTCGACGTCGAGTCGCGGTCGTCTCGCCCGGCGATGGTCTGCAGGAGTGCCGCCACGTCACGCACGTCCCGGCCGAACGGCCCCACCTGGTCGAGCGAGCTGGCGAAGGCGACGATCCCGTAGCGGCTGACGCGCCCGTAGGTGGGCTTCATGCCGGCGACGCCACAGAGCGCGGCAGGCTGGCGGATGGAGCCGCCGGTGTCGGTCCCGACCGAGACCGCGCAGTGGTACGCGGCGACGGCGGCCGCGGAGCCCCCGCTGCTGCCCCCGGGCACGCGCCCAAGGTCCCACGGGTTTCCGGTCGGGCCCCATCCGGAGTGCTCGGTCGAGGAGCCCATGGCGAACTCGTCCATGTTGGTCTTGCCGAGCACGACCCCGCCGGCGGCATCGATCCGTTCGGCGATGTGGGCGTCGTAGGTCCCGACGAACCCGCGCAGGATGCGGCTCCCGGCGGTGGAGGTCTGGCCGCGCGTGACGACGAGATCCTTGAGGCCGACTGGGATGCCGAGGAGCGGCGGCAGGGCGGCCAGCGCGTCCGGTCCGGCGCGGCGCGCCTCGGCCAGGCGGCGGTCGGCGGCGTCCGCGCGCGTTCGCGCCCGGCCGTCGTCGAGGAACAGCCAGGCGTGGAGGCCGCGGTCGGTGGCGTGCGCCAGCTCCAGGTGCGCGTCCACGAGCTCGCGCGCGCTGAACTCGCCGGCACGGAGCCCGCGGGCCATCTCGTGGGCGCGCAGGCGGGTGACGCGGCGGTCCGCGCCCATCGGCCGGCGGTCGCTCGCCATAGCCTTAGTCGGCTCCCTCGACCACCACGGGCACCACGAAGTAGTCCCCCTGACGCTCGGGCGCCCCGGCGAGCGCCTCGTCCGGCGTCATCGACGGCCCGGGGGCGTCGTCGCGCAGGATGTTCTCGAGCTCGATCGTCTGGGCGGTGGGTGGGATGGCGGCGGTGTCCAGCTCGGACAGCACGCGGTACTGGTCAAGGATGTGGTTGAGCTGTCCTTCGAGCAGCGTCAGCTCCTGCTCCGTCAGCCCGAGACGTGCGAGATGCGCGACGTGCTCGACGTCGCCGCGGGACAGGGTGGCCATCCCCCGGATGATACCGGACGGCGGTCCATCGGACGGCCGATCACCGGCCGGCCGATTCCGGGCTCCGGGCGGCCCATCCCCGGCTGGCGCCTCCTCGAGAACGGAGGGAACACCTCGCGCCGTGGCGGCGTCTCCACGCCATGAGACATCGACTCGCGGCCCTGCTCGCTCTCGCCGTCGTCCTCACGACCGGTTGTGGCGCCGCCGGGAACAGCCCGGTCCCATCCGATCCCACGGGCATCACCCTCGCCTCCGCCCACGTGCCCCGGGCCGCGGCGTCTGCCGCCGACGCGAAGGTGGCTGCCGCCGCAATCGACGCGTTCGGGCTGGACCTGTTCCGGCAGCTGGCGGCGAGCCGCAGCAACGCCGTCATCTCGCCGGCGAGCATCGCGATCGCGCTGACCATGGCCGAGGCCGGCGCACGGGGCGAGACCGCGAGCCAGATGGATACCGTGCTGCATGGCGCGGGCTCGGGGTCGGGTGCCGGTATCAACGCGCTCGACCAGGCCCTGGCCGCGCGGAACGGCAGCTGGACGGACGCCGAGGGCCACGACCTCACCGTCGCGCTCCGGATCGCGAACGCACCGTTCGCCCAGGCCGGCATGGCGCTCGAGCCGTCGTTCCTCGACGCCCTCGCCTCGCGGTTCGGCGCGGGGCTCAGGCTCGTCGACTACCGGCGCGACCCGGAAGCTGCGCGGGACCTGATCAACGCCTGGGTGAAGAGCCAGACCGAAGGCCGGATCCCCGAGCTGCTCGCGCCCGGGATCCTCGACCAGTCCACGCGCCTCACGCTCGTCAACGCCATCTACCTGAAAGCGCCCTGGGCGTTCCCGTTCGACCCGCAGCTGACGAACCCCGCGCCGTTCACGCGCGCCGACGGGTCGACGGTGGACGTCCCGACGATGGCCGGCGGCGGGCAGCAGCTCGGCTACGCGGAGGGCGACGGCTGGCGGGCGGTCGAGCTGCCCTACGCCGGCGGATCCCTGGCGATGACGATCATCGTGCCGGACGACCTGGCGGCGTTCGTCCGCGGCCTGGACGCCGCGCGGCTGGGACAGATCACCGGGGCCCTGGCCACCCGCGAGGTGGACCTGTGGCTGCCTCGGTTCGAGATCCAGACCGAAGCCGACCTGGGCGAGACCCTGTCGGCGCTCGGCATGCCGCTGGCGTTCTATCCCGGGCGCGCCGACTTCTCGGGGATCACGCGCGAGGAGCGGCTCTTCATTTCGGCCGTGGTGCACCAGGCGAACATCCAGGTGGACGAGAAGGGGACCGAGGCGGCCGCGGCGACGGCGGTGGCCATGGCGGCGTCGGCCATGCCGGCCGGCCCGGTGACGCTGCGCGTGGACCGCCCGTTCGTCTTCGCGGTGAGAGACGTTCCCACCGGGGCGATCCTCTTCCTCGGCCAGGTGGCGGATCCATCGGTGAACGGCTGACGCAGGGGCCCGTGGCGGGCGAGGATCGGGGCAGGTACGCGGCCCGGCCGCCCGTGCCGGACTGCCAGGCGGCTACGGCGTCTCCCCTGCCAGGAGCCGGCGGAAGCCGTCCTCGTCGAGCACCGGGACGCCCAGCTCCTGGGCTCTCGAGAGCTTCGAGCCGGCGTTCTCGCCGGCCACGACGTAGTCCGTCTTCTTCGACACCGAGCCCGCGGCGTGGCCTCCGGCGGCGCGGATCGCCTCCTCCGCCTCCTGCCGGCTGAAGCCGGGCAGCGTGCCGGTCACCACCACCGTCCTGCCCGCCAGTACCCCCTCCGCGGCCCCCACCGCTGGCACGGCCCGGGTGCGCGGCCGCTCGGCCTCGACGCCGGCAGCGACCAGGTCATCGAGAACCGCGCCCGTGGCCTCGTCGGCGAAGTAGCGCGCGATCGCGCCGGCCACCACCGAGCCGATCCCGGGGATCTCCTCGAACCGCTCGGGCGCGTCCCGGGCGATCTCGCCGAGCGCGTGCGCCGCTCGGGCCGTCCACCCATCGGGCCCGCCCAGCGGTTCGCCGTCTGCGGGCGGCCAGGTCGCCCCCGCCCAGTCGGCCAGGTCGACGGCGGTCTGCTCGCCGACCTGCGGGATCCCGAGGGCGTTCAGGATCCGGGCCAGCGGCCGGCGCCGCGACCGCTCGATGGCGTCGGCCAGGTTCTGCGCGCTCTTCCGCGCGAACCGTTCGAGTGTCTCCAGGTCCTCGACGTGCAGCCGGTAGAAGTCGCCGCGGGTCCGGACCATGCCGCGCTGGAGCAGCTGCTGCAGGACCGCCCACCCGGCGCCCTCGATGTCCATCCCGCCGCGCCCGGCGAAGTGCGCGTACTCCTGGATCACCCGGGCAGGGCAGGCCGGGTTCGGACAGTAGTGGCGCACCGCGCCCTCATCGCGCACGATCGGCGTGCCGCACACGGGACAGTTCGCCGGCATTTCGAAGATGTGCTCCTCGCCGGTCCGCCTCTCGAGGAGGGGGCGCACGACCTCGGGGATCACGTCGCCGGCCTTCTGCAGGATCACGTGGTCGCCGATGCGGATGTCCTTGCGCCGCACCTCGTCGAGGTTGTGGAGGGTGGCCCGGGACACCGTGGATCCGGCGACCTTCGCGGGGACGAGGTGGGCCACGGGGGTGAGCGTGCCCGTGCGCCCGACGTAGGGCACGATGTCCTCGACCACGGTCTCGATCTGCTCCGGCGGGAACTTGTAGGCGATCGCCCAGCGAGGCGCCCGCGCGACCATCCCGAGCCGCTCCTGCTGGTCGAGGCGGTCGACCTTCACCACGACCCCGTCGGTCTCGTAGTCCAGCGCGTGCCGCGCCTCCTGCCAGCGCGCGAGGAAGCGGAGTACCTCCTCGATGTCAAGATCGGCCTCGCGGTGGGGCTCGACCGGGAACCCCAGCGCCTCCAGCCGGGCAAGGGACTGGAACTGGGACGCGATCCCCTCGCCAGGGGCGTCGGATGTGCCGGCCGGATCCAGCAGCTGGTAGGCCCAGAACGAGAGCCGCCGGCTGGCGGTCACCTGCGGGTCGAGCTGGCGCAGCGATCCGGCCCCGCTGTTGCGCGGGTTCGCATACAGGGGGAGGCCCGCCTCCTCGCGCTCGGCGTTGATCCGCGCGAACTCGGCCTTTGGCATGTAGACCTCGCCACGGACCTGGATCTCGAGCGGCTCGGGCAACCGCTCGGGGATCAACGAGATCGCGCGCAGGTTGGGCGTCACGTCCTCGCCGGTGGTGCCGTCGCCCCGTGTCGCGCCGCGCGTGAACCGGCCGCGCTCGTAGCGCAGGCTGACGGCCAGGCCGTCGATCTTCAGCTCGGCAACGTACCGGAGCTCCGGGGCGGGCTCCGGGGCTGGCGGCAGACCGAGCCCGCGACGGACGCGCGCGTCGAACGCTCGCAGCTCGTCCTCGGCGAACGCATTCGACAGGGAGAGCATCGGGCGCTCGTGGCGGACCTCGGCGAACCGCCCGGCGGGGACCGCGCCGACCCGCTGGGTGGGCGAGTCCGGCGTTCGCAGCTCCGGGTGGGCCTCCTCGAGCGCGACGAGCTCCCGCATCAGGGCGTCGTACTCGGCGTCGGTCAGCTCGGGCGCGTCCTCCACGAAGTACAGCCGGTTCGCCCGCTCGATGCGCACACGAAGGTCGGCCGCCCGAATCGCCGGCGTCACGTCCCCGCTGTGCATGGCGTTGCCGTCCATCGCGGCACATGGTACGAAGCGGCGGGGCGCGCTGCTCCGACGCTCGCGCGCGATCCGGGGCCGCGCAAGCAGTTCGCTCCCGCGGCCGCATGTTCCGCGGATCGGGGGGTGATCATGACGCATCCTGACAGGTACGGGCGCGACGATGGGCGCATGGATCGAACCGACTTGCTCATCGCGATGGCGGACGGCCGCGCGGCGCTCCGGGTGACCCTGGCGCCGCTGTCCCGGGACGAGATGGAGGAGCCCGTCAACGGCGCGTGGACCCGCCGGGACGTCCTCGCGCACATCGAAGCCTGGGAGCGACGCGTCGCCGCGCTCTTCGGCACGCTCGCGACGGGCGGGGATCCGGGTTCGGGCGGCGAGGCCGGGACGACCGACACGATCAACGGCCGGTTCTTCGAGGAGAACCGGCGCCGCGCGCTCGACGACGTCAGGCGCGGCGAAGGCGAGGCGTACGAGGCGCTCGTGCGGCTGGTTGAAGAGGCAGCAGAGGCCGATCTGTTCGCGCCGGATCGCTTCGCCTGGACCGAAGGCCGGCCGTTCAGCGAGTGGATCCTCGGCAACACCAGCGAGCACTACGCGGAACATCTCGACCAGCTCGCCGCCCGTGCGACCCGGGCACCATCGGGGGCGGCCTGACCGAACCTGCGCCCGGCCGGCCGGGCCGGGGAGAGCGGCGCGAGATCCATCCGCCGCCGTCCGCGATGTGCGGAAGCCACATGCCGGCGACCAGCCTGCCGGCGGGGCACCACCGGCCGCCGACCTCCGCCGGGCCCGGGTCAGCCCAGCAGCTCCAGGTTGGCCAGGCTCGCCAGCAGCACCTTCACGCCACGGTCAGGGAACGCGACCGTGACCTCCTCGTCGTCACGCGTCAGCCGCGAGCTGACGACGGTCCCCTCCCCGAACGCCGGGTGTCGCACGCGGTCGCCGTCGCGGTAGCGCCGCTCGCCTGGAACCACCGGCCGGGGCGGCAGCACGCCGCGCGGCCGGGACGCCGGTGCGGACGGCTCGCCGGGCGGGGAGGTCGGCCGATCGGTACCGAGCATACCCTGCTCCGGCATGGCTCCGCGCGATAGGCCCGCCGGTCCCGGGAAGCTGCGCCGTCCGGCTCCGGCCATGGGCCGCACACCGGTCGCGCGGTAGTACGCCTCGCGGCGCGCGTCCAGATCGCGGGATGGCTGGAACGGCGTGCCCGCGGGCGGCGACCCCGGCGGTGGTGCGTATCCACCACCCGGAGGCAGGTGGCGCGGCCCGATCGGGCGCTGCATGGTCCGCCGTCCGCCTGCCCGGTCGCGCCCGAACACCACGTCCAGGTCGAGGATCCCCCCCGTCCGCTCCTCCACCGGCCGCTGGTCATCGTCCCCCTCGTCATCGCGCGCCAGCAGGCGCGGGCCGTGCAGCAGGCTCGCCGGGATCTCGAGCAGGAAACGGCTCGGTACCGAGAACCCGCCCCGCCCGAACGTGACCCGCGAGGCCGCGTGGGTCAGGTACAGGCGGTGCATTGCCCGTGTCATCCCGACATACGCGAGGCGCCGCTCCTCGGCCATCTGCCGCTCGTCGTCGAGCGAGCGGCCGTGCGGCAGGACCCCCTCCTCCATGCCGCCGATGAACACCACCGGGAACTCGAGTCCCTTCGCGGCGTGCAGCGTGATGAGCGTCGCCGCGTCCGCGTCTCGCACGTAGGAGTCCTGGTCGGCGACCAGCGCGGTCTCCTCGAGCAGCCGGTCCAGCGCGTCCTCGGGCGTCAGGTCGACGTACCGGTCGACCACCTCGCGCAGCTCGAGCAGGTTCGCCCAGCGCTCCTCGCCCTCGGCCGTGCCGTCGTGGAGCATCGCCCGGTAGCCCGACTGCTCCAGCACCTCGTCGAGCAGCTGGGGAAGCGGCAGGATCCCCACGCGGGCCCGCAGCCGGCCGACCAGCCCGCCGAAATCCGAGAGCGCGTTCTTCGCCCGGCCGACCAGCAGCGGCGACTCCGCCGCCGCGAGGATCCCCTCCCACACGCTCCCGCCCCGCGACGCCGCCAGCCGGCGCACCTCCTCGATCGTCTTCTCGCCGATCCCGCGGGGCGGCACGTTGAGGATCCGCTCGAACGCGACCTGGTCGTGGTCGTTGCGCAGCACGCGCAGGTAGGCCAGCGCGTCCTTCACCTCGCGGCGCTGGTAGAAGCGGGTGCCTCCGACCAGCTGGTACCGGAGCCCCCACCGGAGGAACGCCTCCTCGATCGGCCGGCTCTGCGCGTTGGTCCGGTACATCACCGCGATGTCCCGCAGCGCGTACCGTCGCTCGCCGTCCTCGTCGGCGCGCCAGGCCGTGACCGACCCGCCCGCCCCGCGACCGTGCACCAGCGCGTCGATCTGCCGGGCGATCCAGTCGGCCTCCTCGTCCTCCGAGTCGGCCTCGAAGCGCTCGATCAGCACGCCCTCGGGGTTCTCCGTCCACAGCTTCTTGTCCGTGCGTTCCGCGTTGCGCGAGACGACCGAATGGGCCGCGTCCAGGATCCGCTGCGTGGACCGGTAGTTCTGCTCGAGCTTGACCACCGTCGCGTCCGGGTAGTCGCGCTCGAAATCGAGGATGTTCCGCAGGTCCGCGCCGCGCCAGCTGTAGATGCTCTGGTCGTCGTCGCCCACCACCGCCAGATTCCGATGCTTCGCCGCCAGGTGCCGGATCCACAGGTACTGGGCGCGGTTGGTGTCCTGGTATTCGTCCACGTGGACGTAGCGCCAGCGCTCCTGGTAGCGCACCAGCACGTCCGAGGCCCGCTCGAAGAGGCGGAGACCCTCGAGCAGCAGGTCGTCGAAGTCGAGCGCGTTCGCGTCGTGGAGGCGCGCCTGATAGCGCCGGAACGCCTTCGCGGCGAGCCGTTCGTGGTAGGTGTGCGCGGCCTCCTCCGCCTCCTCGGGGCCCACCAGGTCGTTCTTCCAGCGCCCGATCGTGCCGAGGACCGCCTGCGGACGGGTCTCGCCGGTGCCCGGGAGGTCGAGGTCGCGCAGGACCTGCCGCATCAGGCCGACCTGGTCGTCCTGGTCGTAGATCGTGAAGCGGGGATCCACGCCGATGGAGGTGCCGTCGCGCCGCAGCACCCGCGCGCAGAGGGCATGGAAGGTGCCCATCGCGACGTCGCTGCCGCCCTCGCCGACCAGGGCGAGGATCCGCTCACGCATCTCGGCGGCGGCCTTGTTGGTGAAGGTCACCGCGAGGATGTGCCACGGGCTGACGCCCCGGACGCCGATGAGATACGCGACGCGGTGGGCGAGCACGCGCGTCTTTCCGGAGCCGGCGCCGGCAAGGATCAGCAGCGGCCCCTCGGTGGTGGAGACGGCGCGCGCCTGCTCGGGGTTGAGACGCGCGAGGATCTGAGCCGCGAGATCCGCGCGCCGGGGATCGGACCCGGAGGACGTGGGTGCGTCGTCATCGGCAGGGGGTGCGTCGGCCGGCCACGGAGGCTCGTCGGCACCGGGATCGTGGGCGGCGTCGGTCACCGGGACGTGCGCGACGGGCTGATCGGACCGGGGGGAGTTCACCAGGCCATTCTACCGGCGGCGGGTGGGCCGCCGGTCGGCGCGACGGGTCGAAGCCAGTCGGCGCGGCGGGTGGGCCGCCGGTCGGCGCGGCGGGTCGAAGCCAGTCGGCGCGGCCAGGCGCGGGGTGATCGCGTGCGCCGCCCCCGGCCCGGCTCTGCTGCGTTCCGGCGGCTCCGCGCCGGTGGCGGCCCGTCACGACTGCCCGCTCCGCCAGGCCGCCCGCTCCGCCAGGCCGCCCGCTCCGCCAGGCCGCCCGCTCCGCCAATTGGCCGCTGGGGGAACGCAGATCCGGGCGACTCCCGCTGTCCGCCCGGTCGGTGACGGTCCGCGGTCGCCGGCTACGCTGGGCCGCCGGCAGCGGCGCCGGTCGCACCCGCCGGATCTTCGTCGGGAGAACACATGGCGGATCGCTTCTGTCACACGTTCCCCGGATGAACGTGCGGCGGCCCGTTGCCGCCACGCGCACGCCGGGAGAAAAGCCGGCAGATCGCCCGCGCGATGCGTTCTCGGGGTGCACGTTCGGCGGATTGCTCGGCAGACGCGCTCCCCGGGTGACCATCTGGCGGCACGGCGCGACCGAGCCGGGGCCCGGTGCGCGAACGAGCCGGGGCCCGGTGCGCAACGAGCTGGGGCCCGGTGCGCAACGAGCTGGGGCCCGGTGCGCAACGAGCTGGCGCGTCGGTGGCCTGCGCCTCGGGAGCCGTCGCCCGGGGATCGGCGACGCAGGAATCGCGAGGCCCGGGTCCTTCCGGGCCCGGGCCTCGCGTTCTCGGTGCCAGGCTGGGACTAGTAGTCCATGTCGTGGTCGTGGCCGCCGGCCGCGACAGGCTCCTTCTTCTCGGGCAGGTCGGTCACGAGCGTCTCGGTGGTGAGCACCATGCCCGCGATGGAGGCGGCATTCTGGAGCGCGGAGCGAGTCACCTTGGCGGCGTCCACGATCCCCCTGGCGAACATGTCTCCGTACTCGCCGCGCAGCGCGTCGAAGCCGTAGCCCTTGTTCGCGCCACGGACCGCGGCCACGATCACCGAGCCCTCGCCGCCGGCGTTCTCGGCAATCTGCCGGATGGGGGCCTCGAGGGCGCGGCGGACGATCGAGACGCCGACCTTCTCGTCGCCGTCAAGGCCGAGGGCGTCGAGCGCGGGGATCGCCTGCAGCAGGGCCGTGCCGCCGCCGGCAACCAGGCCCTCCTCGACGGCCGCACGGGTCGTGGAGAGCGCGTCCTCGATGCGGTGCTTCTTCTCCTTGAGCTCGACCTCGGTCGCGGCGCCCACCTTGATGACCGCCACGCCGCCGGAGAGCTTTGCGAGCCGCTCCTGGAGCTTCTCGCGGTCGTAGTCCGAGGTGGTCTCCTCGATCTGCGCCTTGATCTGCTGCATGCGGCCCTTGATCTCGTCGGGGTTCCCGTCGCCCTCGATGATCGTCGTGTCGTCCTTGGTCGCGACGATGCGGCGTGCCCCGCCGAAGTCCTCCGGCACGACACTCTCGAGCTTGCGGCCGAGTTCCTCGCTGACGACGCTCCCGCCGCTCAGGACGGCGATGTCGCGCAGCATCTCCTTGCGGCGGTCGCCGAACCCGGGCGCCTTCACCGCGAGCACGTTCACGGTCCCGCGGAGCTTGTTCACCACGAGCGTCGCGAGCGCCTCGCCGTCGATGTCCTCGGCGACGATGAAGAGCGGCCTGCCGAGCGCCACGGCCTTCTCGAGCGCCGGGAGCAGGTCCTGGATGCTCGAGATCTTCTTGTCCGTGATGAGGATCGCCGCGTTCTCGAGCACGGCCTCCATGCGGTCGGCATTGGTCACGAAGTAGGGCGAGATGTAGCCACGGTCGAACTGCATGCCCTCGACATATTCCTTGTCGAGGCCGATCGTCTGGCCCTCTTCGACCGTGATCACGCCGTCCTTGCCGGTCTTGTCCATGACTTCGGCGATCAGCTCGCCGACCGCGGGGTCGGCGGCGCTGATGGCGGCGACGTTTGCGATGTCCTCGCGCGAGTCGACGGGGCGGGCGTTCCGCTTCAGCTCCTCGACGATAGAGGCGACGGCCTTGTCCAGGCCGCGCTTGACGATCATCGGGTTGGCACCGGCGGTGACGTTCTTGAGCCCCTCGGTGACGAGCGCCTGGGCGAGCACGACCGCGGTCGTGGTGCCGTCGCCGGCGACGTCGTCCGTCTTGGTGGCGACTTCGCGGACGAGCTGGGCCCCCATGTTCTCGAAGGGCTCATCGAGCTCGATGTCGCGGGCGATCGTCACGCCGTCATTGGTGATCGTGGGCGATCCGTACTTCTTGTCGAGGACGACGTTGCGGCCCTTGGGCCCGATCGTCACCTTGACGGCGTCCGCGAGGCGGTCGACGCCCTTCTTGAGCGACCGGCGGGCGGCCTCGTCGAACACTAGCTGCTTTGCCACGTGCGGTGTGACCTCCTGGGAACGAAGTGGCCGGGCCCCGTCGGGTCCGGCCTGGTGTCTGGGGCCGGGCGCCTGTTCGGCCTACCCCTCGACGATGGCGAGGATGTCCTTCTGGCTGACGATGAGGAGCTCCTCCCCGTCGACCTTGAACTCGGTGCCCGCGTACTTGGCGTAGAGGACCTTCTGGCCCACCTGGACGTCCATGGCCTCGCGCGTGCCATCGTCAAGGGTGCGGCCGGGACCGACGGCGAGGATGCTCCCCTCCTGGGGCTTCTCCTTGGCGGTGTCCGGCAGGACGATCCCCGACTTGGTCATCTCCTCGCGGGGCGTCGGCTTGACGACGACGCGGTCGCCGAGCGGGCGGAGCTTGGACGCGGACGCAGTGGCGGTCGCCAACGCGATATCCTCCTGAGCGCTTGCTGATGGTCATGCGACCGGCCGACCGGGCGGGCGCTGTGCGTGTGTCGCGCAGCCTGCGCCGGGCCAGCTGCCGATCCGGTCCGACCCCTTGATTTAGCACTCTCACGCGGAGAGTGCTAAGAGCGTACGCACCCGGAATCGGGATGTCAAGACCGCGGTGTCCGCGCTGTGTCCGCGCGTGACCGCGGTGTCCGCGCGTGGCTCGCGGCCGGTACCGGCTCCCAACCTGCTCCCGGCCGCACCACACGCGGCGACAGTGGCGCAGACGTGGCGGAACCAGGCGGGCCTGGGCCCCGATCGCGGGCGGGTCCGTCCGGCGGGCGCGGACACGACGCTCGGCCCATGCGGAGCGGCCGCGCCGGGGCGCACGATGGCGGCGCCGAGGAGGTCGCCGATGCCCGTCACGCCGTTCCATCCCGCCGATCCCGATCCGTCCCGACGGTGGGCCGCCCGGGTCGCCCTGCCGCTTACGGGCGTGGTGGCGGGGACCGTGGCCGGCTTCGCCATCGCCGCGCTCGTGCGCCGTCCAGGTCCCTCCGGGCACGCGCCGCTGGAACTGGCGCCCGATGACAGCACGATCGAATTCGACAAGGGCGGCGTGTGGGTGGCTCGGCTGCCGGGCGCGGGCGACGAGCGGGGCGCCGATGTCGACGATGTCATGGGCGAGATCGCCGGTGGCCTGCCGGTGACGGGGATCCGTCCGACGTTCGAGGTCGACGCCGAGCTGGCGCGGGAGATCGAGGCACCCCTGAGCGGTACCGGACGCGACGAGAGCGGACGGATAGAGGCCGCACGCGAGGCCGGCGCCGTCCGCTGAGACCCTGTTCCCGCGCGATCGGCCCGTCAGCGCGCCGCGCGCACGAGCCCGACGGCCACGACCACACTGAGCACGAGCACGCCCATGATCACCGCGGACTCGGTGCCCGTGGAACTCATGGCGACCGCGGCCAGGCCGGTGAGCGCGAGGATCCCGAGCAGCACCAGCGAGATCACCTGGCGCCACCTGGCGCCGGACCAGCCGGCCGGACCTGCCGGCCGACCGGCCCCGCCGGGCGATCGCTGCCCGTCGCGCGCGTGCTGAATCGGACGATCCGGGCGCTTCGCGGGCCCCCGACGGACGTTCATCGCGACATCCCTCCGGTTCTCCCCTGAAAGACGGCGTCGTAAGCGCCGACCAGCTTCTCTCCCAGCCGGGCCGCGTCGTCGCCCCGCCGCTCGGCGACCCAGGCAGCCGTCACGCGCACCCACCCGGGTTCGTTGCGCCGCCGAGGCGCGCCCGGAGGTGGAAGGTACGGCGAATCCGTCTCGACCAGCAGGCGGTCGTCGGGAACGAGCCGCGCGACCAGGGCCGACGCCTCCTCGCCACGGCGGAACACGAGGCCCGAGAAGCTGATCGCCAGGCCGAGCTCGAGCGCGGCCTCCGCGTAGTCGACCGGGCCCGAGAACGAGTGCAGGATCGCGGGCGGGCGGCCGCAGAGCGCGGCCGCCCAGGATGGGTCCCCCACGCCGACGTCCCGCAGCTCCGCCAGCAGCTCGTCCTGCGCGTCGCGCCGGCCGGCGGCAGATCGGCAGTGCAGGATCACCGGCTTGCCCGTGGCGCGGCCGAGCGCGAGGTGCCGGCGCAGACTCGCCAGCTGCGCCTCGCGCGGCGAGAACGCGCGGTCGTAGTCGAGCCCGGTCTCGCCGATGGCGAGGACGCTCGGGTCCGCCGCGAGCGCCCGCACTTCGGACCAGGTCGCGTCGTCCACGCTCGACGCCACGTGCGGGTGAATCCCCACCGCGGCGTCGAGGCGCAGCGGGATCGGCGAGAGCCCGCCGTTTGGGACAGTGCCCGGCGATCCGCCCGCCAGGGCCACCGCGTCGCGCGACGACTCGAGGTCCCAACCCGGCACGAGGAGCCGCTCGACGCCGGCCAGCGCCGCGGCAGCCAGCACCTCGGCGAGGTCACCGGCGAACGGCTGGGCCTGGACGTGGCCGTGCGAGTCGACGAGGCGCACCGGGTCGGGCACGGCCGGCGCGGACTCAGGCCTGGGCCGGGCTCGCCGGCTCACTCCGGCTCGCGAGCTGGGCCTCGGTCTCCAGCCGGGGGAACAGCGGAGCCGGCACGCCGATGCGGCCGCCCGTCGGGCCGCTCCCCCAGCGCAGGAGATCGCCCAGGGGCGGACCGCCGTTGCCGTCGGGCGCGTAAGGATACGGCACCCCGAGCTGATCCGCCAGGCGCGGGGCGACGTTCGGGAGGAATGGCGCGGCGGCGAATCCGACGAGCCGGCATGCCTCCAGCAGATCGCCGAGGACGCCATGCAGCCTGGCCCTCGCCGCCTCGTCGCCATCCCGGGCCGCCTTTGCCAGGACCCAGGGTTGCTCGGCGTCGACGAACCGGTTGGCCGCCCCCACGAAGTCCCAGAGTGCGGCCAGGGCATCGTGCATGAGGTAGCCGGAAAGCTTCGCCTCGTGCGCTGCGCGCGCCTCGCGCCACGCGACCGCGAGCTGCGCCTGGTCCGGGGGGCGGGGCACCGGCCGCTCGCCGCCGAGGTAGCGCGCCGTCATCGAGAGGCTGCGGTTGACGAGGTTGCCGAAGTCGTTCGCCAGATCCGCGTTGTAGCGGCGAACGAAGGAATCCCACGACACGTCGCTGTCGCGGTCGAACGCGACCTCCCGCAGGAGCACGTAGCGCGCGCCGTCCGTGCCGAGGGCCGCTACGACGTCGGTCGGGTCGAGGAAGTTGCCCCGGCTCTTGCTCATCCGCTCGCCCTGCACCAGGAGCCAGCCGTGGACCCAGACCTCGCGCGGCAGCGGCAGCCCGGCGCTCATCAGCATCGCGGGCCACATGATCGTGTGCAGCCGGTTGATGTCCTTGCCGATGATGTGCAGGTCGGCCGGCCACCAGCCCGCGAACCGGTCCGGGTCGTCGGGGAAGCCCACGCCGGTCACGTAGTTCGTGAGCGCATCGAACCAGACGTAGACGGTGCCGGCGTCCGGGTTCCACGAGCCGTCCGGGAGCTTCGAGGACGAGCCGTCCGGCATGATCGGGAACGGGATCCCCCAGGGCGCCTTCTCGCGGCTGACCGAGAAGTCCTCCAGCCCCTGGCGGATGAACCCCAGCATCTCGTTCTTCCGGTACTCCGGCTGCACCCAGCCGGGATGGTCGGCGTAGTAGTGTTCGAGCCGCTCCTGGTACGCGGACAGCCGGAAGAACCAGTTGCGCTCGGTGAGCCACTGCAGCTCGACCCCGGGATGGTTCGGGCAGTGCACCCCGCTCGCATCCTCGACCAGGTCGCTGGGCGCGCGAAAGCCCTCGTTCGGGCAGTACCAGCCCTCGTACGTGCCCTGGTACAGGTCGCCGTTCGCGTACGCCCGGCGGATCATCTCGTGCACCGCGCGCACATGGTCGGCATCCGTCGTGCGGATGAAGCGATCGGGGGCGATCCCGAGCGCGCGCTCGGCGGCGGTGAACAGCTCGACCATCTCATCAACGAACGCCTTCGGGGTCTTGCCGAGCCTGGCGGCGGTGGTCGCGATGTTCACCGAGTACTCGTCGGTCCCGGTCAGGAAGAACGTCTCGTCGCCCTGCATGCGGTGCCAGCGCGCGACGGCGTCCGCGCCCACGACCTCGTAAAGAGTGTGGAGCCCGGGCCGGCTGTTGGCGTAGGCGATTGCGGTGGTCAGGTAGAAGCGGTGTCGGTCGGCCATTGGCGGCGATGGTAGCAGGCGCGAACGGCACGGCCGGGGCCGGGCGGCGGCCCGGGGCCGCGCGATGGCAAGGAGCCGGCTCACGACCCGAGCCGGCGCGATGGTCGGGGCCAGCGCCGACGCCCTCGCGGCCGGGCGGGATGCGCCGGCCGAGCTGGAGCCGGCCCAGCTGATAGAGCAGGACCCGCGGAGGGTGCCGCGGGTCCTGGCTGCTCGTCGGATCGATGGTGTGGTGGGATCGCTGCCGGCGCTCCGACGCCGCCGGTACCCGGGACGTCAGGCGCCGGGGTTGGCGTCGGTGTCCGGCTGATCGGCGGCCGTCTCTCCGGGGGCGGCCTGCTCGGCCTGCTGACGGCGCAGTTCGGCCGCGTACTCCTTGCTCCTGGTGGCGACTTTGTGCCCGACCTCCGTGGTCACGTTGGCGGCCTTCTGGAGCGCCGGGCCGGCGTTCTCCGCGGCGACCGCGGCGAGTTCGGCCGCCTTCGCCGCGACCTCGCGGAGCACAGGGCCGGCATGCTCGGCGACGCTGTCGATCATCCCCTGCAGCTGACCGACCCAGTCGCGCGCGCTCTCGTCGTGGACGCGCCATCCGCCGGTCTCCCAGTTCGCGCCGGGCGCGCCGCTCCCGTTGCCGCCCGGCCCGGTTCCGGCCGCTCCCTCGGCTGGCTCGAAACCCGCGGACGGCTCTCCCGTCGTCGACTCGGTGTCCTCCTGACTCTCGGACGCCTCCGGCTGCTGCCCCGCCGTCGGTCCCATCTCGGGGGGGGATTCCCCCTTGCTCGTCGTGTCTGGGTTCGGGCTCTCGTCCATGTGCTCCCCCTTCGGGGTTGCGGTGCCCGCGCGGGCACGTACCGTTGCGGTTGCAGTGTACCGCGGCGCGCCCCGGCCACCTCAAGTGCCGGCCGGCAGATCGCGGGCCCTGTGCCCTCAGTGCCGGAAGTGGCGGACCCCCGTGAGCAGCATCGAGACGTCCGCGGATTCCGCGGCCGCGATCACCTCGTCGTCGCGGACCGAGCCGCCGGGCTGCACGAACGCCGCGACGCCGGCATCCGCGCACGCCAGCATGGCGTCCGGGAACGGGTAGAACGCGTCGGAGGCGCAGACGGCGCCTGGCGCTCGCTCCGGCCCTGCCTTCTGGACGGCGAGCCGCGCGCTGTCGACCCGGCTCATCTGCCCGGCGCCGAGCCCGACCAGCGTGGCGTCCCGCACCAGGACGATCGCGTTCGATTTGACGTGGCGGGCGAGCCGCCAGGCCAGGTCGAGATCCCGCCGCTCCCGCTCGTCGGGAGCCCGCGACGTCACCTGGCGCCAGGTCGCCGGGTCATCCGGACGGACGTCCGACTCGGTCGCCAGCATCGCCCCGCCGGCGCTCCGGTACTCGACGACCGGGTCGCCGGCCGGACCGCCGAGGCACGGATCCACCACCACGCGGAGGGCGGGACGGCGCGCCAGCACCGTCCCGGCCCCTGGCTCCACGGAGGGGGCGACCACGACTTCGAGGAACAGCGAGACGAGCCGCTCCGCCAGCTCGGCGTCGATCGGCCCGGTGACCGCCACCACGCCGCCGAATGCGCTCACCGGGTCGCCCGAGAGGGCACGTTCCCAGGCCGTGACCATGTCGCCGGCCTCGGCGGCGCCGCATGGGTTGGTGTGCTTGACGATCGCGCAGGCGGGCCCCCGGAGATCGCGCGCGATCGCGGCGGCGGCCGAAGCGTCGAGCAGGTTGTTGTAGCTGAGCGCCTTGCCCTGGCGGAGATCCACCCCGCGGGCGAAGGGCCCGGCCGCCTGCGGGGCGTCCCGCAGGCGATAGACGGCCGCCTGCTGGTGCGGGTTCTCGCCGTATCGCAACGCCTGGACGCGATCGAGCTCGAGCGAGAGGTGCGCGGGGAACGGCCCCGGCTGCTCGATCCCGAGCCGGCCCGGCAGCTCGGCCGCGATCCGCGCGTCGTAGTCGGCCGTGTGGCGAAACGCCGCCGCCGCCAGTCGCCGGCGGGTGGCCTCGCCCAGGCGCCCCTCGGCGCGCAGCTCGGCGAGCACCGATGGGTACGCCGCCGGGTCCGTGACGATCGCGACCGACGCGTGGTTCTTCGCCGCCGCACGGACCAGCGTGGGACCGCCGATGTCGATCTCCTCGACCAGCTCGTCGAGCGCGATCCCGGGCCGCTCCGCCGCCGCGGCGAACGGGTAGAGGTTGACCACCACGAGCTCGAACGGGTCGATCCCCTCGGCCGCGAGCTGCGCGGCGTGGTCGGGACGGCGGAGGTCGGCGAGCACGCCCGCCTCGATCCGCGGGTGGAGGGTCTTCACGCGCCCGTCGAGCATCTCCGGGAACCCGGTGACCGCCGCGACGTCGGTGACCTCGAGACCGGCCGCCCGCAGCGCCCGCGCAGTGCCGCCGGTCGAGACCAGCTCGAAGCCGAGCGAGGCGAGTCCGTGTGCAAGCTCGGTGAGCCGATCCTTGTCGGACACCGACAGCAGCGCCCGCCGCGGCCGGGGGAGCGCGGCCGCCCGCGCCGGATCGACCGACACCCGCCCGTCGAGTT
>JAJYNP010000187.1 GCA_021786265.1 Chloroflexota bacterium
CGGCGCGGGCGTCGGCGCGGGCGTCGGCGTCACCGACCCGGAAGCGGGCACGGCGGGCGGCACGAGCGACAGCGTCACCTGGGCGTCCGAGCCCGTCCCGCTCGTGACCGTCTGGCCGTTCATGTCGGTCACCGCGACCACCGGCTGCACCGTGAAGGGCACCCCCGCGACCGAGTCGGCCGGCTGCGCGCGGAACGCGAGCGCCACCGCCGGCGACGGGCCACCGACGGTCCCGCCGGTGCCATCGCCCGGCAGCACCTGCGCGCCGGGGTCGTAGTAGGTCGTCAGGATGTCGGGTGCCGCCATACCCGATCGGGCGCAGTTCATCGCGCTCAGCTGGTACAGGTACCAGCCCGTCGCGTTCGTGCCGCAGGCGACGTTGCTCCCCGCGTCGTAGTGCGTCGCGAAGAAGGCCGAGTTCTTCAGGACGGTCATCGTCCACGTCGCATCGACCGCGTCGATCTCCGTCTGCGCCGGCGTCTTCGTCTCCGGCGAGTACATCTGGTCGACGGTCGAGTCGACCACGTCGTAGCACGAGCCGTCGGGCGCCGACTTGCCGCGCCAGTACATCGCGTGGTACCAGCCGTACTGCTTGACCGCGACCGCTCCCGCCTTCAGGGCCTCCGTGGGCGCACTCGCGCCCCACTCGGCGGCCATGACGACCTTGACGTAGTCGGCGAACGGGACGACCTGGACGGTGCCGGCGGCGGGACCGGTCGTGCGGTAGACGCGGATCGTGGTTGGCGGGACGGTCGTGCTCGTCCAGCCGGTGCACTGGGTGGCGGCATCAGCGCGCGCGGGGCCGAGGGCGGATGCGACCGACCCGAGCGCACGGGCGACCGGCGCCAGGGCGACGTCCGACGGACCGGCGTGGGCGATGGATTCGAGTGGACTGACCGACAGGCCGCCGACGAGGACGACGCCGGCGGCGACCCGGATGAAGGCTGCCGCTGCGCCGAGCCTCTGCGCCCCCCTCACGACCACGGGCCCGTGCGGGTTCCCACGTGTCGCAGGGACGCTGCCTCCGGCTCCGGCATCCTCTCACCCGTGTGTGCGGTTTCCGGGCCCGAGCCTAACATCCGCATGCAAGTCGACCGGTGGATCGATGGTCCGGTGACCGGCACGTCGATCTGGTGGGACGCGCCTCCGACGGCCGAGCGACCGTGCGAACCGCGTCACAGGCGTTGTCCGCAACAGTGGAGAGGCGGGCCGAAGCCCGCCCCTCGCTCGTGCCTGTCGCCTCGTGCTGCTCGCGCAGCCGGCGTGCCTGCCTTGCCGCGATCAGTAGGCGATGACGGTGTCGATCTGGCTCCAGTAGCTGTTGGCGTTGACCGGGGTGGGGTTCGCGACGGCGCGGACCTGCCAGGACCCCGGCGACCCGAACCGCCACGTCCAGCTGGCCTTGCCGTACGCGTCGATGTACACGTCACGCCTGCCGCTGTAGACGAGGTGTCCCGCGCGGTAGAGCTTGAACGTGAACGTGACCTTGGCCTTGACGGGAAGGTCGGCGCGCGCCGGCCGCACGGTCGTCGTGAACGTCATCGACGAACCGGTCCGGACATAGAACGAGCCCGACCTGATCGGCCGAAGCAGCGCGATCTGCCGGACGACGACCCGCACGGTGTTGCTGTACGCCGCGCTCAGGTCCGCGGTGCCCGCGAACATGACGCGGTAGTAGTAGTTGCGATCGGGCGTCGACGTGAACGTCGCGGTACCGGAGGCGTTGGTCGACGTCGGCACGTTGATGTCCGGGACCGCCGCCCAGTCGAGGTTGTTGATGCTCCGCTGGAGCACGAAGGGCTTGTTGGCCCCGTTCAGGCCGAACTGGACGGTCAGCGTCACGGGCTTGGCCCAGATGATGGCGGTCGCGCTCGTGGAGAGCGTGATCGTGGCCTGCGGCGCGACGACCGTGAACGGATTGGTCGCGATGGAGGCGAGGGAGACGACCGGACTGACGTTGGCGGCCGTTGCGGCCAACGTGTAGCCGACCCCGGCGTTGTTGATCGCGCAGCCGCTGAACGTGGCCGCGCCAAGGTAGGTCGCCTTGCTCAGCCCGCCCGTGCACGTCAGCGTGCCGCCGGCCGGGTTGTTGAGGATCGACAGCGTGATCGTCGCGCCCGCCGTCGTGACCACGTTGCCGCCGGCGTCGGTGATCGAGACGACCGGCTGGGTCGCGAACGGCTGCGCGGCAACCCCGCTGTTCGGCTGGGCCGTCCAGACGAGCTTCGTGGGTGTGCCGACAGCGACGTTGAACGCGTTGCTCGTCGCGGACGTGTAGACCGGGTAGGACGTCGCGGTCAGGCGGTAGCCCGTCGCCGCCTTGTCGATCGAGCAGCCGGAGAATGACGCCACACCCGCCGTGACGCGCAGCGTGAGGCCGCCGGTGCAGGTCAGGGTTCCGGCCATGGTTCCCAAAGGCGTCCCCGAGGCGATCGAGAGCGCCACGGTCGTCGTGTTGTCCGACGTCACGGTGTTGCCGTTGACGTCCTGGACCACGATCGTCGGCTGGGGGATGAACGTCGTGCCTCCGGTGGTGTTCGTGGGGGCTGTCGTGCTGCACGTAGAGGCGGTGGCGCCGACGGCTCCCCAGCAGACTGCAAGCTTGTTCGCCGGACCGGACGTCACCTGGAACGTGCTCGTTGCCGAGGTCATCGCTGGCGACGGTGAGCTACTCGCTTGCGCGGCAGTGACGGTGTACGAGCCGGCAATTGTCTGTAGGCATGCACCCCAGGAGAACGCACCGCCCGCGTCAAGGGATCGGTTCGCAAGCGTCGCGGAGCAGGAGAATGAGCCGGAGTTGGTGCTGATCGACAGGGTGACGTTGGCACTCACGGCAACCGGATTCCCGCCGAGGTCGTACGCCTGAACCGCGATGATGCCGAGCGCCGTCGTGACAGTGCCGGAGGGCACCGACGTGAACAGGAGCTTCGCAGCGGGGCCAGCTACGACATTGAAGGTGGAACTGTTGTCATGGACCGTCCCACTCGTCGCTATGAGGCTGTAGCCGGTGCCGACCTTGTCGACGGAGCAGTTGGCCCACGCCCCGTTTCCGTCGGTCCCAGTCGTGATCGTGTTGTTAGTGCACGTCACGTGTGCGCCGGCCGTGCCACCAGACAGCGAGAGCGCCACCTGATACGCCTTGGTGTTCGTGTACTGATCCTCGATGTAGACCGACGGCTGGTTGGAGGCGCCGAAGGAACTGCCGCCTAGGACGGTCGAAGGGATGGCCCACGTCAACGTGATGTGGGCGGCGTTGCCCGCGATCTCCGTCAGCGTTCCCGCTGGAGCGTTCGACAGGTCCCCGCCGCTCAGGCCGGTGCTGCCCGCGGTGATGTCTCCGCTGTTACTGCTGCCGAAGTCGCCCATCGTGGGCTGTGCGGCGATCCCATCGACGTTGATGTAGCTAGGACTGCCCGTGGAGGCGGTCACAATCCTGATCGCGAACTGCGACGTGCTGCTGGAGTTGAGGACATACGTAAGCCCGTGCCCGCCGTCCGTGAAAGTTGGCGTCGCGGGGTACTGGAACTGGAACCCACTCGGCGCATCGAACGTGATCACCGCACCGGCAGTGAGCTGCCCAGCTGCGCCTTCCGTGATCGAGACCCTACTGACCGCCTGGTACGACGGGGTGCTGTAGAGATCTGCCGAGATGTAGGTGGTTCCGCCGCTGACCGTTGGAGTGGCCGCAAGCGCGGTCCCTGCGAGCCCCGGCATGAGGCTTGCCAATAAGGACGCTGCTACTGCCAGGCCCAGACGGCGTCGCGAACCGCCGGAAAACGGGGTCCTCATCGCAACCTCCCACGTGCCCCCTCGTCGGCGATCCCGACGATCAATGACGATATGACTGCCAGCGGAGGTCAGGCGAGAGTCGTTCGGCCCGTGTCCCGGCCAGGGCCATGGACGGCCGGGCCCGGGAGGGTAGACGTGGGCGCTCCGCCTCCCGCGACGAAAGCGCCGACGGCCGCGGCGCCCGGGGCACGGCTGGCGAGTCGAGCTCAGTCGCCGACGAACCGGTAGGCGGGCGAGATCCCGTTCGCGAAGAGCGGAGTCGGGCGAGTCGTCAGGCGGACGTAGTAGCTGCCGCGGCCCGGCGTCCACGAGAACGTGTAGTGACCGCCGACCGTCGTCCTGGTGACGGAGGCCGCGCGCACGTAGCCGCGCCCGGAAACGTAGCGGTACACCGAGAAGGTGACCGGCACCGGCGGATCCGTCGGTGCGACGACCGCCGTGAGCACCTGGCGCGTCAGCGCGCGCACGCGCCTGGTGACCGAGGGATCGAGCCCGCCCAGGCTGACCTGCCGCCGAACGAGGACCCGGACGACCGGGCTGTGCGTCTGCGCAGAGACGGGCGTCCCGACGTAGTCGACGCGGAAGGACGTGTTCGACGCGACCGGCGCGGACCAGCTGAACGACCCGTCCGAACCGACGGCCAGCGGCACGACCGGCCCGAAATCCGCCGAGCCGACGGCCTGCTCGAGCACGAGGGGTCCCCCGATCAGCGGCGCGATCTTGCCGCTCAGGTCCACGGTGTCGCCGGCCCTGGCAATCCTCACGTTCGAGCCGAACGTGATCGCAGGGGACAGCATCGGCGTGAACGTCCAGCTTCCCGTCGGCGCGACCTGGTTGCCGGCGAGGTCAGTGACGCTGCCGACCGAGATCACGTACACGGAGCCCGGTTGGAGCGGCACCGCAGGCGTGAAGGTGCCCGTGAACGTGCCTGGATCGTATGCGTACGATCCGTACAGCACGGTCCCACCCGCGTCCTGGAGGATGAGGCCGGCGTTGTACCACGTCGCCGGCTGGATGGGTTTCGAGAACCGGATGCCGACGACGGGCTGGAGGGTCCGGACGATCGAGCCCACGTCTGGCCAGCGCGAGACGACAGTAGGTGACGTGCGATCCAGCAGGATCGTCGCGTGCGCGGCCGGCGATACGTTGCCCGCGAGGTCCCACACCTTGACCCACACGTCGCGCGGCCCGTCGGGGCCGTCGAGGTTCAGCGTGAGGGACGGCGCGTAGGGTGCCGGGCTCGTCCACGTCTCGTCGTCGTAGCTGAACGACATGGCGGCGATGGCCGAGACGTTGCCGGCCGCCACGAGGCTGACGGTCACCAGGGGCTTGTTCGTGGCGGGTGCGCCACCGTCGAGCGAGATCGTCACGACCGGAGTGGTCGGCGCCAGCGTCTGGACGGCGAGGTGGTACGTCCCGACCGTGGAACCGTAGGCGCTCACGTCGATGTAGTACGTGCCGCCAGTGGTCGACGTGTAGCGGATG
>JAJYNP010000278.1 GCA_021786265.1 Chloroflexota bacterium
CCGCTGAGGCGGTCGCTACACCGGCGGAGGTGCCGCTTAGAGCAGCAGCGGGCCTCTGATCAAGGAGAAGGAGAAGGAGCGGACTAGGCATCCGCGTTGACTACTCGGCCCACCACACTTCGGCGTAGCCCGAGCCGCCATTGCCACCGGCGTAGCCGGTCGCGGTCGTATTGCCGGCACCACCTCCGCCGCCGCCGGTATTGGCCGTGCCGTTCGAGCCCGCAGCATCAACTGCGCCGTTCCCGCCGCCAGATGATCCTCTGCCGGTGTCCGCTACGCCGCCCGTACTCGCACCACCACCACCACCACCACCAAAGCCATTGACTCCGGGTCCGCCATTGCCGCCCTGGCCGGCATGGCCACCTGGGCTACCGCCGCCGCCCTGGCCGCCCTGCGTTCCCGAAGCACCGGCATTCCGATCGAGACGCAGTGGCGCACCCTCGCCAGGTCCACCGGCACCACCACCACCACCGGACGTACCGATGGTGGAGAAGCCGGCTTCTCCGCCACCGCAGCCCCCACTGCCTGGCACCTCACTGCCTGATGCGCCGGCACCACCGCCGCCGCCATAGGCCGTGGCGAGCGCGCCGAACGTTGTGTTGCCGCCGCTGAGGCCAGCGGTGCCAGTGGTATCTCCCCCTGCTCCACCCGCGCCGATCGTGACCGCAATCGTGTTGCCGACCGGGGTGCCGGTGACATCGACGACACGCTCGATGACGCCACCACCACCACCACCACCACCGGATCGGTTCGCGGTCGCCGGAACTCCGCCGCCACCGCCGCCACCGCCGACGAGGAAGACGACGACGTTATCGACGCCGGAGGGGCGCGTCCAGTTGCCGCTTGCGGTGAAGACTTGACGCTTCAGGGCCATGGCTGGGCCTCCTGGGCCTCCTCGAACCGATCAGCCGCCGCGTCGTATGTCCAGCCTGGCCCGGGCCGATCGTCGCGGCCATCGACGCGGACCACGGCATCCCAGTCGGGCGCGATCGCTGCGGCGAACGCATCGTCGGCGACGATCACGTTCGCCACCCGCCCGTCCCGGATGAGGGCATAGAGCTGCTCGTCCATCATCGCGTTCCTCCGGGCGCCGGCCGGACGAGCTGCCCGACCGGCGCCCGTCAGTTCTACTCGTAGAAGGTCAGCCCGTAGCGGATCGTCACCGCGGTGCCGGCCGCCTGCTCGTCGAGCAGGTCGATGTTGCCGTTGGCGCCGCCGCCGGCCGCGAGCACGATCGCCTCGTCGGGGTTGAGCGCCACCCACTGGACCATCGCGCGGGAGTTGAACGGCAGGATGAGCGAGGCGTTCGTCTCCTTCGTCCCGATCGTCGGCCCGGTATTCGCGGTCGTCACGGCTGCCGGGGCCGAGTTGTCGCGCGGCTTCGGGGTGAACGCGGTGCCGACCGTCGACGCGACGGACATCCGCCACAGCTTGCCCATGCACTGGTTGTCCTGCGCCGCGCCGGCGGCGCCGAGGATCAGCCGGCTGATCGCGCAGGTTCGGCTGGCCCCGGTCGTGATCCGGACGGCATCGGCCTCGGTGGCCGCCGTCGCGGAGGTGGTGTGGCTGGTCTCGACGCTGTAGTAGAACGGCATCCTAGGACTCCTTTCCGAAGCTGATGGCGTGCGCGGGCAGGCGCCCGAGCCGACCGTCGCACGCCGGACAGATGTAGATCACTCCCGGATCGCCCCGCAGGGCGGGCGGGAGATCAGCGGTCACGGCGCCCCCGGGCGCGCCGCAGTTGAGGCAACTAATCCGGGTCAGGCCGTCGGACGTGATCTGCGGCCGGGTGATCCCGCCCGCGCCGGACGAGACGCGCACGATCCGGCTCTCGAACTCGACGTTGAGTCTGGTCGTCATCCTCCTCCTCTCATGGACCCGGCGTCCATCCGTCACCGTCCGGGTGATAGCGCCCGCTTTGCGGCGGGGTGACCGTCGCGTCGGACCAGAGCGCCGCCTGCTCGGCGAGGCTGGCCGTCGTCAGGCCCGGGATCGGCGTCCATGCCTCGGTCTCGGGCTGGTACCAGCGCGGCCAGATGTCCCGCTCCTGGTGTGGCTGCTCGGGCCAGAGCGCCGCCTGCTGCGCCGCCGTCGGCGCCGCGGCATCGACGCAACTGACCGCGACCGCCACGATGTCCGAGCCGCTGTAGGTCGGGACGACCGTCCGTGTGCGGCCTGCGCGCGTCGTCACGACCGAGGCCACCTGTGAGCCCGACCAGGTGATGACGCTCACCGTCTCGGCAGTCGCATCGGCCCGGCTCACGCGCGACGGCTGGCCCGGCGCGGCGTACTCGATCGCGAGGTTGACTGGGCACGGCCAGACTGACGCCAGGTCCTGCCAGGTCAGCTTGCCCGAGCTGTCGGTGACGAGCGTCTGGCCGGCACCGGACGGGACGTTGGCAATCGGGGTGCCGCCGATCGCGCCAACGGTCGGGCTCGGCAGCGTGCCCGAGAGGTCGCCGCCGGCCGGCGTGGCGATCGTGACGGCGCCCGGCCCGATGTCGGCGGAGGTGGCGATGTTGCTGATCTTCATGGCTGGGCGATCGTGCCCGACACGGTCAGCTGGTGCGTCACGTTGCCCGTGCCGGCCGGGATCGTGAAGAAGTTCTGGTACGGCCCGACGAACACGAGCCAGCCTTCGACGATGTCACCCTCATGGACCAGCGCATCGCTCACCGTGAAGTTGCAGCCGGGCGCCCAGCTCCCCAGCCCCCCACTGTAGGTAAAGCTCTGCGAGCCGACGACCGTCCCGTTGACTCGGATCTCGAACCTCGCTGTGCAATTCCCGGACACGACGGCAATGAAGTCGGCGACGAACAAGATCGATACTCGCCCGGAACCACCGCACTGGATGCCCTGCCAGCCGATGCTCGGCTTCGGTCGCGGGTAGTAGTCCAGCAAGCCATATTTGGGTTGTTGCTGTGTGCCCGCAGCGGGATTATCGCCATCATTGTCCCAGTGCATGCGAGCCGTGATGTCGTAGCCCGCGCCGCTGAAGAGTTCGTTGTCATTCGGTCGGCTGAGGCGCGCAAACGACGCCACCCGGTCGTTGGCCGGGCTCAGCTCGAGATCGACGTCGTAGACCGCCTGCGTCGCGTTGCCCGGACGCCCGAATGTCTTGGAGACGACGCGCGCCGGCCGGCCGCTCGTCCAGCCGGGCGCATGGACGAGCTTGACGCTGTCGATGAGCTGGCCGTGCTTGACGTCGTTCAGCTTGGCCGCCGGCAACTGGATGCGCGTCGTGACCCGCTCGTCCTGCGTGGCGTGCTGAGCGAGCAGGCGGGTGGCGAGCGAGTTCGCCTTGGCCAGCGTTTTGACGTTCGAGGACGGCGCCGCGACGTCGCGGAATCCGAAGGTGTAGCTCGTCGAGTAGTCGTATTGGTAGACGCTGCCGCCCTGGTAGGGCAAGTAGACGCCGGCCGCAACGCGGGACCCCTGGCGCGTAAGCTGCGTGTCCTCGGACGGCGGCCACGTCGTCGCTAGGTCAATGTCCGCCGCGGCGTTGCTGATCCGGAGCGTGGACGCATCGAGCGGGCTCGTGTTCGGTTCGTAACAGGCAAGCTCGATCTGCTGATAGGTCTCGTTGTAGCGCACGTAGTGGTTGTACCCGCTGATCAGGCTGATGTCGCGCAGGACGTCGGCCGCGGTCTGCCCGCGGTAGTCCACAGCGTCCATGGCGAACGTCGCCAGGCCGTCCCAGTCGATCAGGCCGTGATCGTGGACCGTCGAGAGATAGTCCGATGCGAGCAGCCACGTCAGGCGCGCCTTCGCCGTCTCGGCCGGGCGGTTGCCATCAGTGCCGGTGACGATCCGCAGGCCGAGGATCGTGTTCTCCTGGACGAGCTCCAGTTCCCACACCCGACCCGAGCCGGTCGGGTAGAGGATGCCGTCGCCCCCGCGGCTGATCCGCTGGTCGCCGATGTAGCCGTTCCAGACGAGCTGGTTGCCGGCGGGGCAGTCGGTCTCGACGATGTACCAGCGGTGCAAGGTTTTGAAGTCGTAGGTGGCGTCCGGGTCATCGACGACGACACGGATGACGTCCGCCTCGCCGACCGCGGCACGCGCGGAGAAGCCGGTCTCGGTCACCAGGCGGACGGCGCCCGAGATCACCGTGTCCCAGCCCGGCCCGGCGGGAGTCGTCGGATGAGACCAGTGGTGGACGAGCATCGCTCAGTCGATCCCGACGCGGCTGACGCTCGCCGTTCGGCGCCAGCTCACGGTCGCCCGCTCGACGCTGCGGGCGGTGACGTTGACGTTGACGACCGGCTTGACGCTCATCGCCGAGCGCAGGCTGTTGATGGCGTTCACGATCGCGGTCGTGTTCGTCCGATCCTCGGCCGGCGTGCGCGCCTGGATCTCGCGCAGGCGGGCGAGGTGCGCCTCCATCGAGCGCATCGAAGGCGCGGTGGAGGCCGTGAACCGTTCGAGCGCGGCCCGTTCGGCTCGCACATCGGGGGCGAGGAACTTCGCGTTGAACCCGGCCGAGCCTTCGAGCGGCCGAGTGCGGCCGCCGCTCTTCGGTGCGCCGAGACCGAGACGCGCAAGTGCCTCATCGACGGTCTCGTTCGAGCTGATCTTCTCGGCCCCTCGACCAGCCTTCTGCATCCGCAGCAACATGGCCTGGAAGTCTGGGCCTTCGCCGACAGGGCTGCCGCGTCCGCCCGGGGCAACATCGCCGGCGAACACGAATGGGGCCACTAGGGGCAGCAGCGGCGCTGGGATAGGAGGCACGACTTTGTTGCCGGGTAGATTACCTGGGCCGTTGACGACGCCGGCGTTGATGTTGACGACGCCGGCGGTCATCCCGAGCACGCCCTTGATCAGGCCCTTGCCGAGCTCGGTCACGATCCCGCCGACGGCGCCGCCGGTCAGCTTGTTCAGCCCGGCCAAGGCGACGATCGTGCCCTGGACCTGAGGAGGCATCGCGAGGAAGACGCCCATGAGACGCTCAGCCCACGTGGCCGCCGTCTTGAGGCCCGAGCCGACCACTTCCCACGGAATGCGCTCGGCGAACGCGGCCGCCTTGTCGAAGCCGCGGGCAATCTCATCGCCAAATCGCTCGATGTCGGGCTGGTGCGTCTGCAGGAACGCGACGATCCGCTCAGCGATCGGGGTGAGTTTCGGGAGGAGTTTGCTACCGATCGTGATCCCGGCGTCGAGCGCGAGCGCCTTCAGGCGGGCAAGCTGGTAGTTGAGCCCTTGCTGGCGCTCGGCCATCTGGCGCGCGGCCGTGTTGGCCGAGTCGCCC
>JAJYNP010000205.1 GCA_021786265.1 Chloroflexota bacterium
GCTCCAGGCCCGCGCCTTCGAACTCCTCGGGCTCTCACCCGCAGGCACGTAGGCAGAACGCGTCAGCGCAGGCCGTGCTCAGTCGTGCTCGCGGTCCGCTGGAGCTTCGGGCTAGCGGATCAGGTACGTGCGGACGGAGATGGACGCGCCGACACCACCCAGCGCCAGGCCGGCGCCACCCACGACCAGCACCAGCTGCTCGGCGAGGTTCCGGTCGAACTGGATGGGGACCTGGCCAACCAGCGTGGCGACACCCTGGCCGATCGGCTGGGCCGCCAGCGCGAGGATCCCCAGCGTCACGGCCGCACCCAGCAGCCCCACGAGGATCCCCTCGAAGATGAATGGCCAGCGGATGAACGCGTCCGACGCGCCGACCAGCCGCATGATCTCGATCTCCTCGGATCGCGCGACCACGGCCAGGCGGATCGTGTTCACCACGATGAACAGCACGGTGATCCCGACCAGGCCCAGGACCACCACGCCCGCGGTGCGCAGGAAGCTGGTCACGCTCAGCAGCGCATCCACCACGTGCTGCGTCTCCAGCACGTCGGTGACCACGCCCTGCGCGGCCTGCAGCGTCTGGATCACGGTGCCGTACACGTGGGGATCCTTCAGCTTCACCTGGATGCTGGCGGGGATGGGGTTGGTGCCCGTCTCGCTGGAGTAGTCCGGCTTCCCCTGCTGGCGCAGCTGCTCCTGCCACTGTGCCAGGGCCTGCTGCTTGTCGAGGTAGTCGACCTCCGCCACCTCGGGGAGCGCGCGGACCTGGGCCACCAGCGCGTCGATGCGGGACTGCGGGGTCCCGTCGGCGATGAAGGCCTGCACCTCGACCTTCTGCTCCACGAAGCGGAGGCCGGCGTCCATCCCGGACAGCCCGATGACCAGGCCCGCCAGCATGAGCAGCATCAGGGTCATCGTGACGGTGGCGGCCAGGCTCATCACCGCGTTCCGCCAGAACCCCTGCCACGCGCGCCGGATCGAGAAGACGAGGAATCGAAGCATGCGTCAGTACTCGCGGTGGTAGCCGCCGACCTCGTCGCGCACGACCCGTCCGTCCTCGAGCGCGACGACCCGGCGGCGGAGCGCGGTCACGACCTCGGCGTTGTGCGTGGCCATCAGCACGGTGGTGCCCAGCTCGTTGATGCGCAGCAGCAGCTGGATGATCTCCCAGCTGATCAGAGGGTCGAGATTGCCGGTCGGCTCGTCCGCGATGATCACCCGTGGCTCGTGCACCAGGGCCCTCGCGATCGCCGTCCGCTGCTGCTCCCCTCCCGAGAGCTGGTTCGGGAGCTGGTCGCCCTGCGCGGTGAGCCCGACGAGCGCGAGGACCCGCTCGACGGCAGGGCGGATCTGGCGCCCCGGCGTCCCCGTCACCTCGAGCGCAAATGCGACGTTCTCCCGCACCGACTTGTTGGGAAGCAGCCGGTAGTCCTGGAAGACGATGCCGATCCGGCGCCGGAGTTTCGGGACGTCGCGGCGGGACAGGCGGCTGACGTCGCGGCCGGCGACGTACACGGTGCCGCTGGTGGCGACCTCGTCCCGGATCAGCAGCTTGATCAGGGTGGTCTTGCCGGCCCCGGACGGCCCCACGAGGAAGACGAAGTCGCCGTCGGGAACCGCGAGGTCGACGTCGGCCAGCGCACGGCGCCCGTTGGGGTAGACCTTGCTGACGTCCTCGAGGGCGATCGAGGTCCTGCGCGGCCCGGGGAGGTCGCCCGCGACCCGGCTCGCGCTCTCGGCGGCATCGTGTTCGGGGCGACTGACGGTGGCGGCGGCGAGCGCACCCGCGATGCGGCGCGTCGATGTGGTCATGTCTGGCTCCGCGAGCGGAGGTTGCCGGAGACTCCGCACGCGGGCACGGCGAGCAAAGCCACGTCGTCGACAGGGTAGCACAGGGCCGCGGTCGGCCCCCCGCTCCCCGCCGGGCGGATCAGGTCGCCGGCGCGTCCGGGCGGTCGTCGGGGCGCGCGGGCACTTCGCCCGGGAACGCCGGGTCGGCGAGCGCGGCGAGGACCGCGGGGTGGAGGATGCCGTTGGAGGCGACGGCGCTGGCGGCATCCACGCCACGGGCGCCCGCGAAGTCCGTCAGCCGGCCGCCGGCCTCCTCGACCAGCACGAGCGGGGCCGCCAGGTCCCACGGTTTCATCCCGACCTCGATCATCGCCTCGGCGGCCCCTTCGGCGAGCAGTGCGTACGCCCAGAAGTCGCCGAACCCGCGGTCGCGCCAGGCGTGCTCCAGCAGGCCGCGGAACCCCGGCGCCCAGCCCGTTCGCTCGACCGCGGTCGGCGATCCGTACAGCACCTGGGCGTCCTCCAGCGCGGCGACGCGCGAGGTATGCAGTCGCCGCGGCGTGGCGACTGCCCCTCCGGTGGTGGTCGCCCAGGCGCCGCCGCCGCGCCACGCGAACCATCGCTCGTGGAGCGCCGGCGCCGATACGACGCCGACCTGCATCTCGCCGTCGCGCTCGACCGCGAGCAGCGTGGCGAAGACGGGCACTCCGCGGACGAAGTTGTGGGTGCCGTCGATCGGGTCGATGTACCAGCGGACGGCGGCATCCGCCGACTCCGTTCCCAGCTCCTCGCCCACGAGCCCGTGGTCCGGGAACGCCGCACCCACGCGCTCCCGGATCAGCGCCTCGGCCTGCCGGTCGGCCTGCGTGACCAGAGACCGGTCCGGCTTCGTGGCGATTTCGAGGTCGCGCCGGAAGTGGCGGAGGGCGATCTCGTCGGCCGCGTCGCAGCAGGCCAGCGCGAAGGCGAGCCACCCGCGCAGCTCGGTGTCCGTGCCGCGGCGCAGGCCGGCGCTCCACGCGGTGCCGTACGCCGACGCGTCGAACGCGGCCGGATCGAAGGGCGCGGGTGCCGGTCCGCCGGCCTCGAGGATCTCGCTCATCCGGTCACACCGGCTGCGGGCCGTGTCGCCGCAGTCCGGGGCGAGCGGCCCGGGCGCCTCGGGGAATCGGGCTAGAGGAGCGCGAAGCTCGCGGGCACATACCGCTCCAGCCCCTCCCATGAGCGCGTCGATCCGACGATTCCGGGGAATCCCTCGAACCGGAACCCGGCGTGGAGCAGCGCCACCATGGCGCGGTGGTTCACGCCCGGCACCAGGGCCAGGTAGGGACCCGGGGGTGACTCGCGCGCGATCAGCGTCCCGAGCACCGACGGATAGAGCGTGTCGTCGAGCAGCGCGACCGGGCCGAGCCGGCCGGAGGGCTGCACGTACCCGTAGCCCACCGGGTCGCCGGCGCCCGAGCGACGGAACAGCACGCCGCGCCGCCCTTCGCGGGCCCAGAACCGGTGGTCCTGCGGGCGCGCGAAGCCGAGCGTGCCCCGGTCCACGGCCGCGAGCGTGTCGGCGAGTGGGAACGTGCCGGGGAGCGCCTCGAACCCGGTCGCGAGCACGTCCCGCGGCAGCGCCGGCAGCGAGCCATCCCGGGGGCGGCCGATCGCCGTGAAGAGCGGGACGCGGGGGACGATCCCGTAACCGGCGTAGAGGCCGGTGGAGATGGGCTGGATCGAGTCCACGCACGTTCCCATGAGGCCGGTTCCCGAGCCTCCCGCGTCAGCGCCCGCGTCGGCCGCCAGCCGCCCGAGGCGCGCCCCCGCGTGCGCCGCCGTGTCCGGCTCCGCCGTGTCCGGCGCAAGCGGCCCGCTCGGGAGCGTGCGGAGGAAGAGCCGCCGCCCGAGGCCGCCCGCCTGGGCCTCGGGGCGAATGAAGAGAAGCGCCAGGTACCAGGTCGACTCCCGCTGCCACGCGGTGCCGAACCCGAGGATTCGCGGCGGGTCCGGGTCGGCCGTGGCGGACGGGGACTCGGCGAGCCACGCCCGCTCGGCGTCGTGGTCGAGCAGGTGCCCGATCAGCCGGACCAGCGACGCGGGATCGCGGGGCGGGATCGCCTGGTCGAGTCGCCGGTACAGCGGATCGACCGACTGGTAGAAGACGTCGATGCAGGCCGGGATGTCCGCCGGGCCGATCGGCCGCAGGATCGCGAGCTCCGGGTCGGCCCTCACGACTCCGCGGCCCCGCCCGTCGTCGCCTCGCGCTCGAGCTCGGCCAGCATGAAGGCGTCCAGGTCGCCGTCGAGGACGGCGCCGGTGTTGCTCGTCTCGACCTCGGTGCGCAGGTCCTTCACCATCTGGTACGGATGGAGCACGTACGAGCGGATCTGGTGTCCCCAGCCCGCCTCGACGTGCTCACCGCGGATCGCCGCGAGCTGCGCCTCGCGCTCTTCCAGGGCCCGTTCCAGGAGCCGCGCCCGGAGGATCTTCATGGCCGTGTCCTTGTTCTGGAGCTGCGAGCGCTCGTTCTGGCTCTGCGAGACGATGCCGGTCGGGAGGTGGGTGATCCGGACGGCGGAATCGGTCTTGTTGACGTTCTGCCCGCCGTGGCCCGTGGCCCGGAACGTGTCGATGCGCAGGTCGTCGGGGTCGATCTCCACCTCCACGTCGTCCTCCACCTCGGGGAGCACCTCCACGAGGCCGAACGTGGTCTGGCGGCGCTTCTGCGAGTCGAACGGGCTGATCCGCACGAGGCGGTGAACCCCCCGCTCCGCCCGCAGATAGCCGTAGGCGTCCCGCCCGTCCACGGCCACCGTGACGCTCTTGAGGCCCACCTCCTCGCCCTCGGTCTGGTCGAGGATCTCGGTGGCGAAGCGGTGCCGCTCGGCCCAGCGGAGGTACATGCGCAGGAGCATCTGGGCCCAGTCGGTCGCCTCGGTGCCGCCGGCACCCGCGCTGATGGTGAGGAGCGCGTCGCGGTCGTCGTACTCGCCGCTGAACAGCAGCTCGGTCCGCAGCCGGGCGTACGCGGCGTCGATCTCGGCGTACTCGGCGTCCACGCCCGCCGCGAGCTCCGGGTCCGGGTCCTCGACGGACAGCTGGGCCAGCTCGAGCAGGTCGGACGCGCGTCGCTCCAGATCGCGCCAGGTCGTCAGCTCGTCACGAAGCCGGTCGGCATCGCGCATGAGCCGCTGGGCAGCCGCCGGATCGTCCCAGAGATCCGGGAGCGCCGCCCGCTCGTCCAGCTCGCGGAGCCGGTCTTCCTTTTCGGCGAGGTCAAAGCCGCCCCGAGGTCGCACGGACACGCTCCACGAGGTCGCGGACGGACGCGAGGTCCATCAGCGACGCGCTCGCAGGTCCTGCAGCAGGATCGGGCGCAGCTCGATCATCCGCAGGGCGGTCTTGCTCCGGGCGACGA
>JAJYNP010000309.1 GCA_021786265.1 Chloroflexota bacterium
GAAGATGTCGCCGCTCTCCTTGATCCGCTCGAGGACTCGTCGGCCAAGACCGCCTCGGATACCTTGCGTCGCGAGAAGTCCGGCGCGGCGGGCCTTTCCGGCCGCGACTTGCTCGCGAGCCTTCTCGTGCCAGTACGCGGACAGATCGCTCATGCCGGGTAGCCGATCGCCGAAGACGGAGTAGAGCGTCTCGACGTAGGCGTCACCCAGCCCCCGACGGAGCAGCTTCGCGCCCAGGAATGGCGGATTGCCGACGATGAACTCGGCCGCCGGCCACTCGGCCTCGTGGGGGTGGGTCGGGTCCGAGAGATCAAGGAGCGCGTCGCGGGTCGCGATGTTGTCGAGCGGGCGGAGAATCGGGTCCCGGCGGTAGGCGAAGCCGTGGTTGAGCATCCACTGGATCTCGCCGATCCAGATCGTCACCCGGGCGAGCTCAGCAGCGTAGGGGTTGATCTCGATCCCCATCACCGCCTCGGGCCCCACCTGGGGAAACTCCTGGGGCAGGCGGAGGACGAGCGAGCCCCACTGGATCGCCTCGAGCTCGAGGTCCTTGAGCGCCTGGAGGGCGATGTACAGGAAGTTCCCCGAGCCGCACGCGGGATCGAGTACCCGGACGGTGCGGAGCCGGTGAAGCCAGGTCTCGAAGAGCCGGCGGGCCTCGGGATCGGGGCCCTTCCTCGCGCTCCCGCGCCGGAGGGTGAGCTCGGTCACCCGGGCCTGCATCGCCTCGTACTCGCGGCGGAGCGGCCCGATGACGACCGGCTCGACGAGGCGCCAGATGTCGTCCCGACTCGTGTAGTGGGCGCCGAGCTGGGCGCGCTGACCGGGATCGAGGCCGCGCTCGAAGAGCGTGCCGAAGATCGCCGGCTCGATCCGGCTCCAGTCGAGGCGCCCGATCTCGAGGAGCGTCCCGATCTCGGGCGCGCTGAGTGTCAGGACCTCGGCCGCGTCGAAGAGCCCGCCGTTGAACCAGCTGATCCGCTCGGCACCGAACATCCCGCCGCCGTTCGTCATCCGCGCGAACAGCTCGCCGAGGGCGGCGGCGAAGTCGGCCGGCTTCGAGCGGGTCGCCTCGGCGAGCCGGCCGAGCAGGCCCCTGGGCAGGAGCCCGGTGTCCTCGGCGAACAGGCAGAAGAGGAGCTTGTCGAGGAAGTGGGCGACGCGCTCGGGCTCATGACCGCGCGAGCGGAGCGCGACCGCGAGCTCGGCGAAGCGACGGGCCGCCTCCTCGGTCAGCTGGGCGGGGGTGATGTGGGGGCGAAGCGCCTCGGGCTCGGTGAAGACCGCGCGCAGGATCCGAAGCGCCTCGGACGGGTCGGGCGCCGCGAGGTCGTCGAGGGTGACCGTGTAGAGGCGGGGCGAGAGGCCGGTGAAGTTCGTCCGGACCTCGATCCGCTCGAGGTCGGAGACGACGAGGAGGGGCGGGTTCTCGAGCGCGTCCTTGTACTCGACGAGCTGGCGGTAGGCGGCTTTCAGGTCCTTGCGCTTGCCCTTGTACTCCCAGGCGAAGTGGCCCTTCTTCCAGACATCGGCGAAGCCGTCATGACCGTCGAGCTTCTCGGCCCCCTTCTCGAACGCGTACCAGGCGCCGGTCGGGTCGGCCTCGATCGGCCCGGGCTCGCCGAGCAGCGCGCACAGGTCGAGGAAGTGCGACTGGGCCGAGGCGCGCTCGGTCGTCGTCGTGCCGTTCCACTTGGCGGCGAACTCGCCGGGGGTCATCCGGTCGTCAGGCGGCGGGGAGCCATCAGGGCGAGGATAGCGGCTGCGGGGTGGTCGCGGTGGCGGGGCACCCCTAGTTTGGTATCGGGCGCCCAGAGTCGGTGTCGATAGCGCGCGAGGTGGTCAGTGGGTTCTGCCGACGGGTTCGACTCATCGCATGGACTCCTTCGACGCGAAGCTCGCGAAAGCCCTCGATGACTTGGCCAAGCCGCCGGTGGTCGACTGCGTCGAATGCGGTGACCCGATCGTCCTAACGAACCGCGCCAGACTCTACTGCTCGGAGGTCTGCCACCAGACCCTCAAGCTCATCCACTACGGTCGCGGGGTCGTTGCCGATGGCCGGATCGTCGACCCCCTCGTCGAGGACGCCATCGGCATGCGGATCGCCCATATCCTCGCCGGTGGCTACCACGAACAAGCGCGCCGCGTGCCACCGGCAACTCGCGCGCAGATCTTCGAGCGTGATGGCGGCAGGTGCGTGCTGTGCGGAGAGCCAGCGACCCAGATTGATCACGCCGCGGGCGATGCGAACACGCCCGAGAATCTACGCGCCGTGTGCGGCTCGTGCAATCTCGCGATGGCACAGGAACACCTGGTTCCCGCCTCCCCCGAAAAAGCCAGGCTTGCCAGGCGCCTCATCGAGCGGATTTTTGCCTCCGCCCCACTCTTTCCGCGCGATGACGAGACCGCTTGGCCCGCAACGTCCAGGCGGCTCATGGCAGAGCGCCGCGATCGGCTGAGTGCCCACCGCGGCGTGCGCAAGCTCATGGAGCGAGCCGCAGCGACAGGCGGGCTCGCGCTATCGTGACGACAAAGATCTCGCGATGTCGTCCAACTTCCGCTCCAGCCTCCGCACCCAGGGCGGTTCATCGAGGTACCCACCCTGGTCCAGGGCCTCGAGGACGCTTCCACCGACGAAATAGGCGAGGGCGGCCGCCTCATCCGGATTCGGCCTGACCTTCCCTGTCTCGACTTGGCTCACCCAGGTCTGGGTCCTGTCGAGCTTCTCAGCGAGTCCTGCCTGCACCCGGCCGCTGCGTTTGCGCTGAGCCGCGAACCACTCGGCGAAGCCCACTGCCATCCTGCTTCCTCCTGTCCCCCCGGCTGTCGGCCTTCCTTCCGGGGCTGCAGCGAAACATTGAGCGAAGCTATACGCCTGGCACTCGCCCCGCTCCCCACACGAAGAATGCCGAACGAGCTGACGGGCTTCAAGGCCGATCTCGCATTCGAATCCGCCAGAGGCAACGGCACCGGTTTCAGATTCACGGACACGTTGTCACACCCAGCGGGTGGAGCCAGATCAGGGCGAGCATGAAATCGACGTCGAGGTCGTGAAGCGCGGCGGTGACGTCATCCATCTGGAGCTCAAGATCGCCTTGTGGCCGATCGACCAAGCGGCCTGCGCTGACAGGTCCCGCAGACGTAGACGATCCCCACCGTTCAGTCCCTGTCTTCGGGTGACATCGGCTCGACGAAGGCGAGCGCGGCAAGGGCGAAGATGCCGAACAGAAGGCCGGCGACGAACCACGCCCCAGAGTTCCGGCCCTTCGATGGGGCGAGGAAGCCGCACAGGATTGCGACGATGAGCCAACCGACCACCGCGATCACGGTCACGTCATCCATATTGGTATCCACCGGCCTCCTCTACCCGCTCTCCGGCCCACCCGCGATCGGCAGCCCGCAGTGGTTGCAGAGCTCCTTCCGGTCAGGATTCACCGTCTTGCCGCAGTTCACGCACGTCGGACCGACCACCGTGGGGGAAGGCACTGCGGAGCGGGCCGCGAGCGACAGGATCCCGGCGACACCTGCCCCGAGGACGCTGAGCAAGAAGAGCTCGTGCGTCGCGCCGTTCGCAATCTGGTACGCCCCCCAGGCGACCGAGAGGACACCCCACGCGGTCGAGGTGCCGAGCAAACCACGAGGCGGGTTCATCAGACAGCGCGCCCCGAAGTATGCGGTGAGCACGGCCGCGATGCCGTTCCAGAGCGCGTTGAGCTGGTACGTCCCGTCGTCGAACATCGTCCCCACGTAGCTCCACTGGAGCAGCGCGAGGTACGCCGTGACCGCGGCCGTCAGGATCCACGCGACACCGGCGGCCATAGCGGCGGGGTTCGACGGCGGCGCGGCAACGGCGGGAGTGGGGCCAGGTATCGCGCCACCGGGCGGTTGTCCGCTGACACGCCGGCCGGCCGGGGCCGACACCACCGGAAGCGCATCGAAGTCGAACTGGCAGGACCGACAGAAGCGGAACGCCCCGACGCGCGGAATCCCGCATCGGGGACAGAAAGCCGCGCTCACGACGCGCCTATCTCATCTCGTCCCGGAACCGGTCGATCTGCACGGTCGCCTTCGCCCAGTAGTCCTGAAGTTTCGGCTCGATCGAGTCCATCGTGCATTCGAGCTTGGCCACGCACGCGTTCCAGATCCGGTAGGCGTAGATGTAGTTGTTGAAGGCTGCTTCGGCGGATGCCCCGACCCCTTCGATGCAAGCCGTGTCGAGCGAAGAGATGCGGATCCGGTCATAGGCCACCCGCGCGCCAGCGACCTTGTCGGAGTAGTCGTTGAAGCTCATCCCGACGCTCAACCGGGAATCGAGCTCCATGAGCGCGTCGGCCAGCGGGCCGAGTTCCGCCGCGCACGAGCTCGAGACACCGCTCACGGGCGCCTCTGTCGGTGTCGGTCCAACGCTGGGCGTCGACAGCGTGACCGACTGGCCGACCTCGGACAAGATCTGGTTGACCTGGTTGCGTGCGTACCAGACGAGGACTCCGCCGCCGACCACGAGCAGGACCAGCGCGACGAGGATAATGACGCCCCATGGAGGGCCTGACCGGCGCGCGGTCCCGACAGGCTCCGGAGGCGGTCCCGACGGGCCGTACTTGGTGGTGAAGGACTCTGGTCGTGGCGGAACGGCCGCTCCGGCGGGTGCCATCGGCGATGTGACCGGCGGGCCCGCCATTGGCGTCTTGCTCATGGAGTCAAAGTCGAGCTGGCACGATGGGCAGTAGCGGAAGGCTCCGACCCTCGGTGCGCCGCACTGCGGGCAGAACTCAGTGGCCATCGCTCCCCCCTGGATGCCGCTGTAGGCGAGCACCGAACGTAAGCACTGGTGCAGAACCCAACGTCAGGCTAGACGTCGCAGCTGCATCTCGCGACAGAGGCGGTGCGGCAAGTGACGCCGGCCCCCTCTTGGGCTGCGCGATGGGGCTGAAGAAGGAGCTGGGGCGGCCCTCGCTGATCTCGCTCGCAATGCCCATCATTGCGCGCCTCGCCAGTCCAGTCGTTCGACCTCGACGCCGAGCTCGGTCCAGAATTCCAGCTCGTCGATCACCGGAATCCCGTATTCACGTGCCCGAGCCTCGTTGGCGCTGGCGCCAGACCGATCGCAGTCGACGAGCAACTGCACTTTCTTGGTGACGCGCGGGTGAACAACGAGCCCGGCACGCTGGGCGAGAGCGATCGACGCGGC
>JAJYNP010000374.1 GCA_021786265.1 Chloroflexota bacterium
GGTGGATGCCCCGGCCTGGCCCGAGCATGCGGCGGTCGAGGTCGACGACGAGGAGGGCGCGCGCGCCGCTGCCCGGCACCTGGTCGACCTGGGCCATCGCCGGATCCTCGTCATCGCGGTGGAAGGGCCGGTCGCGGGCGAGAGCACGACGTCGATGCCGGAGGGCCAGCAGGACGGCGTCATGGCCCGCCGCCTGCGCGGGTACGAATCCGTCCTCGACGCGGCGGGCATCCACCTGGGCCCCGAGAGCGTGGTGATCGCTCCCGCATCGTTCGAGGGGGGCGAGGCCGCGTTCCTTCGAGCGTGGGAGGACGGGCTCCGGCCGACCGCCGTGCTCGCCATGAGCGACGCGATCGCGATCGGCGTGCTCCAGTCCAGCCGCCACCTGCGGCTGCGAGTCCCGCGCGACCTCAGCATCGTCGGGTTCGACGACCTGCCCGTCGGCCGCTTCTCCGACCCGCCGCTCACCACGGTGCATCAGCCGGTGCGGCGAAAGGGAGAGGAGGCGGCGCGGCTGTTGCTGGAGGAGTTGGAGGCCAGGGCAGGCAGTCCCGCACAGCACCGCGTGCTGAAGACACGGCTCGTGGTGCGGCGCTCGACCGCGGTCCCACCTGGATTGGTGGGCGACGAGGAGGTGGCGCTGCCGGGATGACAGGCGCCTGGCGGCGCGACGACGAGGGTCGCCCGACCCGGAAGGGTGGACCGACTCATGGGACCCGCCAGCGCGCGGGAGACGGTCCCGCCAGCGAGCGGGAGATGGTCCCGCCAGCGCGCGGGAGATGGTGAAACGGGCCGGCGATCGGCCCAGGGAACGAGCCAGGGAGGAACCGGCATCAAGCCGGCAACGACCCGGCGATGGGAGGAGAAGCATCTCGATGCGATCAATGAAACTGGCAAGCGCCCTCGTGACGCTGGCCGTGGTGGCGGGCGCCTGCTCGAGCGCCGCGACCACCGCCCCGACGCAGGCCCCGGCGAGTGTGGCGGCTCCCGCGAGCGCCGCAGCTCCCGCAAGCGCGGCAGCCCCGGCGAGCGCGGCGGCTCCCGCCAGTGCAGCCGCCGTGGCCCCGCTGACCGGCAGCCTCACCCTCTGGGAGGCCTACGGCGCGTCCGGCAACGCCGAGATCACGGCGTTCAAGCAGATCCTGGGGAACGTCCAGACCGCCAATCCCGGCCTGCAGGTCACCAGGGTCGACATCCCGTTCAACAACCTCTTCACCAAGTTCGAGACCTCGGCCGCCAACAGTGGCGTGCCGGATCTCTATATCGCCCCCAACGACAGCATGGCCAAGGAGGCCCGGGCAGGCCTGCTCGCGGACCTGACCTCGTACCTGCCGCAGCTCAGCAACATCTCGCAGGCCGCGATCCAGGCCGACACCGTCGACGGCAAGCTCTACGCCATCCCCGAGTCGGTCAAGGGTGTCGCGCTCTTCTACAACACCTCGATGCTGCCCACCGCACCGGTCACCACTGCCGACTGGCTGGCCAATGCCAGCAAGCTCGGCTGGGTGTACGGCGCCAACGGTGGCGGCAGCTACTACCTGTGGGGCCTGTTCCAGGCATTCGGCGGCAACATCCTCGATCCCAACACCGGCAAGTGCGCCGCCACGGCGAATTCCGGTGTGGCCGACGCCCTCGCCTGGCTCCAGAAGGCCAAGGCCGCGGGCATGCACATGTACCAGAACGACACGACCGCCGCGGCCGACTTCGTGGCCGGCAAGATCGCCGGCTTCATCGACGGCCCCTGGCAGTCCGGCAACTTCGAGAAAGCCCTCGGCAGCAAGCTGGCGGTCGCTCCCGGCCCGACCGGACCGGGCGGCAGCTTCGGCCCGCTCGTGGCCCCTGACGGTTACTACATCAACAAGAACTCGGCGAACGTGGCTCTCGCCGTCCAGTTCGCCATCCAGATGGACTCCCAGGCGAACGAGCAGATCTTCGCCGACCAGGCCGGCCACATCCCGGCCATCGCCGGCGTGACCTTCAGCAACCCCATCAGCCAGGGCTTCGCGAACGCCTACAAGACCGGGTTCCCCCGGCCCACGGCCAAGCAGCTCGACAACTACTGGACCCCCTTCGGCAACGCGCTGGCCGCCGCCATCGACAAGGGCACCGCGCCGGCGTCCGCTGTCGCGACGGCGTGCCAGCAGATGGATAAGGCCAACGGTCTCTAGTAACGTGTGACCACTGGCCTCGTCCAGCGGCACCACGCGAAGGGGACGCCGGGCTGACCGGCGTCCCCTTCAAATCCAGGCGGGGAGGAAGAACCGATGGGAGCGCGGGAGGTCAACCGGTGAGCGTTCTCGCATCGACCGCGGCGCCACCGCGCCGCTCCTGGTGGCGGAGCACGAAGAACGCGCGCACCGCCTACCTGTTCCTCCTGCCGGCGCTCCTCGTGATGGCGGTCATCACGTTCTATCCCCTCGTGTTCCAGGTCTGGATGTCGTTCACCGACTACGGCCTGAAGAACCTCAACGCCAGGGCGCCCGCCCCCGCGTACGTGGGGATCGACAACTACCTGCGGATCCTGCAGAACAACGTCGTCATTGTGAATTTCGACTTCCTGCGGGTGCTGGTCTTCAACCTGTGGTGGGCTTTCACGAACGTCATCATCCAGGTCGTGCTGGGGGTCCTGATCGCGATCATCCTCAACACGCCGGGGTTGTGGCTCAAGCGCTTCTACCGGGCCGTCTACATCCTCCCCGTCGCGATCCCGCCGATCATCGTGGCCACGGTCTGGCGGAACATGTTCGATCCCACCAACGGCGCCATCAATTTCCTGATCGACATCATCTTCCGGCTGCCTCCCGGCGGCTTCAACCTCGACTGGCTGAACCAGCCCAACCCGATCTTTGCAGCCGGGCCGTTCGTGCTGCCGCTGGCGTACTTCGCGCTGCTCACGGCCAACATATGGCTCGGCTGGCCGCTCAACTCGGTGGTCGCCACCGGCGCGCTGCAGAGCGTTCCCAACGACCTTTACGAGGCGGCCGAGATGGACGGGGCCGGGGCGTGGGCCAAGTTCAGGACCGTCACGCTGCCGTTCCTCCGCCCGGCCATGCTGCCGTTCGCCATCTACGGCTTCGTCATCACGTTCAACCTGTTCTACCTCTCGTACTTCATGTCCGGCGGCGGTCCCTTCGGCCAGACGGAGCTGCTCGTGACCATCGCGTACCGCCTGGTCAACGAGCAGCAGCTCTACGGGGTGGCCGCGGCGTTCGCCATCTTCCAGTTCTTCATCCTGCTTGCCATCACGCTGGTCACCAACCGGGTGGCGAAAGCGACGGAGCAGTTCGATGCCTGACGACCGTTCGATGCGTGACGACCGTTCGATGCGTGACGAGAGGAGCCGGTCATGACCGCCCAGGCCGGTGCCGTCCCCCAGGCCACCACCAGGCCCGTCGCCGTCGCAACCACACAGCGGCATCGCCGGCTGCCGCTCAGGCGCCAGTTCATCCTCCAGCTGGTCTGCCTGTTCATCGGGCTGACGGTCCTCTTCCCGATCCTCTGGGTCGTCAGCATGGCGATCGACCCGCGCAACATCTCGCGGCCTGACGGCCTGACCCTCATACCGCCGGGGGCGTCGCTGGCGGCATTCGCGCAGGTCATCCAGCAGCCCACCGAGAACCCGGTCTCGTTCGTGCGACTGGCCGCCAACAGCCTGTTCATCGCCGGCATCATCTGCGTCGCGAGTGTCGGGATCGGAGTCCTGGCCGCCTACGCGTTCTCGAGGATGCGGTTCCGGGGCCGCGAGACGCTGATGATCGGCGTGCTCGCGGTGCTGATGCTGCCCGCCGTGGCCACCCTGGCCCCCCTGTACGTGATGCTCAGCAAGATCCAGATCGGCACGTTCAACCTGCGGGACTCGCTGTTCGGGGTCGCGCTGGCAGTGACGTCGGGGACGCTTCCGTTCGCGATCTGGAACATGAAGGGCTACATCGACACGATCCCGCGCGACCTGGAGGAGGCGGCGGCGGTGGACGGCGCCGGCCAGCTCCAGACGTTCTGGCACGTGATCCTGCCGCTCTCCACTCCGGTGCTCGCGGTGACGGCGTTCTTCGGCTTCATCGCCGGCTGGACCGAGTTCTACTTCTCCTGGCAGTTCCTGGATCGCCCCCAGGACTTCACGCTGGCCATGGCCCTCAACGGGATGGTCGGCCAGTATGGCAACACGCCGTGGTCGCAGTTCTCTGCGTTCGCGATCCTCGTCGCGCTGCCGGTGGCCGTCGTGTACCTGTTACTGCAGCGCTACATCGTCTCCGGGCTCGCGATCGGCGGCGTCAAGGGGTAGGCCGGGCGGCCCGGCGGCCGGTCGGCCACGCGCCGTGCGTCGCCCTACGACCAGGCCGCTGCCGGGTGCTCTGCTCTAGGTGCGCGATCGGCGCGTAGACCTGCGCGCCCGCGCCGACACCCACGCTGTCGATCGGCGTGGCACCATCTGGCCTCATGACGATCGACGCGCCCGCCTGGGTCCGCGATGCGGTCTTCTACCAGGTGTTCCCCGACCGGTTCGCCCGGAGCGCGCGCGTGCTCGCGCCGGGCCCCCTGGAACCCTGGTCGACGCCCCCGACGCGGCTCGGTTTCAAGGGCGGCGACCTGCTGGGGATCGCCGAGCACCTCGACGAGCTCCAGGAGCTGGGGATCACGGCGCTCTACCTGACGCCGGTGTTCCAGTCGGCGTCGAACCACCGCTACCACGCGTACGACTACCTGGCGGTCGACCCGCTGCTGGGCGGAACCGCGGCGCTCCGCGAGCTCGTGGACGCGTGCCACGCCCGCGGGATGCGGATCGTGCTCGACGGCGTGTTCAACCACGCCGGGCGCGGGTTCTGGGCGTTCCACCACGTCCTGGAGGCCGGCGCGGCCTCGCCCTACCGCGACTGGTTCGTCTTCGACCAGGCCAGGCTCGACTCGGGGCGCGCGGTGAGTGCCTACCCGTCGGCCGAGGAGCGGCGGGACCTGGAGGCTGGCGGGTCGGGTGGCGCCTACCGCAGCGGCGCGGCATCCCTGCGGGTCCTGGGCTACCAGGCCTGGTGGGACCACCCGGCGCTTCCAAAGTGGAACACGGCGAACCCGCAGGCGCGCGAGTACCTGCTCGGGGTGGCCGAGCACTGGCTCCGCTTCGGCATCGACGGCTGGCGGCTCGACGTGCCGGAGGAGATCGACGACCCGGAGTTCTGGCGCGA
>JAJYNP010000030.1 GCA_021786265.1 Chloroflexota bacterium
GCGCCCGCCAGCGCGACGTGGAGCGACGCATCTGCGGTGGTCTGACGGAAGAATGGGGAGGCCGGGCGTGAGCCCGGCCTCCCCGGCTTGCGCGCGGACTGATGTGGGTCACTTGGTGAACGTGAAGTCCGCCTCGTGGGTGGTCCCGTCCGCGAGCTTCAGGACGAACGCCCGGCAGGTGCCGGCCCACGCCTTGTCGGTCTGCCAGGCGTAGATGTACTGGCCGGACGTGGCGTCGAAGCGGAGACCGGACGCGCCCGCGGTCGTGGTTGCCGCGGGCGACCCCTGCGGCACCAGACTCGTGCAGTCGATCTGCTGGGACTGTGGATACCCGGGGGCGAGGATGGCGAGTCCCTGGTTGCCACCCAAGGTGAACTTCACCGGCACGGCCGCCCCCGCCTTCAGCACGTTGCGCGTGGGCGGCGCGGCGACCGGGCTCCGGAAGCCCCCGAAGGGATACAGGAGGAACGTGGCGACGTTGGGATCGTGGTCGCTCGTGCCACGCGCCACGTCGCCCAGGTAGTCGGCCGGGAAGTCGCTGTTGATGTGGGCGATGCGGAAGTCCTGGAGCGTATCCGATATCGGGCCGTTGACGAACATCTGGTCGAGCGTCTGGGCCTGCCCGAGGTACACGTAGCTGTAGGCCGCTGCGGGCGTGTGGCCGAGGAGGACGCTCCAGAGGTTCGTCAGCCCCAGGCTCGGGGCATACAGCGACCCGAGCTGGTCGCTCGAGCCGGGCTGGCCGATCGGCGCGAACGGGTCGTCCGGGCGCGGGTAGACGTTGAGATCGCCGCCGAGGACGATCCGGGCGCCAGGCACGGCGGTCTCGATGTACTGCACGAGCGCCGCGTCGTACTTCGCCTGTTCGGTGCGGTGCGCGACACAGGTATCGGGACCGCTCTTGAAGTGGTTGTTGATGGTGTAGACGTCGGCGTAGTTGCCCGAGCCCACGCCCGTCGCCCACACGCGGAACAGCGCGACGTCGGGCGCCCGCGGGAAGACCCAGGACGTCTCGCAGGCCCCGGTTCCGGTGTAGACGGCGTTGAGGGTCTTCGGGTTCGACACGTCGCTGTCGTAGGGCACCGGCGCGTAGTCACCGATGGCCGGGTTCTCGCCCAGGACCGGGTCGCCCGCGGCCGGCTGGAGCTCCACCCGGTCGGTGCGGTACAGGTAGGCGGGGGCGATGCCCCGCAGGTCCGAGCTGTCGCGATCCCAGGCCGCGTCGTAGGCCGGACCGCCGAGACTGGCCACCTTCAACGCCAGGTCCTGGAGCACGTCGGGCTTGCCGTCGGCGTTGTCGGTCGTGCCGCAGGTGAGCGCGGTGCCGGTCACGGTGCAGATGTCCTGGTTCTCGACCTCCTGCACCATCAGGATGTCGGGGCTGTGCAGGTCGTTCACGATCTGCGTGGCGATGTCCGTGAGGCGTGCCTGGTAGGCGGCCGCGCTGGCCGGCACGTAGTTGTACGGAGGCTTCACGGCATCGAGGAAGGGCGCGACCGCGGGGCACCCGCTGTCGCCCGTGAAGTCGCAGCCCGAGAACGGGTTGTTCCGGTAGTCGTAGAGGTTCTCGAGGTTGTAGTCGACGATGCTGTACTGGGTGCCACGGTCGATGACCTGCGGGGGGTTGTTGGCCGCGGGATCCGGCCCCAGGGCGAAGGTCGGCTGCTCGCTGATCTCGATGCGGTACTTCGAGTAGGTGTAGTTGAGGCCGCCGGCCGGGGCGTTGGTGACGGTGTCGAAGGTACGCGCCGGATCGATGAGGGTCTGCGCGTCGCCGGCAGCCGCCTTGATCCCCAGGCTGCCCATCAGGATGCGGTAGCCGTTGCCGTCCCAGTTGTTCGGGTCGTAGTTGTCGTCGAGCGGGTGGGCGTCGCGGAAGGCGCGATCGGTGTACTCGGTCGTGCGCTTGGCGATGGTGCTGTCCGGGCTCGCCACCCAGATCTCGGCGTCGGCCGGGCTGAAGACGTTCCGCCCGCCGAGCACGACGCTGCCCTGCGGCACCTGCACCCGCATCCCCTGCAGGCGCTCCCAGTAGCAGTTGGCGTCGGCGAGGGCCACGGGCGGGTTTGCCACGACCGGCGGGACCGCCGCGACGTCGACGTTGTTGCGAACCACGGCGAGGACCGTGAGCGTGCTGACCAACTCGGTCATGTTGTAGTACTCGCTGACCTTGCCGGCGAGCAGGATCTCGTCCCCGACCGTTGGCGTGTACGGCCCGCTGGGGCCACTGATGGTGCTCGCGGTGCTCATGAACACGAACAGGCCGTCGGACGTCTGCGGGTCCGTGTCCGCGGTGGCGGCCGTGTTCTGGATGTAGAAGCCCTTGTAGGTGCTCGTGCCGCTCGTTGCCTGGAGCGTCTTCTCATAGATGACGCCCTGCACCGTCACGGTCTGGCCGACGTAGGGCGACGTATGGGTCGCGCAGCTGTCGCCATCGGGGACGGGCCCGTTGACGGTGCCGATGGGCAGGATCACCGGGAGCGTGAGCGCAATGGTGGCGCTGCCTGACCGGGACTCAGCGTCGCTGATCGTGCAGGCCAGGCTCTTCGCCCCGCCGGTGGCCCCTGCGGCGACCGTCGCCGCGAACGAGAAGACGTTGTCCGCGGCGGTCGCGTCGCCGTTGGTGCCGTCGTCGAAGAACGCCTGGGTGGCGGAACCGCCGATCGACGCCAGGTCACAGGTGACCGACAGGCCGGTGCTCGGCGGGTTCGTGCCCGGGGTCACCGCCACGGTCAGAAGGGTGGACGCCCCGGCGCGCACGGTGCTCGGCGTGGCGGCGCCGATCCCGCTCGGATCGGTCGGCCCGGTGCAGACGTGGAACGGCGACGCGCTGTTGCGTGGCGCCGGCGGCCCCGCGGTGAAATCGGCCGCGTTGTCGTCCGTGTCGGTGCAGCCGCCGTTGGCGCGCAGGACCGCGGTCGCGTTGGTGGTGGCCGGGGCTGCCGCCGTGCCCTCGTAGAAGTTGGCGCCGCCCCAGCCCACGAGGTCCTCGATGAGCGCCAGCTGCTCGGCACTGCACAGCGTCGAGCTGCCGTTGCAGCCGAGCCCGGTGCTGGACATCACCAGCGCGACCTTGCCGCCCGTCACCGCCATGTTGATGGGCGTTGTGTCGGTGATGTCAGGCGCGGGCAACCGATCCCCGCATGGTCCGCCGGCGCAACTCGTGCCCGCCGCCTCCTGGACGAGCAGGTACTGGCCGGCGTTCGCGCCGAAGTTGCCGGTCCCGGTCGCCGATGCGTACTGGAGCGACCAGCCATCCAGCGACACCGCCGCGGTGCCCCGGTTGAACAACTCGATGAAGTCGTTCGTGTAGATCCCGCCGCTGTTGCCGCCACCGCCGTAGACCTGGCTGATCACGACATCCGGCGAGACGGCCGCGACGCGCGGCGGGGCCCCGCCGAGGACCCCGGTGGCCGCGATGGCCAGGCTGGCGACGAACACGCCGGCCCGCGTCAGGGCATGACGCGGTTGGATTGACATCCTGTGCCTCCCTCTCGATCCACCCCGTCGCGCTCCCTCAGCGCACGCTGCGGGACGGATCCCTCTGCGTAGCAGGACACGGTCGGGGAGCCGTCCCTCCATCGGCTCCCCGACATCCCCCGTTTTGGGGCTGGGCTGGGGCGGCGTGGTGCGCCGATCACGGCGCACCACGCCGGTGCCAGGGCAGTGGCGCGTCCACCGGCGTGGGACGACCACCCTGGCCGGTCCGCATGGGCACCTCGGGGCGATGTACGCGCGGCACCGCCCCGGGATACCGGTGATCAGGATGCTGGCTGCTGGTGCCTACGGCAGGTAGTAGCTCGGGTTGGGGAGCTTGAACGTGCGGTCCGCGTAGCCGCCGAGCAGGTCGCTGTACTGGTCCCCGAAGTCGGCCACGATGTCGTAGCCCTGCGACTCGATGTAGGCGCGCGTGCCGGCCTTGTACGGGATCGTGGCGCACGACTTGCCGGCGTCGATCGCGTCAGCGCAGAACTCGGGCGTGTCGAGGTAGGCCGGGTACTGGCCGACCGACGGCTTGGTGAACAGGCCATCGGTGAAGCCGCCGTGGCCGATGTCGAGCGCGGTCGGCATCGGGTAGCCGGCGTCGATCTCCGGCAGCGTGGCGCCCGAGTAGGTCACGGTCGTGATGTCGGGGAACCCGGCCGCGGTGTCACTGACCAGGTTGGCGATGGTCGCCGCGTGCTGCGCGTCGCCCCGGCCCGTGATCCAGAAGATGGCGTACCCGAGGTCGTGCGCCTTCTGGGCCAGCGCGACCATCCCCGGCGTCGCCGGGAACAGGTTGCCGGTGAAGGTCGTGCCCGTCAGCCCCACGAAGACCGCATTCGTGCCCGGGTTGTAGTCCCAGTTGCTGAACAGCTCGTAGTTGTAGGTGGTGAGCGTCGTGTCATCGACGTCGAAGACGATCGCCGGCTTGGCTGACTTGCCGGCCCGGGCCTGCAGCCACTGCGCGCCCTCGGCGGCGACCGACTCGGCTTCGCGCGCGTAGTTGCTCTCCTGGTTCAGGGCCAGCGTCCAGCCGGCCGTGGCGCCCGAACCGGTCGTGGCGCCCGGCGTGCCGTAGTAGTTCTTGATCTGCGCGCGCAGGACGTCGATGTTGGTGATCTGGTCGGCCTTCTGCGGCGTGAAGGTCAGCGTGGACGGTGCCGCCAGGGCCACGCCGACCGCGGCCAGGGAGAGCACGGCCGCCCCGATCGCCATCGCCATTCGCCGGGCACCCGACCGCTGTGTGAGCCTGTGCATGAACATCCTCCCTCTATCCGATCACCGCACCATGCGGCCGATCCGAGGACGCCGGCTCGTCTGATCAGGGGATACCCACGCTGCGGCGCGACGCTGCCTCGTGCCTCCTTCGCCTCCCGCCGGCACGCGCCACCTGCAGCGAACCCCCTCGACCGGTCCCTCGTCCGAGCCGGGATCGCCCGTCGCTCCCTCTCGTCGGACGGCGCGATCCGACCCGGTTGCCGCTGTGCAGTGACCAGAAGAGTCGCGCGGGACTATCCGTGCGCGCCGGTGGCGTTTGGCTCGAACTTCGCCATTCGCGCGTCCTGGTGGTGCCTCGCGTCAGCGTTCGCTGTCTCCGGCCCCGGCGGCTGTGGCTGGACGTGTCGGCCACCATCTCCCGCGCATCCCGAAGCTCGTGCAGGGCATCGACCGTCCGCGGCGCGAACGCGGCGTGCGGAACTCCTCCCGCCACAGATGATCGTTCGTGCGACGGGGTGACCACCCGCGGTCTCGGCCAGGGCGGGCGTCGTCCGGCGCAGGTGGCACGTGCGGCGCCGCGCGCCCCCGCAGTGCCCGCCGTCGGCAGGGACCGCTCCGAGTGAGTGTCGCCGCGGCGCCCCGCGCGTCCCTGGGCGCCTCCCCCAGGTCACGCGGGGCCCTGCGACTTGACGGGCCGCGCGTTTCGCCTATGGCTTGGGGATGGACCCGCACTGGCTGACCCCGCGAGACATCGCCGCCGAGCTCGGAGTGTCCACCGACACCGTGCTGCGCCTGATCCACGAGCGCCACCTGCGCGCCCAGGTGCTCGAGGTGCAGGGACGGCGCACGTACCGGGTCCGCCCCGCCGACTGGGCGGATTTTCGGGAGCGCCACGTGTTCGACTCGCAGCACGACGACTGGGAGTAGGCGCCCGCGCCCGGACCGCAACTGGCGCAGCGGGCGCATCCCCCGCAGCTGCCGTGGACCCCGGCCCCCCGCTGCGCTCTGATGGGCGGCGCGCCCCACGCGGGCGATCCGCGGAACCGGCGCGCGAGCTCGGGCGCGGCCCGGCGGCGAGGAACCGCGGCCCGCGCCTCGGTCCGCAGTCCGGCCCCCGGAGACCGCGGACGCAGCAGGCAACGGGCCGTCACAGGCGCGAGGAAACAGGCCGAATGGCGACGGAGAGGGGCCAAAAGTCCTATGGGGCGCGCCTGGTTTCCACCGAAACTTCCGCGCTCCTCGCAGATGCCGCAACCGCCGCATCCGACGGAGCAGAGCGGAGGACCGCGATGCAACCGGATCGTCGAGGCGCCACGCGGTGGCGAGGTGTGCACCGGGCCCGCAGCACCGAGCTGCCCGGGGCCGCTGGAGTGGGGCGATGAGGGGCGCGGGGGTGGCCCGCATCCGCCACCCGCAGCCGCTGCTCGCGCCGTCCCCGGCGTGGGATGCCGGCGATCCCGGGCGCTACGCCCCGGCGGTCGGCCGGGCCGCCCATCGGGTCATCGGCGAGCTCGCCGCGCGGCGCGACCTCACGGCGGCCGAGCTTGTCGAGCTCGCCTGGGAGCGCGCCGCCGACGCGGTGGCCGAGGCCGAGCTCGGACGACGGTCCCGGGCCGCGCGGCTCACCGTCGCCGGCGCGGCCGCGGTGTACCTGCGCCGCTTCCTGCCGCCGCCCGGGTGGCAGTTCCTCGGCGCCGAGCTCCGCTTCGAGAGCGGCGCCCGCGCGGACCTCGGCTGGGAGGCGGACCGGGTGCTGCTCGACGAGCTGAAGCTCGTCAGCGCCCGCGGTGTGCCCCTTGGCGAGGGGCCCACGGCGCGCCAGGCGGCGGCGTACGCGGAAGCCGGGCGCGCCCGCTACGGCGCCCGCTTCGCCGGCGTCCGGCTGCTCTTCCTCGGGGCGCCCGGCCGCTCGCGCCTCGTCCTGCCCGGCGGCCGCGAGCTGCCCCTCGCGGACACCGCCTACGAGTTCGGCACGCCGCCCGTGCCGGAGGTGATGTAGATGACGATCATCGTTGCCTGCCCGGCCCCCCGGGCCATCGTCCCCGGGAAGCGCTCGTACCACCGCCGCGCGGAACGCCTCGCCCTCACGGAGAGCGTGGCGGACACCCTTCGGACGTCCGGGCGGATCACGGCGGCTGACGTGGACGCCCTCGCCGCGCGGGCCGAACGCAGCCCGCGCCAGGCGCGTCGGATGCTGGAGGAGTGGCTGGCGGCGTCGGCGGGTGAGGCGCCGGTGCCGCCCTCCAAGCTCAGCGAGGCGTTCCTCACGCGGCTGGCCGAGCACCACGGCATCGTCGCCGCGGCGCTGCGCGACGAGTACGGCCCGGAGGAGGCGACGCACCTGCGCGCATCGGTCTATCGCTGGCTGGCGGAGATCGATCTCGGGCTGCGGGTCGCGCTGCGCGACGGCCCGCAGGCCTTCGGGCGCTACCTCGAGGTGGGGGTCTTCGAGCCGGCGCACCGCAACCAGCTCTGGCAGATCGACGAGATGCATGTCCCGGGCCGCTTCCGCGGCGCGCGGAACCGCGTGGTGGAGGATCTCTGGCTCACCTCGATCCTCGACACCTACAGCCGGCTCGTGCTGGCCGCGCAGCTCACCCTGGGCGAGGCGGACGAGGCCGTCACCACGGCCCTGCTCGCGCGGGCCGTGGTGGGCGGCACCTGGGAGGGCGTGGACTACGGCGGGTCGGCGGAGGCGCTCGGCGCCGACAACGCCGCGGTGTACAAGAGCGAGGGCTTCCGGAGGGCCCTGACCCGCGCGGGGATCGACCCCCACTACGCGCGTCCCTACACGCCCCAGGACAAGGGCTTCATCGAGCGCTACCACCGCACCCTGCAGGAGAAGTGGCTGTCCTCGGTGCCGGGCTACACGAAGGGTCCCCAGACCTTCGCCTACGAACCCACCGGCGAGCTCGACGCGAGGGGCCGGCCGAAGCGCCGGCGGATCACGGTCCACGCCCTGATGCCGCGCGACCCGGCGCACCTGCTGAGCGTCGAAGAGGCGACCGACGTCATGTACACGGCCATCTGGGAGTACAACACGCAGCACGTCCATTCGGTCACCGGGACGACGGCGATCCGTCGCTACGGTGCGGACCCGACGCCCCTGCGCCGCCCCGGGATCGCCGCGTTCTGGGACCTGGCCCTCCCGCTCAGATCGACCTACATCGGCGAGGCCCGGGGCGTCCACCTCGACGGCGAATACCGCAGCGGCGTCACACCCCTTGCGGGGCGGCACTTGACCGCCCGGGTGCTGCCCGGTCTGGACCCCCGCTACCTCATCGGCGACCAGTCGGGAAATTTCCTCGAGGAGGTTACCCGGACGGCCGACCAGAACGAGGACCAACGCCAGGCACAGCTCGGGCGCAACCGGGTCCGCTCCGCCCGCGTGGACCACTTCATGCGCGCCGGGGCTGAGGCCCTCGAGGCGCGCGCGGCGCAGCCGGGCACCCCGGTCTACGTCAGCCCGAAACGGGCGACGCAGCTCGCGGAGCAGACGACACCCTCGCTGGCCGACGTCCAGGCGGCGCTCGCGGTGCCCGAACCGGAGGCCGCGGCATGAGCGCGCCGGCGATCAACCCGGCGCCGCGCGAGCGCCGCGAGCCGGGCATCCGGCCGGGGCGGCACCGGCGCATCGAACGGGCCCCCCTGCCGCCGGGTGCCTCGCTCGTGGAGACGATCCCCTACACGCTCACCCACCGGCTGCTGCGCGAGGTCCTCGAGCACCGCGGTTGCCTCGAGCTCTCCGGCCCGGGCGGCACGGGCAAGACCTTCGCCGTGGATGCCTACTTTGCCGACCGCGCGTCCGACGCGGTCAAGATCCACCTCGAGTCGCGCGTGCACGGGTGGGGGTTCCTGCGGCGCCTGGTGGAGGAGCTCGGTGGCGTGCCGGGGGGCGGCAGCGAGGCGCTCATGGACGCCCTGCGTGACGCCGTGGGCGGTCGCCACGTGTACGTCTACGTGGACGAGGCCGACCTGCTCAACCGCGACTCGCTGCGGGTGCTGCGCTACCTGCGCGACCAGCGCGACCTCTGGATGGCGTTCGTGCTGGTGGGGACCGACTTCGCGCCGGCGTACGCCAAGGTGCCCGAGCTCTGGTCACGCGTGACGCGCCGGGTGAGCTTCGCGCCGCTGGAGGGGACGTCCCTGGTGTCCGCCCTGGCGGCCTACCACCCGTTCCTCGCCGCGGCCGACGCACCGCTCCTGCTGGCCATCGACGCGGAGCACTGTCAGGGCAACTGGCGCGTGTGGACCACCGAGCTCGAGACGCTCCTCGAGTACGCCGCGCGGCTGGGGGTCGCGGGGCTCACCCGCGAGGTGGCGGCCGCCGCGCTCGGGGTGACCGCCGACGCGAGCCGCGCGCGGCGTGGCTCGCGTCCCCTGCGGGCGGCCCGGGGAGCCCGGCCATGATCGTGACCGTGCGCGCGCCCGACGAGGACGCCGTCTACGCCGAGGCGGAGAGCTGGAACGACCCCGACCGGGGGCTGCTCGTGGTGCTCGCCCCGCCCATCGTGACGCGCCCGAGCGAGCTGCTCGGGCGGGCCGTGGCGGCCCTGGACGGGACGCCGCTGTGGCGGCCGGGGAGCGGCGAGGCGCAGGCGCTCGAGAACGGCGTGGTGCGCCTGCGCGCCCACCGGGTGGACGCGCTGGTGCTGCTCCATTCCTGGTGGATCCCGGCGGCGGTGCACTCGGCGCTGGCCGCCGCGCTGGGCGCGCTCGACCTCGACCTGCTGGTGGTCACCCATCCGGCGGCCGGAGCGGCGGCCGTGGACGCCTGGTCCGCGGACAGCTGGAGCTGGGGCGAACTGCGCGCCTGGGTCGCGGCGCGGAGGCCCGCGGGGGACGCCCGGGCGGCTGATCCGGGGGTGCACCAGCGGGTGGCGCTCCCGGCGCTCGGCCTGGCGGGAGCGCGCGAGATCGGCCCGCGTCCGCCCTCCGGCGCCGCGGCGCGCGCGGCGCAGGCGCAGCTGCGGCGCCGCCTCGGGGACGCGCCGAGCGCCGAGCACGCCGCGACCGTGCTGCGGGCGGCCCTCCGGGACGTCGCGCCCGACGGGCGCGAGGCGGTGCTCGAGGGGGCCGCCGCGGCGCTGGCCGAGGCCAACCTCGGGCTCCTGCGCGAGGATCCGGGGGCCGCCCCGCCGCGCACCTGAAGCGACCTGCGCCGCCTCGCCGACCCGGTGCAGGCGGCCGCCGTCACGCTGCTCGCCCTCGCACTCGACGAGGGCGAGGCGGCGGCTCTCCGGAGCGACGACGTCCCGCCCGACGGCGCGCTCGTGCGGGCGGGAGGCCGGCGGATCGCCGTCCCCTCCCCCGCCCGGCCCTACCTCGTGGCGCAGCGGCTGGTGCGCGCCCGGCGCGGCCTCCCGTTCCTCCACCAGGGGAACCTGCCGCTCACCCCGAGCGACGTGCGGCGGCTGGTACGCGACGGCCTGGCGCAGCTCGGCCGGACGCTCGAGCCGCCCGACTTCGGCGCGGCGCTCGCGCCGAGCCAGCGCTGGTTGATGGCGCACGGGCTGCTGGTGCGTCCCGGCCCGCAGCGGGCCCACGACCCCGCGCCGGACGACGGCCTGGGTCGGCGCTGCGCCCACGGGCTGCCGGCCTGGATCCCGGTCGGGACCGGCGGGGTGAGCCACTCCCGCTGGCTGTGCGGGGCGCGGCGCCCCAGCGACCTGCGGCCGGCCTGGAAGGGCTACGACGTCAGCGCAGACGAGGTCATCGAGGGCGTCACGCGGTATGCCATCCGCCAGGCCGGGGAGCCGGCCGGGCGCGCGTGGCTGGTCGAGACGCGGATCGGGCCCCTGTGGGTCCAGAGCCTGGCGGCCGATCCCCCCGCCAGTGCCGAGGTGCGGGATGCCGTGCGCGCCGCGCAACGGGGTTCCCGGCTGCCGGGACGCTGAGCGCGCCGGCCCCGGAACCGGCGGCCGTTGCCTGGGCGCGGGCCGGAATGCGTTGCGCGCGAGGCCGTCGTTCGCGATCGGCAGGGGCACGGACATGGCCGGATCCCGGCGGTGACCCGTGCGGGCCCGTGCAGGCCGGCCGTCTCACAGGCCGGCCTGCGGGTGGCGGACGCGATGCCAGCCGGGACCGCCGCGTTCCCTCGGCTCGTCGACGGGTCCAGAGCCTGGCGGCCGTGTTCGCCACGGCACCGCTCGGGACCTGCGCGCCCTCGTGACTCCCCGTCGCTCAGCGGCGCGATGCGCGCGTCGGGCCGGGCCGTGGAGGGGCGCCGGTCGACCGGCATGCGCCGCCCGAGCGCCTCGCGGTCGGCCCGGCCGTGCTCGCGCACGGCCCGCGGCTGTACGGCTGCCGCCATGCCGAGGAGATCCGGCTCCCCTGCGCCGGGTACGAACTCGTCGACCTTGAGACCGCCAGCGATGGCGCGCGCCACGCGCTGCGACGCGAGGGCGTGCCAGCAGGAACCGTGTAGCGGATCGACCACCGTCTCGGGGCAGCCTGGCTGCAGTCGATGGAGGCCGACGTGCCCGATCTTGCGGCGGTGGTCACCGCGGTCCGTGCGTCGGCGGCCCGGCCAGCGACGCAGCACCCGCGTTGAGACACGTCGCCGTATCCAGCCATCGGCGTCTCCTGCCGTTACCCCAGGCGAACTGCGCCTCGAGGGCGATTCGTGCGATCTCGTCTGGTTGCTGGCCACGTGACGTAACGGGCGATTCGCCCACCCCGCGATGACGAGGGGCGCAGCCCCGAGCGGGCAGCCGCCGCAGATTCGCCCGGAGTACCGGTCACCCGGTCAGGGCGTCCGCGAAGGCGAGGCGAGCCCGATCTCCTGGCGTCTCATCAAGAGCTGCGTCCAGCAACAGCGCGACGCCGGATCGGACCTGCTCGTCGGCGTGCACCCGGATGGCCTCGCCGAGGCCGCGCGCCGCCTCCTCGTCGGCTACCTCCAGAAAGTCCACCGTGGCGCTCGGCACCCAGTCGGGGTCCTCGAAGTCGATGTCCGTCAGCGCCTTGACCGCCGCCAGTTGCGCGACGCGGTCGGCTGCTGACAGCAGGGCGCCGATCTGCGCCCCGGCCGGCTGCGTGCGGGCGAGGTGCGCCAGCACGGCCGCGGCCCACACGCGGGGGGGCAGGGCCGCGGACCGGAGCACCTCGATCAGGACGGCCTCGACCTCCGGGTGGATCCCGAGGCTCGGCTGGAGGGCACCAGGAATCAACACGCGAGGCAGGTGCTCCAGGCGTTCCACGAGGCGGCGGATGGCATCGGCCCACCGCGCGCGCTCAGATGGGGCGAGCGAAGGAGTCCGGGCGACGAGCGCGAGCAGGCAGAGCTCCGTCGCCCCCGGGAACCGCAGCTCGTGCCCTGTGATGTCTGCCAGGATGTCCTCCGCGAGCAACGAGAACGGGGCGTCGGTGCCGCACGCGGCCACGACCGCGCGGCAGGCGGCCCCGCGGACGCGCGCGTCCGGGTCGCCGCGAAGCGGGCGGATCGGCGCGAGGAGGGCGTCCCACGGAATGGGCTCTCCCCCCGGCATGGTCGATGTGAGGACCGGAACCTCGATCAGCGAGTCGCACGCCGCCAGCCGCATCCAGGGTTCGGGTCGGGCGGCAGCGTCGGCGCGGGCCGTCGCGGAGAACCCGACCTCCTCCTCACCGACGGGTTCACGGGATTCAAGGAGTTCAAGAGGTTCCAGTAACGGCAGGAGGCGGAGCCTGCGACGACAGGCACGGTCGCGTCGCTCCTGCAGGTCGTCGAGACCGAGCATCGCATCGAGCGGGTCATGGGAGTCACGGGTGACGCCCATCCTCCCTCCTAGCTGGGTCACCAGCGCACGCTCGGCTCGAACCGAGAGGTCAGGGTCCGGCCCATCGAGGATCGCCCGGAGTGGGGGCACCCAGAAGTCGCTCCCCATGATGAGAGCCGACTCGACGAGCGCGAGGAACCCCGCCAGGTGCTCGGGAGCGGCGATCCCGATGTCGTCGGCGAGCTCCCAGCGGTCCACGAGATTGGCGATCGTGCGCAGGAGCGGTCGGGCCGGCGCACGATCGCAGATGCGGAGACAGGCGTCCGCGGATCGCTCGTCCAGGCTGCCCTCGATCGCCCACCAGCCGCGCAGGTCGGAAGGACCGGAGATCCGCTCCGCGAGGCCGTGCAGCGTGACCAGCGGGACCCCCGCGTCGGCCAAGTACGCCGTGCCCGCCCCCGGACTGACCGCGAAATCCTCGTCGAACGCGAGAGGCCCGAGACCGATGAGCACGGCATCCTCGTCCCCGGCGTAGTCGTCACGGAACACGCCGGGGACGCGTCGGGCTACCTCGGCCGCCAGCCCGGGATCGCCAGCGTAGGTCGCCGCGAGGGCGGCCTCGCACGCGAGGATCTCGGCGAGACCATCCGGCGTCGGTTCGAGGAACCAGCGCACCAGGCGCTTGCGCGCGAGCATCTGATCCGAGTCGTCGGCGTGCGCCGTCAGCAGGGGTGCGGCGGGCGCGCAGGCGGCTGGCCCCAGGTTCTCGAGCGCCGTCGCGGTTTCGTCGCGGAAGAGGTCAAATCGAGGATCGAGGTAATCCCGCACCAGCCCACGCGCGAGCTCGTCGCGGAAGGCCGACCGCACGCGGACGCCGGAGCGGAGGAGCACGGCTGCCACGAAACGACGATGGGCGCCCGTGTGTCGGTCCAGCGGCCATGCGTTCAGCAGGTCCTGCGCGAGGCGCGTGACCGACGCCTCTCCCCAGCCGTCCACGTGCGCAACGAGCAAGACCAGGACCGACTCCCAGACCCGCCGGTGCACGTAGGCGGCGAGGTCGAGCTCGCCCGCCGCCCACTGGTCGGCGAGGTGCCGCGCCGCGAAGTACTCGCCGAACCTCCGGTGGACGAAGCCATAGGTGGGCTCCCCGCGCTCACGACCGACCATCGTGAAGCATCCCGTGGCCCGTTCGATCACGCGCAACAGCTCGAGGGCGTGGGCTCGAGCTGTTACCTCGTCCCCTCCCGAGCCGGGGAGCAGCCGCGCGGTGAGCTGCGCGATCACATCGCGCTGCCGAACCCAGCCCTGGCCACTGGCGACGAGCCCGTGGGCGATGGGCTGCAGGGCGGCGAGCATGTCGCGTTCGTCGAGGTCGAGCTTCAGGCGATGCAGCGGCCATTCCCGGAGCAGCGTCGCGGTGGCGAGGCGGAGCAGCTCGATCTCACGCGACGGGATCGCGTTACCCGTCTGCCGGAGGAGCGCGATGAGGGTCAACCAGAGGGGCGTCCGGGCGAGCTCACGGACGTCGGGATTCGCTTCGAGCTCCTCCATCAACTCGTCCACCGTCGGCATCGCCTCGGTGGCGTCGACGCGCCCCACGGCGGCCAACCAGTTGCCGAGAAACGCGCGAATCTGCTCGTCATCGAACGGCAGGAGCTCGTATGTCCTGAACGCGGGGCCGAGGGCGGCGTCGGCATATCCGACGCTCCGGCTGCTGGCCCAGACCGAGACACCGGGATGCAGGCGCGCCAGCGCATCTACCTCTTCGCTGACCTGCGCGCGCAGCCCGTCGTCGTCGATTTCGTCAAGGCCATCGACCAGCACCAGGGCCTCGCCCGCCGTGAGGGCGGCGTCCAGCACGTCGCCGAAGTCGCTTGTCAGCCCGGACGCGATGAAGCGCCGCAACGTGAGCCGCCCGTCGTGGCGACGCGCGTCTGCGAAACGAGGGGCCGGGCAAAGGATCGGAAGACGGCGATCGGCCCTCGGTTCGAGCACGGCGGACCGGGCGAGATGCTTGAGCAATGTCGTCTTGCCGGCGCCCGGGCCGCCCAGGATGACGATCCGGCGACGTGCCTGCAGGTCCTCGATCGTGCACGGCTCGTCGCGGCTCCCCTCTCCAGCGGGATCAAGCTGCCCGGCCGGAGGCGCTGGCGCGTCGGCGGGCTCACGTCGTCCGCGCCCGCGACCCTGCACCGGTTGCGCCTCGCGGAGCATCGGCGCCACGAATATCTCGCCAAAGCCCAGCCGCACGATCGTCGCCGGGTCCGGCGTGCTGATGCCCCGCAGGTCAAGGTGGGCGGTCTCCGCGAGGACCGACTCGATGTACGCGGCGCGTAGCTCGGCGCTCGAGGGCACCGCACCACCCCCCGCGAGCAACCGGGCCGCCTCAACCCGCATTCGTTCGATCTCCGACGCCGACCCATCGTCCGCGAGACCGAAAGCGCGAACGAGTCGATCCACGAGGTCCACCGTTCGCAGGGCAAGGGTGGCTCCCTCGCGCAACTCGTGGTGGCCGATCTGGTTCCGGCACTTGACGAGCTCAAACGCGAGGTTGCGGACAGCGCGCGTCTCCGTGTCCGTCAGTGTCGGAGGGAGGGCGCGCTCGAAGGCCGCCCAGTTGTCCCTGATCTGCGACAACTGCCAGGCCGGATCGCCGGCCGAGGCCTGCCCTCGCAGGAGCATCGACGCCCAGTCCGGCCCGAACTCGCCCTGTAACCGTTCTGCCACGAACGGCTGCATGCGAGCGCCGAGGAGGTCGAGCGCCTCGTACGCGATCATCCCGGCGGTCGTCTTCGCGGAGGGCACCAGCCAGACCTCCCTGGCATCGCCAGCGGGACGCGAGTCGGCACAAGGGTAGCCGACCGCCTACCGTGTCATCGGCCAGCCACGCCGGTTCAGCTCATGGCGTGGCCGCCTCGCGCGGCTCGGCCGGGTGCAGCCAGCCAGGACCGGACAGGTGGATTGCTCCACCAGCGCGGTGTCGCGGTCGACCATTCCGTGAACACGGGCGATGGATATGCCGGTCGACGCGTGCTGGACGACCGGTGCCAACGCGACACTGGGACGCTACACTCGCGCTCTGGGGGACCGGATGAGGGCAGCGGGAGCCTGAGTACGTGGATCCGCGGTTTGCGCGCAACGATCGCGTCCGGCTGCGGAATGACCCGTCGCGCATGGGCATCATCGTCGCCGAGCCGCTCCCCTATGACGGCGGCTGGACGTACGAGGTCTTCTTCTCCGGCCGCGACGTCCAGGCGGTCAATGAGGCCGCACTCGAGGCGGCGCCCACCGCGCGCCCGATCCAGGTCGTCGGCCGCGACGGCTTCCTCCGCGCCCTCCTGCTCGCCAAGCTCAACCATCCCCTCTCCGACCTGCTCTACGCCTACCAGGCCTCGCGCACGCAGTTCGAGGCCTACCAGTTCAAGCCGGTCCTGAAGTTCCTCGAGGCGCCCGTCCCGGCCATCCTCATCGCGGACGAAGTCGGCCTCGGCAAGACGATCGAGGCGGGCATCCTGTACCAGGAGCTGAAGGCGCGCACCCGCGTCAGCCGCGTCCTCGTCGTCTGTCCCGCCGGCCTGCGGGCGAAGTGGCGGTTCGAGCTCTCATCGCGGTTCGACGAGCAGTTCGCGATCCTGAACGGCGCGCAGATCCGGACCGACGCACTCGAGTACCTGCGCAGCCAGGGCACGCAGCCCCTGCACGGCATCGTGGGGTTGGAGAGCATCCGCGCGCGCCAGCTCCAGCCCGTGCTCCGCGACAGCGGCGTCCGCTACGACCTCGTGATCGTCGACGAGGCGCACCACCTGCGCACGAGCGGCACGCTCTCCAACACCGTCGGCGAGCGCCTGAGCCTGCTCGCGGACAATCTCGTGCTGCTCACCGCGACGCCGCTCCAGACGAGCCAGACCGATCTGTATGAGCTCCTCGCCTTCATCGACCCATCGCAGTTCACCGACTACGGCGACTTCCTGGCCCAGCTCGCGCCGAACGCGAACCTGAACGCCGCGATCCGCGCGCTGCGCTCGGCGCCACCCGACACGGCAGCCGCGCGCCGCGCGCTCGAAGCCGTTCGCGAGCTCCCCGCCGGCGGGCAGGTCCTCGCCCATCCCAACTACCCGTCGGTCCTGCGCGCGCTGTCCGACGGGCCGCTCGCGCGCGAGCAAGTAGTGCGCCTGCAGCGCGACATCGACCGCATGAACGTTCTCTCCGCGATCTACACGCGCACGCGCAAGGGCGACATCTCGCGGGTCGCGCGCCGCACGGCCTGGGCGGTCGAGGTCCCGCTCACCGACGCCGAGCGCACGTTCTACGAGGCCGTCCTCGCCCACGCGCGCGCCCAAGCGATGGCGCGCAGCACGACGGGCTGGATCCCCGGGTTCGTCGGCATGATGCGCGAACGGCAGGCTGCCTCGTGCATCGCGGGATTCCGCGAGTACCTGCGTGACGCATACCGGGGGCGGGCCGCGCTGGCGGCGGAGGACAGCTCACCCGACGTGCCGCCCGACGACGAGACGACAGGACGCCTCGACGGGGGCGAGCAGGCGGCGCTCGGGCGGCTGCTGCGCGCGGCGGAAGCGCTCGGGACGGCGGATTCCAAGCTCACGCGGTTCCTCGCGCTGATGGACGAGATCATGCCCACGAGCGCGGGCCAGAAGGTCATCGTGTTCAGCTACTTCCGGCGCACCCTCGCCCACCTCGCCCGTGAACTCCGCGCTGCCGGGCACTCGGTCGTCGTGATCCACGGCGACGTGCCGCCCGAGCAGCGCGCGATCCTCATCGACCGCTTCCGCGAGGACCCCGCGCCCGCGGTCATGCTGACGTCCGAGGTGGGCGCCGAGGGGCTCGATTTCCAGTTCTGCGACACGCTTGTGAACTACGACCTGCCGTGGAACCCGATGAAGGTCGAGCAGCGCATCGGGCGCATCGACCGCTACGGGCAGGAGCGCGAGCAGGTCCGCATCTATTCGCTGTTCCTGGCGGGGACGATCGAGGAGCGCATCCTCGAGCGGCTCTACCAGCGTATCGGGATCTTCGAGCGCTCGATCGGCGAGCTCGAGCCGATCCTCGGGCCGATCGCGGCCGAGCTCACCCGCGCGGTCTTCTCGGCCGAGCTGACCGAGGACCAGGAACAGGAGGTACTCGAGCGCCTGAACCGCATGCTCATCGCGCGGAAGCTCGAAGAGCAGGAGCTCGAGACCCGGCAGGCCGAGTTGCTCGGGCAGGATTCGCTGCTCATGCAGGCGATCTCCGAGAACGTCGCATCGGGCCGCTACGTGTCCGCGGCGGAGCTGCGGGCCGTCGTCGAAGGGTTCCTGCGGGAGCGGGCCCCCGGCTGCACGCTCGTCGACAACGCCGGCGACGGGACGCTGCTGCTGCGGGCCGACGGCACCCTCGCGAGCCTCGTCGAGCACGACCTCCAGGCCCGCGGCGACACGCGCGACTCGGCGGTGGCATTCCTCGCGAAGCTCCAGCGTGCGAGCGGGGTGCCCGCCACCTTCGACGGCCAGCGCGCGCTCCGGACACGGCGGCTCGAGCTGTTCAACCTCCGCCACCCGCTGGTCCGGGTCGCCGTCGAGCACTACCGCGCGAAGGGCGTCGGGGACGCGATCCCCGTGGCCGACCTCGAGATCGACGCGGCGACCCTGCCCACGGCCTACGCCCCCTGGCCCACGCCCGGTCGCTACGAGTTCGGCGTCTTCCTCCTCTCCGTGACCGCGGCACAACCGGAGACGCGGCTCGTCCCCGTGGCGTTCGACGCGGCGGGCCACCGCGCGCCCGCATGCGAGGCGCGGTTGCTGCGGCTCCTCCAGCAGCACGCCGAGGATCGGCCGGGTGTCACCGACTGGCCCGCCGAGGCGCGCGACGAACTGCTGCGCCGGGCGCGCATCGCGGTGTCGGGAGAGGCGGACCGCGTGGCCGCAGAGGTGACCGAGAAGAACGCGGGAGTCATCGCGGTGCGGCGCACGACACTCGAGCGCACCACGCGCGCACGCGTGGAGCGCCATCGACGGGTCGTCGCGTCGCTCGTCGACGAGCGCATCCAGCGATTGCACGCCGCACGCATCCGCAACCTCGAGACCGATCTCGCCAGCCACGTCGCCGAGCTCGAATCGCGGCGCGACGTGTCGGTGACCGCGGCCCCGATCGGAATCGGGCGGCTCGAGCTCGTTGCCCGCGCGGCGCCGGAGGTGGTGGCCCTGGCTGCCACAACCGGCGCATCGCCGGCGGAGGAGACCGAGACCGTGATCGACGGGTTCCCCGAGCCGCCGACGAGGCTGGCGTGAGCCTCGCGGCGGGCGACTGGGTCCTGCTGCCGAGCGGCGTGGTGGCGCACGTGACCGGCCTCCGAGACGCGCCAGCGGGAGCTGTGGCGTGCGCGGAGACGGAGGACGGGCGCACGATCGAGACGCCGCTCGTGCACGCCGAGCTGCGCTGGAGGCGGGTCCCCGAGGACGGGCTGGCCGTGCGCCGGGCGCTCGATCGCACGAGCCTCGTCGCGTCGGCGACGAACGACCCGGTCGGGCTCGTGGTCGCGGCCCTGCGCGACGCCGAGGCCGGTCAGGCCACGGTGGCCGAGCTCAAGCGCGCGCTCACCCCCTGGCCCATCGAGGGGGCTGATTTCGAGCGCTGGTGGAAACGCGTGCAACCGCGGCTCGAAGGCGACGCCCGCCTTGATACCTCGCGTGCGCGGGAACGCCGGTATGGACTCCTGCGTGACGGTGCCGCCGCACCGAGCCGGCACCGGGAGCTGATCTCGGGCGAGGCGCGAGGGGGCCGGCGCCTCGCCGATGCGCCGGTGCTGCTCGAGGCACGCAAGCGGGCCAAGCACCACCGCGCAGGTGACGAACGCGCCGAGCTCGAGGGCATCGCGCGGCTCGCGGAGCGCCGCGACCTCGACCCGACCGACCGGTTCCTCGCCGCCGAGCTGGGCGTCCAGATCGCGCTGTGGCCCGCGCCAGCGGCGGTCGAGCTGCTCGGCGACGACGCGCGCGCGGTCGACCTCACCCGCATCCGGGAGAAGGCGTCGCGGGATGCCGCCCTCGCCTGGGCGTCCCAGCGAGCGGCCACGACCGGGGTGCCGCTCAGCGCGACCGACGTCGTCGTGCAGTCCGCTGTCGCGCTCGGGAACCCCTGGGCGGGACACGTCGCGGAGCGGATCGAGTCCGGCGCGCCGCTCCTCGAATGGACCCTCGGCTTCGGCATTCCGGGCTCGCCGGAATCCGGCCCGCCTAAGTACCCGGCGGACCTTGAGACCTACGGTCGCCGCGTCCGCGCGGCCGCGCAGCTCCTCGCGACCGCGGAGCCCGGGGAGGCCGCTGCCCTCGGGCGGGGCGCGTTCCGGGCCCTCCGCGACCTGCCGCCATCGGGAGCCCACGCGCGTCGCCGGCGTCGGCTGCTCGAGGACGTCGCGCGCCTGTTCTGGACGGCCTGGCGTCGCCAGCGCGCCGCTGAGCGCGCCCGGGCGCTCGCCGGGCTCGAGTTGCCCGACGAGTCATGGGTCGTCGTGATCGAGGCGGCGCCGCGCGAGGCCCTGGCGGATCTCCGCACCGCCTTCGAGGACGCGTATGCCACGGGTTTCGCCTCGCTCACGCCGGCCGTCCGCACGCTCGCCGAGCGCCTCGCGATCGACCCCGGGGCGTTCGCCGTGGCGGTCGCCCGGAAGGCGATCGCGAGGACGCCGGCTACCCGGCTGGCGCTCGAAGCCGTGCGCCTCGCGTCGTCCACGGCGATCCGGGCCGACAGTGTCACGCTAGCTGGCACGCTCGCGCCTCAGGATCGCGACGTGGAGCGCGAGATCGAGCGTTCCGCGCGGGGGGCTGCCGCGGCGCTGCTCGACGGAAAGGTCGAGATCGATGGACCGGTGCTCTTCACGCCCCGGTCGTGGCGTGACTTCGCGGCGCAGATCGCCCGGGAGGTCGTCGCCGCCGAGGACGCCGCACGCGCGGCCGGCGCCGAACGGGACACCGCAGTGGCGGAGCTCGAACGGGTGCGGGCCTACGCGAACGAACGCCAGGAGGAGCTGCGCCAGCTCCGTGCCCAGGCCGGGTCGCAGGCGCAGGACAACGTCTACCGCGTCGCGGCCAATCTGCTGCGCCCCGTCGCATCGGCGGTCGCCGGGAGCTACGAGGAGAGCGACCTCGGCGCGCTCCGGGACCGCCTCCTCGCGATCCTCGAGCGGGCGCGCATCGAGGAACTCATGGCCGTCGGCGAGCGGCAGCCGTTCGATCCAGCGCGACACCGGTGGGCCGGAGAGGGCGATCCGACCGAGTGGGTCCGGGCGCTCAGTCCAGCCTTTGGAACACGGGGAGAGGGAGACGATGGGGTCGTCCTGGTCCAGGCTCGAGTCGTGGCTGCGCCGCCGCCGCGCTGACGAGCCGCACGCGGGGAGATTGGCGGAGCTCGAGTCGGCCGAGGAACCGGCACGGGAGGTCCAGCGAGACCGCCCGGCGGCGGGTGTCGGGCCCGTCATCCGTCTCGGTCTGGACTTCGGCACGACCTCGACCCTCGTTGCCGCCCGGATCGGTGACACCGCGCCACGGGTGCTGCGGCTCGCTGAGCCCTCGGGCTGGCTGCCCTCCTACTACTGGGAGGGACCCGACGGGCAGCCGGTCGTCGGGGCGGCAGCCCAAGGACAGCCCGGATCGGTCCATTCGCTCAAGCTCATGCTGCGCGCCGATCCGCTCGTCGCGCCCTACGGCGTCCACGCGAGTGAGCTCGCGTTTCGTGTGGTGGCCGAGGCGCTGCGACTCACGCTGCGCCAGCTCCAGGTGGAACGCGTGCTGCCCCCGAGCGCCGAACGGCTCGACGTGGCGACGAACGTCGGATGCACCCCGGCGTTCACGCTCGAGCAGCGCGCCTTGCTGCGGGACATCTGTCGCAAGGCCGGGCTGGAGGTGCTGCTCGTCAACCTCGTCGTCGAGCCGGTCGCCGCGGCATTCGAGCTCGTGCGGAGCGGCATCCTCGGCGGTCTCGAGGCCAAGCGGATCCTTGTCGTCGACGCGGGCGGCGGCACGCTCGACATCGCGGTGATGACCGCGGTCCCCGGCACCAACACGTACACGCTGTTCGCGACCTCGGGGCACGACGACGTGGGGGGAGACGTGTTCACGCGGATCATCGAGGATCGGCTGCGGGCGGAGCTCGCGATGCTCACGGGACACGACTTGGGTGCCGTCCTCGCCCCGCAGGACGAGGCGCGCCTGTGGCAGCAGGCCGAGAACGCCAAGATCGTCCTCTCCACGCGGAAGACCGTGCGGGTGTCGCTCGCAGGCCTGGCCGGCCTCGGGGAGGCGAGCGTCGAGCTGACCCGCGAGTGGTTCGAGCGGGCAGCCGCCCCGGTCATGACCCGGTTCATGTTCCACGTTACGAACACCTACCGGCTCGCCCGCCTCGTCCTCGACCGCGGCGGGCCGCACGATCACCAGCCCGGGACCGCCCTCCTGGAGTGCCGCCCGCCGCTGTTCGCCGTGCGGTACGTGACCGAGATCGAACTTGCCGACGATGGACGCGAGCATCTCGACGCGGTGTTCCTCGTGGGTGGCGCGAGTCAGCTCCCGATCGTGCGGCGCACGTTTGACGAGATCTTCGGTCGTGAGAAGGTCCTCGATCCCGCGATCTTCGACCTCGACCCCGTCGAGGCGGTGGCGCTGGGTCTCGCCCGTCACGAGCCGCTCGAGGCCCTCGAGCTGCGATACCCCTCGTGGCAGGTCGGCGTCGTGCTTGACGACGGCAACGGGATGCGGCGCGAAGAGCAGCTCTACGAGCCGTTCGCGTCCACCTTCTCGATCGGCGCGGGCCACGTCTCCTGGTACACGACCGAGCTGCCGCTGCCGGCGACGGCCGCGCCGCTGCAGGTTGCGCTCACCTTCCGGAGGGTCGGACAGGCATCGGGCACGGCGTGGCCGTCGCGCCCGGTACCACCCGGGACCCGCAGCCTGCGCTTCCGGATGAGCCTGCTCGGGGACGTTCAGCTCGCGTGCGCGGACGGGCCCGACCTCTTCCCCGACCGCCCTGCCGCGCCGTGGAAGCCTGCCGGCCTCGCCACGTCCCCCGAGTGGCTGCCCTACCCCTGGCCCGCGCGCGACGACACCGAGACGATGCCCCCCTTCGACCCGGTCAACGACGGTCCGGGGTAGGCGGCCAGGCAGGCACGTGCGAGACGGACCGGAAGGTGCGACGCGACGCCAGGCTGCTCAAGGACAAGGCGGTAACCAGCCTCCGCCGGGCGGCAGAGACGTTCAACTCGCTCGACGATGACGGGCGAGTCACGACGGTCCTGCGCCACGCGCAGCCCGCATTCGAGATGCTGCTGAAGGCCGCGCTCGTCGAGCGGCCGGTTTCGGTCGCAGACGGGCCGCGCCTCGGCCGGGGCCCCGGAGCCCGCGCGATGAAGTGGCAGCAAGGGTCAGCGGTTCGGCCAGTTGCCGCGCCAGAGGAGCTCGTCCGGTGGAGATGAGCCCCTGCCCCAACTGCGGTCGCGGCCGTCCCCGGGCGGTTGACGAACGCGGGCCGCGCGGTAGGCTTGCGGCGCTCGATCGTCGCGGGGATAAGGAGGAGGGTCCGGACCCGATGACCCCAGCGCCCGGAGCACCGCCACCGCGACCGGCGCCGTTCGACGCGTACCCCAAGGGCCAAGCCTCTCTACGCCGCGCTGCTGCAGGGTGTGGCGTGACGACGCCACTTGGCCCGAGCGGGCCGGCCGCGGCGCCGGGATCCGCGGCGTGACCCGGCAGCGGCGCGTTCGCGCCGGGATCGTCGCGTTCGTCCTCGCCCTCGCGATGAACGTCGGCGTGGCGGCTACCCCGGCGCTCGCGCAGACCGACGCGACGGTTCACTTGACCCCCGGGACGGTGGGGGCCGGGCAGTATGGGGTCACCGTCTCGGTCACCTACCGCACGTCCGTGCGGGTCGTGGCCACCCTCTCGATCAGCGTGCCCGCGACCTGGGCACGGCTCGTGGCGCCGCAGCTCACGAGCCGAACGCGACCCGGCTTCGTCACGCTCTCGCGGGGCCGCTGTGACAGCACGACGCGGATCGTGGAGGTCGTCCGGGCGTCGAGCGGTGCAGCAGTGGTCCGGATTGCCTCCGCCTGCGGCGCGTCGACGGGATGGTCGCTCCTGATCCAGGGGATGCGGGCCCCGGGCACCGTCGGCCGGGCCACCTGGACGATCGCCGCTGCGAGCTCCGGCACGACCACCGTCCTCGCGCGGCCGGTGGTCACCACGGTGCCCCCGTGGCCCAACGTGCCCCCGGCCCCGACCGGCTTGCCGGCGTGCTTCACCACCGGGGCGCCGGCGGTGTCCTACGGCTGCTGGGTCACCACGGTGGCCGGCACCGGGCCCCCGACGCTCGGTGACGGCGGGCCCGCGACGCGCGCCGTCCTCCAGCAACCGTCGAGCGCCGCCATCGGGCCAGACGGCACGCTGTACATCGTCGATCGCGCCGACGACCGGATCCGCGCGGTGTCCCCCGCGGGCGTGATCCGCACCGTCGTCGGCACCGGGAGCGCCGAGTTCGCCGGCACCGGCGACGGCGGACCGGCCCTCGCCGCCACCCTGCGCTTCCCGAGCGATGTCGTCGTGACCCCCGACGGCGGGCTCCTCATCGCCGACACGAACCACTACCTCGTCCGCCGGGTCGACCCGGCCGGCACCATCTCGAGCGTGGCCGGCAATCGCAACCCCTACTACGCGGGCGACGGCGGCCCGGCCCTCTCGGCGAGCTTCGGCTACCCGGTCTCGCTCGACTACGACGCGGCCGGCAACATCTACGTGGCCGACAACACGGCCAATCGCGTCCGGCGCATCGATGGCGCCGGGACCATCACCACGATCGGTGGCGACGGGCGGCCCGGCACCGGCGGCGACGGTGGAGCGGCCAGCGCCGCGCAGATCGACAGCCCGGCCTGGCTGCGGGTCGACCGGGCGCACGACCTGCTGTACGTGACGCAGACGGGCACGCCCGGTCCGTACATCGTGCGGCGCATCGATCTGCGGTCCGGCCGCATCACCACCGTGCCGGGCCTCGTCCTGCACAGCCCGAGCTTCGCCATCGATTCCGCCGGCAACCTCGTGGTGGGGGGGCCGTTCGGGCCGCAGCCGACCCTCCAGCACGTCGACGGCCAGACGGGTCGGGCGGTCGCGACCGTCGCCCTCGCGGCGGCGGTCGGTGGCGGCCCGGCGGTGATCGACTCGCAGGGCGGCGTGGTGTTCGTGGACCCGGAGCGCAACGTGGTGACGCGCGTCTCGCCCTCGGGCGTCACGCGCGTGGTGGCCGGTCCCGGCGTCATCCTCCCGACGCTCGCGCGGGCACGCTCCGTCCCCTTCTACGACTCGCAGGGCCTTGCCTTCGACGGGCATGGGGACCTCTACGTCGGGGACTTCGACCACAACGTCATCCGACGGATCGCGCCCGACGGCACCATCACGACGGTGGCGGGCACCGGGGTGTGGGGTTCGAGCGGGAACGGCGGTCCACCCCTCCGGGCACAGTTGGCCCAGCCGGGCAGCCTGGCCTTCGATTCGCACGGCGACCTGCTCTTCCTCACCGTGGCGGATGGCACGGGCGTCGTCTGGATGATCACCCCCGGCGCGGACGGGGTGATCGACGGCAGCGCCGACGAGCGCATCGTGGCCATCGCGGGCCAGGCCGTGGATCGCCAGCACGCCGACCACGGGGCGGCCGACGGGCATGCCGCGACGAGCGCGGTGTTCGACGCGGCGCGGGGTCTGTGCGTCGACGGCGCGAACAACGTCTACGTCGCCGACACCTACGACCAGCGCATCCGCAAGATCACCCCGGGACCGGACGGGATCCTCGACGGCGGCTCCGACGAGCTGATCAGCACCGTGGCGGGCACCGGGGCCGCGGTGTCCAGCGGGGATGGCGGACCGGCAGCCGCGGCGGGCGTGGTCAGCCCGCACCAGCTCTACTGCGCTCCGAATGGCGACCTGTACGTGCGCGCAGGCGACTACCTCTCGTCGATCCGTCGGATCGACGAGCGCACCGGAATCATCTCGACGTACCTCGCGGCCCTGCAGGGCGCGCAATCGTTCAGCGTCGATGCGGCGGGTAACGTCTACTACTCGGTCACCGATCAGAACGGGTACTCGCAGCTGCTCCGGCGCGATGCCGCCTCCGGACTGACCGCGGTGGTGGCCGGCGTCGGGCCGGCTGGCTACTCGGGGGACGGCGGGAGCGCGCCAGCCGCGGCGTTCGCCAGCATCGCGGTGTTCACCTGGGGCCCCGATGGCGCCCTGTACATCCCCGACAACGGCAACTTCCGGCTGCGCCGCGTGGCGTTCACCGCGCTGGCGCCGGCCGGGCCATGACGGCCTGCCCGGCTGTGCGGAGCCGAGCGGTTGTGGTACTTCTACCGCCTGCGCCAGCTCCCTGCGGCAGCCCAGCCAGATCCTGACCGTGGGCGGACTCGTCCCGGGGCGCCGGGTCGGTCCTGCGGCGCCGACGCGCTGCCACCCGTGACACTGCCGGCAGCCCGGTGGGCGAGAGTGCGCCGGAGGTCGACAAAGGGAGGCATCCCGTGCGACGTGTCGCGTCCCTCGCAGGCGCCCTGCTGCTCACCGCGACTTTGGTCCAGCCGTCGAGCGCGGCCCCGCCTACCGGTAACAGCACCGGCGGGGTCCTGCCGCCCGAGACGGGCAGCCACCAGGACCAGGCGCTCGTCACCGCCAAAGAGCAGGGCCGGGTGCGCGTCTTCGCGGACGGGCGCGTGGAGATCCTCGCCGGCGCCCCCGCGACGAGCTACCCGAAGTCGGCGCTCCTCTCCACGAGTTGGACGGGCAGCGTCTGGGAGCCCCAGGGCTCGGGAACCGACGACGCGGGCCGACCCTACAGCGACAGCAACTACTGGAACTTCTGCGGCCCCGGCGCGACGGCGGTTACCCTCTGGTACTGGCCAGCGGGATACACGTTCGACACGGGCATCGCGACCCAGACCTACACCGAGCCGAACAGCGCCCTCTCGATCACGGCGACCACCACCTGGAAGGCAACCGACGGCGTGAGCAATGGGCGCGGGGCCATCATGGACCTCGCCGAGAACGTGGCCCCGCCCGTGACGCCCGCCTGGGCATATCCCGGCGTGATCGACTGGACGAGCGCGTACCCGTACGACGGGACGCCGGTGAACCGCATCCGTGATGCCCTGAACTGGGAGATCTCCGCCGGCACCTCGCTCAGCGGGCCGTACGTCTGGACGCAGTACTCGAGCAGCCTGACGCAGGCCGCCCTGCTGACGGACGTTCAGCGGGACGTCGCGGGAGAGCTGGCCCCGCTCGTCGCGAACGTCGCCACCGCGTCGGGCCACTTCCACCTGCCCAACTGGGGCAAGGGGCGCTCGGTCAACCACTCGATCTCGATCGTCGGGTACGACGACAGCGCCGGCACCTACACGTACATCGATACCTGCGGGCCGGGCTGCAACAACACCGGTGCGCCGGCGGGCGTGTACAGCGTGGCGCAGAAGACCCTGTGGACCCTGCTCGGGGCCGAAACGGACGGCGACGGGGTCATCTGGTAGGAGGATCGTGCGCCGCGCGGGCAGCGTTCGGACAGGCCGCCGGGCGAAGAGCCTGGCGCACCGTCCGGCCGGGACAAACCATGAGACTCGTCGGGCAAACCACGAGATTCGGCGGCGGAATCCTGAGACGGCATCGGGCGCATTTCTGAGACTTCACACTCGCCACGAGCGGAATCCGGCGCGCCAGCGCACCGCCCCGGCCATGATCGGGTCCTCCGGACCTTGCGGGTCCACTTACAATGGACCTCTCCGCGGAGGGCGATCCACTGCGGTTCGTTCTTCCGGCCGCCCCGACCACGACGCGCTACTGGCGGGACCGACCCGCGAACTCAGGCGAGCCACGGACGGGCTCGCACCCCGGAGGAGGTGCGCATGCGATCACTCCTGAGCCTGCTGGCAGCCACGGGGCTGCTGGCGGGACTGGTCACGCCAGCAG
>JAJYNP010000139.1 GCA_021786265.1 Chloroflexota bacterium
CGGGCCGGTCGGGCCGTTCAGCGGGTTGAGCCTCTCTGCCAGTTGCCACTCCCGGGAGCGCGCGCCGGGTCTGCCGCCACGATGGACCGCGATGACCCACGATCGGGCCGCGACAGGATGGGGCTCCGGTGCGGGCGGAGTTCGCTGGGACTGGGATGGGCGGTGCGGATGCGGACCGGCACCTTCCGCGTGCTCATCCGGGGAGCGGTTGGCGGGTTCGCACCCATCGCTCGTTCCCCGGGCGTGCATCTGGCGAGTGCCGGCGGGGTCCGGGCGGCTGGCGGTCCCCCGAGGGTGCATCTGGCAGGTACGCGCCCCTGTGCGCTCCCCCGATGTGCATGCGGCAGGTTGGCGGCCCGGCGGCAGGTTGGCGGCCCGGCGGCAGGTTGGCGGCCCGGCGGCAGGTTGGCGGCCCGGCGCGCCCCACCGCCACACACCCCCGTGCGTGGCAGAATCCGTCCGATGATCTCGATCCTCCGCGAGATGCCGGCAGGCGTGCGTCTCTTCCTGGTCTACGCCTTCATCATCCTCGGGTTGATCGGCATCACGCTCCCGGCCGTGGTCAACCTCGCGACCGGCGACGCACCCGTCAGCGGAGTCGGGCTCCTCTCCGCGCTGCTCCTCGCCTACACCATCTTCACGATCACGCTGGTACTGCAACGCAAGCAGGCCGCATGGGCCTTCAGCCAGGGACTGGCAACCCTCACCATTCCCCTCGTGCCGTTCCTGGGGCTCGCCACCGGCCTTGCCGGCGCCCTGTTCGCCGCTGCTCTCGCGCTCCTCCTGTTCCGAGGCCTGCGCGGGGGCCGGGCACGTGCCTGGTTCAACGAGGTCTGACGCATGCGATTTGTCCGCTTTCGCGAGGTCCACCCGTCCGAGAACGCAGAGGGCACCGGCCTGGACCTCCCGTTCCGCCCCCGACTCGGGCTCCAGTTCGATCCGGGTCCCGACGGTCGCGGCGGCCGGGTCCTCCCGCTCGACGCCCTGCCGGGTCTGACCGACGACCAGGACCGGGCGCGTGCGCTCGACGACGCGGATCTGGCGGCACTCCTGGCTGCGGACACGCAGCTGGCCGCGACGCGCGCCGGGCTCGAGCGCCTGCCGGACCCGGGGCCGTTCCTTCTCCCGGCGACCAGCGCACGACTCCTTGCTCCCGTCCACCGGCCCGGCAAGATCGTGTGCGTGGGCCACAACTTCCGCGAGCACGTCCTGGAGCAGGGGCTGCCGATCCCCGATCGACCGACCCTGTTCGCCAAGTGGGCGAACGCGATCGTGGGGGACCGCGAGCCCATCGTGCGGCCCGACGTGACCGACGCGCTGGACCTCGAGGCCGAGCTCGCGGTCGTGATCGGGACGAGGGCGCGTCGCGTGCCCGAGGCGCTGGCGCTTGCGCACGTGGCGGGCTGGACGGCGGTGAACGACGTCTCGGCGCGCGACCTCCAGGGCCAGGAGCCCGCGCTGAAGCCCGGCCAGCACGGGGACGGCCAGTGGGTGCGCGCCAAGTCGTCGGACACCTTCCTCCCGATGGGCCCGGTGGTCGTCACGCTCGACGAGCTGCCGGACCCCTCCAACGTGGCGATCCGGTCCTGGCGGACGGCCGCCGACGGCACACCGACGGCGATGCAGGACGGCAACACGCGGACCCTCATCTTCACCGTCCCGCAGCTGATCGCGTTCATCAGCGCGGTCGTGACCCTGGAGCCCGGCGACATCATCGCCACCGGCACGCCGTCCGGCGTCGGCGTCTGGCGCGACCCGCCCGTGTACCTCGTGCCGGGCGACGTGGCAAGCGTGGAGGTCGCCGGAATCGGTCGGATCGACAACCCGGTCGTGGCCCACGACGGCAGCGTCCCCATCGGATCGCCCGCGGCGGCCATCCTGGCGGAGATGGGCTGACCGTCGGAGCGACGGGCCGACTGGCGTGGACGGCACAGAGGCGCGACCCACCGGAGTGACGGCGCGCGGGAAAGGAGCAGCACCTCCCATGGTGGGACCCAACGTCGATGACGACCTCCTCGCCCGGCCCATCGCGACCCACATGCGTGCCCTGGTCAAGCGCGAACCCGGGCCCGGCGAGGCCCTCATCGACGTGCCCGTCCCCAGGCCCGGACCCGGCGAGGTCCTGATCCGGCTGGAAGCCGTCAGTCTCTGCGGCACCGACATCCACATCGACCACTGGGACCCCTGGGCCGCGGCGAACGTCGTGACCCCGCGGATCTTCGGCCACGAGATGGCGGGTCGGGTCGTACAGCTCGGAGAGGGCGTCACGCGGGTGGCGGTCGGCCAGCGGGTCGCCGCCGAGACCCATCTCGTGGACTGGACCTGCTACCAGTGCCGGACCGGCAGGCAGCACGTCTGCCAGCACTACCGGATCCTCGGCGTGCACGTCGACGGCGCGTTCGCCGAGTACATCGTGCTGCCCGAGACCAACGTCTGGATCAGCGACGCCCTGCCGGCCGAGATCGCCGCGCTCCAGGAGCCCATGGGCAACGCCGTCTTCTCGGTCTTCGTCGAGGAGATCGCCGGCCAGAGCGTGGCCGTCCTCGGGTGCGGCCCCATCGGGCTCATGTCGATCGCGATCGCGAAGCGCGCCGGGGCACGGCGCGTCATCGCCACCGACCTCCGCCCGGAGCGGCTGGCGCTGGCCGAGCGGATGGGCGCCGACGTCGTGATCGACGGGACCAACGTGCGTCCCGACGAGGTGGTGGCCCGGATCCGCGCGGAGACCGACGGTGACGGCGCCGACGTGGTGCTCGAGATGTCCGGGGCGGAAGCGGCACTTCACCAGGGGCTCGCCGCGGTCACCAACGGCGGCCGCATCTCCCTCCTGGGCACCCACGCCCACCCGGTCACCCTCGACATCTCCAGCGAGATCATCTTCAAGGCGCTGCGGGTCTACGGCATCACCGGCCGCCGGCTCTTCGAGACCTGGTACCAGACCCGCGCCCTCCTCGAGGAGGGACTCGACCTCTCCCCGATCATCACGCACCGCCTGCCGCTCTCCCGGTACCGCGAGGCGTTCGACCTCGTGGCGGCGGGGCACGCGGGCAAGGTGGTCCTGCTCCCACAGGAGGACTGACATGTCCGAAACCACGGCGGGCGCGCGCCTCCCGGTGGCGGGATCGGCACGCCCGGGCACCCCGGCACCGAGATCGCCGCACCCGGGCACCTCGGGCGGTGCCGAGGCGTCCGACCGCCCCGACCCGCTCGGCTACCTGGCCGACGAGATCGCCGATCTGCAGGCCAGGCACCTGTACCGGCCGCTGCGGGTGATGACCGGCGCGCAGGCGACGCGCACGATCATGGACGGGCGGCCCGTCATCAGCCTCTCGTCGAACAACTACCTGGGCCTCGCCACGCATCCGCACCTGGTCCGTGCCGCGCTCGACGCCGCGCGCGACCTCGGCGTCGGCAGCGGCGCGGTCCGCACCATCGCCGGCACGATGGAGCTGCACCAGGAGCTGGAGCGCCGGCTCGCGGCGTTCAAGCACACGGAGGCGGTGCTCACGTTCCAGTCGGGGTTCACCGCGAACAGCGGCGTGATCCCGACGATCACGAGTGAGCGCGACCTGATCATCAGCGACGAGCTCAACCACGCCTCGATCATCGACGGGGTGCGGTTGTCCAGGGCGGCGCGCGCCGTCTACCCGCACCGCGACGTCGACGGCCTCGAGACGGTGCTGCGCGAGGCGCGTGCGAAGGGCCGCGTGGCAGGCGGCTCGGGCGGTTCGGGCGGTTCGGGCGGATCGGGCGGCTCGGGAGCATCGGGCGGTTCGGGCGGATCGAGCTCAGCGGGAGCATCGGGCGGCTCGGGGCCATCGGGCGGATCGGGAGCATCGGGCGGCTACGAACACATCCTCGTGATCACCGACGGCGTCTTCTCGATGGATGGCGACATCGCTCCGCTCCCGGGCATCTGCGAGGTCGCCGAGCGGTACGGCGCGGCCGTCATGGTCGACGACGCGCACGCGTCGGGTGTGCTCGGGCGCAACGGGCGCGGGACCATCGACCACTTCGACCTGCACGGTCGGGTCGACGTCCAGGTGGGCACGCTCTCGAAGGCGGTGGGCGTGCTGGGCGGGTACGTGGCCGGCCGCCAGCACCTGCGCGACTACCTGATCCAGCGCTCGCGGCCGTTCCTGTTCAGCACCTCCCATCCGCCGGCCGTGGCGGCCGCCTGCCTGGCCGCCATCGACGTGCTGGAGGGGGAGCCGGAGCGGATCGAGCGGCTCTGGGACAACACGCGGTTCTTCAAGGCCGGACTGCAGGGGCTCGGGTTCGACACGGGCGTCAGCGAGACACCGATCACGCCGGTGATCGTGCGTGACTCGGAGAAGGCGGGACGCATGAGCGATCGGCTCTTCGAGCTGGGCATCTTCGCGCAGGCCGTGGTCTACCCCACTGTGGCGCTCGACAAGGCGCGGATCCGCACCATCGTGACCAGCGAGCACACGCGCGACGAGCTCCAGGCGTGCCTGGACGCGTTCGCGACGGTGGGCCAGGAGCTGCGCATCATCTGACGCGGGCGGGCGCCGGGGCGGGCGCCGGTGGCGGGCGCCGGTGACGCAACCTCGGGGCGGGCGCCGGGGGCGCAGTCAGCCTCGGGGCGGGCGCCGGGGGCGCAGTCAGCCTCGCCGCCCCGGCCCGCCGGCACCCACTCGCCGCCGGCACCCACTCGCCGCCCCGGCCCGCCGGCACCCACTCGCCGACGACGCCAACCTGCCGATGGCGTGGCGGCACCGTGTCCCGGCGGCGCCACCTCGCCGACGCCGTCCACCTGCCAGATGCACCTCGGGGGAGCGCAAAGAGGCGCGAACCCGCCGGATGCTCACCCGAGGAACGGCCGGGCGCCCCAACGCCCCTGGCTCCCGCCGGATGCACGCCCGGGGACCGAGCGGCGGGTCCGACGCTGCCGACCGCTCCCCCCGTGAGCGCACGGCGGAAGCCGGGCCCGGAACCGCGTAGCCCAGCCGGCCCGATCGGCCCCGCTCCGCACGAACCCAGCCCGCGGCTCCGCGCTACTCAGGGGCTCGTCGTGACGGCGCACGGCGATCCTGGCGGCGGACCCCGCGCGCGCTCCCGGGGGTGGCAACTGGCAGGAAGCTCAGCCCGCTGAACGGCCCGACC
>JAJYNP010000297.1 GCA_021786265.1 Chloroflexota bacterium
GAGGCGCCATGCTGCTCCGGTACCGGGCTCGAGAGGGGATGCTCGCCTGGGCGTTCCACCGCATCAGCGGGGTCGCCATCTGGCTCTTCGTCGTCCTCCACGTCGTCGACATCTACCTGGTCGGCGGTGACCCGAAGGCCTACAACACGATCCTGCAGGTGTACGCGAGCGCCCCGGGCCGTGTCATGGAGGTGCTGCTGGGCGCTGCGCTGCTGTACCACGCCCTGAACGGGCTGCGCATCCTGATCATCGACCTGTGGCCGGTGATGACCGTCTACCACCGGGCGCTCTGGTACGCGAGCTGGGTGATCTTCGTGGTGGTGGGCATCCCGGGGGCCTTCATCATCATGCGGCCGGTGATCGGCCCGGCCCTCGGCATCGGGGCGTAGGAGGGCGGCGCGATGGTGATGATCGACCACCGGACGGCGGGCCGCAGCCGCCCTCAGGGGAGCGGCTTCGAGCTCTTCGTCTGGTACTTCATGCGGATCACGGGCGTGATGCTGTTCGTGCTGGCGCTCGCCCACTTCAGCATCATGCACTTCCTCTTCGACCCGTCGCAGGAGAACGCGTCGTGGATCGCGGCGCGCTGGGGCAGCCTCGCCTGGCGGGTCTTCGACTGGACTCTGCTGATGATGGTGCTCTTCCACAGCTTCATGGGCGTGCGCACGGTGCTCACGGACTACGTGCACGGCGCGCGCGCGCGGCTGCTGTCGATGTCGACGCTGTACGTGATCGCGATCGTCCTGTTCGTGGCCGGGACGGGCGTCGTCCTGACGCTTCCGGCCGGGGCGTGACGATGGAGGCCCCGATCACCCACGAGTTCGACGCGGTCATCGTCGGCGCCGGCGGCGCCGGCCTGTACGCCGCGCTGGAGCTGGCCCGCGAGGGCGTGCCCACCGCGGTCCTCTCGAAGCTGTACCCGACCCGCTCCCACACGGGCGCCGCGCAGGGCGGCATCTGTGCGGCCCTGGGCAACCAGGAGGAGGACCACTGGGAGTGGCACATGTTCGACACCGTCAAGGGCGGTGACTACCTCGTGGACCAGGACGCGGCGGAGATCCTGGCGCGCGAGGCGATCGAGACGGTGATCGAGCTCGAGCACCTGGGGTTGCCGTTCAACCGCACCGAGGACGGGCGCATCGACCAGCGTCGCTTCGGCGGCCACACGCGGAACTTCGGCGAAGCGCCGGTCAAGCGCGCCTGCTATGCGGCCGACCGCACCGGCCACATGATCCTGCAGACGCTCTACCAGCAGTGCATCAAGCACGGCGTGCGCTTCTTCGACGAGTACCACGTCGTCGACCTGCTGATCGAGGACGGCATGAGCCGCGGCGTGGTGGGCTACCGCCTCGCCGACGGCGCGCTCCATGTCTTCCGCTCGAAGGCGGTGCTGCTGGCCACGGGCGGCTACGGTCGCGCCTTCCGCATCACGTCGAATGCGCACACGCTCACCGGCGACGGCGCGGCGCTGGCCTACCGGCGCGGCGTGCCGCTCGAGGACATGGAGTTCTACCAGTTCCATCCGACGGGCCTGGCGGGACTCGGCGTGCTGCTCTCCGAGGCGGCGCGTGGCGAGGGCGGCATCCTGCTCAACGGCAAGGGCGAGCGCTTCATGGAGCGGTACGCCCCCACGATGCTGGACCTGGCGCCGCGTGACGTCGTGAGCCGCGCGATCTACCGCGAGATCCGGGAGGGTCGCGGGGTCGACGGCAAGGACTACGTGTGGCTCGACGTGCACCACCTGGGGCGCGCGGTCATCGACGAGAAGCTCCCCGACATCACCGACTTCGCCCGCATCTACCAGGGCGTGGAACCCTACACGCAGCCGGTGGGCATCCAGCCCACCGCCCACTACGCGATGGGCGGCGTGCCCACCGACCTGACCTCGCGGGTCGTGATCGACGAGCACAACACGGCGCTGCCCGGGCTCTACGCGGCGGGGGAGTGCGCGTGCGTGAGCGTCCACGGCGCCAACCGGCTGGGCACGAACTCGCTCCTCGACATCCTCGTCTTCGGGCGGCGCGCCGGTCGCGACATGGCGCGCTTCGCACGGGAGTCCGACATGCCCGACCTGCCGGCGGATCCCGCCGAGCCGGCGCGCGCCGAGCTCGAGACGCTCCGCTCGCGGCGCGAGGGGGAGCCCCCGGCACGGATCCGCCGCGAGCTCGCGGACGTGATGATGGACGACGTCAGCGTGTTCCGCACCGACGAGACCCTGCGGCGTGCGCAGGGGGCGGTCAGGGACCTCAAGGATCGCTATCGCGGCGTGCGGGTCCAGGACGGCGGCGCCCATTTCAACCAGGACCTGCTCGAGGCCCGCGAGGTCGGCTACCTGCTCGACTGCGCTGAGACGACCGTGACGGCGGCCCTGGCGCGGCAGGAGAGCCGTGGTGCCCATTACCGGGAGGACTACCCCGAGCGCGACGACCCGAACTGGCTCAAGCACTCGCTGGCCTATCGTGCCGACGGCGGGCCGACGCTGCGCTACAAGCCGGTGACCATCACGCGCTTCACGCCGAAGCCGCGCACCTACTAGAGCGGGAGCGCATCGCATGCAGGTCCAGCTTCGCATCCAGCGCTTCGATCCCGAGCGTGACACGGCCCCGCGCTGGGAGGAGTACCGACTCGACGTCGACCCCATGGCCCGGGTGCTCGACCTCCTGCACATGGTCAAGTGGGAGCAGGACGCCTCGCTCACCTTCCGCCGCTCCTGCGGCCACGGCATCTGCGGCTCGGACGCGATGCTGATCAACGGCCGCAACCGCCTGGCGTGCAAGATCCGCGTCGACCAGCTCGGGAAGAGGATCTCGGTCTCGCCGCTCCCGGGGCTGCCCATCGTGAAGGACCTGGTCGTCGACATGGAGGGGTTCTTCGCCAAGTACCGGTCGGTCCGTCCGTTCCTGGTCAACGACGATCCGGCACCGGCGAGGGAGCGTCGCCAGTCGCCCAGGCAGCGGGCCGTCTTCGACGACACCACGAAGTGCATCCTCTGCGGGGCATGCACGTCGTCGTGCCCGTCGTTCTGGGCGCGCCCGGGGTACGTGGGCCCGGCGGCCATCGTAAACGCCCATCGCTTCATCTTCGACTCGCGCGACGAGGGGGCCGAGGAGCGACTCGAGATCCTGTCGGACAAGGACGGTGTCTGGCGCTGCCGGACGATCTTCAACTGCGTGGACGCGTGCCCGCGCGGGATCAACATCACCCGGGCGATCCTGGAGGTGTCCGGGGCGATCGTGGAGCGCACGGCCTGAGCGCGCCGCGCCGCCCGCCCGCCGGCCCGTCGGCGGCCGCGGGCTCCAGCGGGACCCCGCCGCCAGGGCTCCGCCTCGTGATCCGCACCGACGGTGCGGCGCGGGGCAACCCGGGGCCGGCGTCGTGCGGCGCGGTCCTGGTGGACGCCTCGGGGCCGGACCCACGGGACCCGGACGCGCAACCGCTGGCGGTCATCGCGCGGCCCCTGGGAACCCGCACCAACAACGTGGCCGAGTACGCCGGCGTGGTCCTCGCCCTGCGGCTCGCGCGGCGGCTGGGGGCCGAGGAAGTTGACCTGGTGCTCGACTCGAACCTGATCGTGGAGCAGCTGAACGGCCGGTGGCGGGTGCGCGACGCCAAGCTCGCGGGACTGCACGGCGAGGCACGTCGCCTGCTCGGGGCGCTGCGACGATGGAGCGCCACGCACGAGCCGCGCGCCCGGAACCGCGCCGCGGATGCCCTGGCGAACCTCGCCCTCGACGACCCGGCCGCGGCCGCCGCGCTGGAGCGGCAGTACCGCGCCGCTCTCGGGCTCGACCCCGCGGAGTAGGCCCCGGCGCGGGCGGCAGTGTCGACGAGCCGGCCTGTAAGCCGAGTTCTGTGCCGCGGTCGAAACCGCGACGACGGTCATCCATCTCGGCACGGCGGTTGCCCGCCGGCTCGGCGCGGCCTACCCGAGGGCTCGGTGACGCACCTGCGCCGGGACGGATCCCGGCCTCGCCCTCCTATTCGGCCTTGCTCCGGGTAGAGCTTGCCCCGTTTCACCCCGACCCCTGCGGGCCGGACTCGTCTCTGTGGCGCTGGTCCTCGCCTCGCGGCGGACGGGCGTTACCCGCTACCCTGCGTCATGGAGCTCGGACTTTCCTCGAGGCCGCCGCCGGGTTGCCCCGGCGTGGACCCGCGACCGTCCGGCCGACTCGTCGACCCTGGGATTCTACCCGGCGCGATCACTCCTCGTCGGGACGGAACACGTGCGATGCGACGCAGGCGTCGCAGATGTCGCGCGACGCGATGAGCTCCCCCAGCGGGATCGGGACCAGGCGGTCAGGGTAGAGGCAATCCACGGTGTAGACGGGCGCGGACCCCCGCCGGACCACCGAGAGGCGCCGGAACGTGCAGCGGCGCAGGTGGTCGCGCCGCGCCACCCCGGCCGCCGTGTCGATCGCCCGCTCCTCGAGTGCCACGCCGGTTCCCGTTGCACCTCCGGCGCCGGAGCCTATCACCAGCCGCATCTGGGCGACACCCGCCGTTTCGTACTACGCGGGATGCACCGTCCGCCGTCCGGCCCAGGCCGGTCGGCGCCCCGGTCGGCGACCTCCGAGTTCACGTCGCGCCCTCCCACGGCCCTCGAATCGCATTGACGCGGCACTCTCGACGTGTATGATGCTAGCAAGTGGCGCCAAGTGGCGCAAAGTGGGGTAGAGCGGGGAAGCGGAGAGGCCCGGATCGTGTTCATCGGCGAGTACCGGCACACCGTGGACGAGAAGGGGCGCCTGGCCGTCCCGTCTCGATTCCGGGCGGAGCTGGCCGAGGCGCCGGTGATCACCCGTTGGCTCGATTCCTGCCTGGCGATCTTCCCGAGGGCCGAGTTCGACCGGCTCGCCGAGAGGGTCGCCGCGCTCCCGCTTGGCGATGCGAACGCCCGGTCCTTTCGCCGGCACGTGTTCGCCCACGCGTTCGAGGTCGAGCTCGATCGCCAGGGTCGGGTCCTCGTGCCCCCGTCGCTCAGGGAGTGGGCGTCATTGAGCAACGAGGCCGTCGTGGTGGGCGGCCACGATCACGTGGAGCTCTGGACGCCCGACGCGTGGGCGTCCTACAGCGCGGCCATGTCCGCGCCCGA
>JAJYNP010000286.1 GCA_021786265.1 Chloroflexota bacterium
GCGCATCGGTGTCGGCCGCCGATCAGTCGTGACCGAGGAACAGGTAGGAGCGCCAGCCCTGGTTGCGGGGATCCGCGAGGTACGGGGTGAACAGCGAGTACACGTCGCTCCGCGGCTCGACGGGCACGCGCAGCAACCGCATGTGGGCCTCGTCGGGCAGGCGGCCGCCCTTGTGGTGATTGCAGCTCCGGCACGCCGTCACCAGGTTCTCCCAGGTGTGCTGGCCGCCGCGATGCCGCGGGGTCACGTGGTCGACGGTCAGGTCGCTCCCGTGGTGCCCGCAGTACTGGCAGGTGTGGCTGTCGCGGGCGAGGATCTCCCGGCGGGAGAGCTTGACGCGCGGCCGCGGCCGCCGGATGCGGTGCTGCAGCCGGATCACGCTGGGAGCCCGGAACGTGGCGCGCGGCGTGCGGATCTCGACGTGGTCGTACTCCAGGACCTCGGCCTTCTCGCCGAAGAGCAGCCGGAACGCGCGCCGCACGTCGCACACGTTGAGCGGCTCGTAGTCCGCGTTCAGGACCAGGACTTCGCTATCCATCGAGAGCTCACGCCATCACCTGGCACCGCATCGTAGCAGAGGTTCGGTGACGTGCCGGGAGCGCAACAGGCCGCCGGCCCCGCGAGGACCCGTCGCGGAACCGCCGCCCGCAGCCCGAGCGTCCTCCCGGCCTCAGCCGTCGTCCCGTTCCGGAGCCCAGGCGGGGCGGCGCTTCTCGAGGAACGCGCGCAGCCCCTCCTGGCCCTCCTCGCTCACCCGCTGTCCCGCGATGCGTCGCGCTGTGTGCCAGCGCGTCGATTCGTGCGGCAGCCCGCGGATCTCCCTGACGATGGCCTTCGCGGCGCGCGCCGCCGTGGGTCCGGCCCTGAGGATGTCGTCGACGGCCGACTCGACCGCCCGGTCCAGCGCGGCCTCGCCCTCCACGACCTCGTGGACCAGCCCGATCCGCAGCGCCCGGGTGGCGTCGAACCGGCGACCGCCCGGGAACAGCGCCCGCGCGTGTGTCTCGCCGATCTTCGCGACCACGAACGGGGCGATTACGGCCGGCAGGATTCCGAGCTTCGTCTCGGTGAACCCGAACCTGGCGCCGGCCTCGGCAATGACCAGGTCACTGACGGCGCACAGGCCCATGCCCCCACCCAGGGCCACGCCCTGGACGCGTGCGATCACGGGCGCGGGGCATCGGTCGATCGCGTCGAGCATCGCCGAGAGGGCCATCGCGTCGGCCTCGTTCTGCTCGCGGGTGAGTCCGGCAGAGGCGCGCATCCAGGCGACGTCCGCGCCGGCACAGAACGAGGCTCCTTCGCCGCGCAGGACCACGGCACGCAGCGCAGAGGGGCTCTCGTTCGAGAGGCGCGCGAAGGTCTGGCGCACGGCGTCGATCATGCCCGCGTCGAACGCGTTGTGGACGTCAGGGCGATCGAGCACCACGTGGGCGACGACACCGCCCGCACCGGCCCGCTCCATCCGAACCGGTTCGGTCATACGGGCACCCCGATGCCTGCCCCGCCCGGGCCGCCCGCGATTCCGCCCCATCGGTAGGAATGCCGGGTCCAGATACGGCTCAGCCCCATGCGGATCATGTTGCGCTCTGACACCCCATCCCGACGGGCCCACCCCGCGACCACGTCACAGCCGAGCGCGGCCGCCGTCCTGGCACGAACCGCGATCAGCGCGGCGTGCACACCCCGGTTCCGGAACGCCGGCAGGACGCATCCCGGCCCGAGCCCGCCCACCCCGCGATGCACGAACAGCCCGGCGGCACCTGCCGGTTCGCCGTCGATCTCGGCGATGATGAGGTGCACCCGGCGATCGAGGGCGATCGCCGGCGCCGATGCGAGCCAGGCGTCGGCCAGCGCTCCCTCGAACCCGAAGCCTGCCACCACGAGGCGCTCCCACGTGAGCGCCTGGCCGGGCTCGACGTGCCGGATGACGAGCCCCTCGACCATCGGGGCCTCGCCGACGCCGTCCGCAGCGCCCGCGAGGACCGAGCCCGTTCCCTGCGCGACCGCGTCGGGCCACGGCGGATCCGCCGCGATCACCCAGCCGCCCACGCCGTGGCGGTCGAAGAACGACAGGACATCCGGGAGCAGATGCGGGACCTGGCGCAGTCCGAGGGCCAGGTTGAAGTTCTCGTCGGGAACCGACGGCGTGGCGGCGATCGCGAGCTCCCCGTCGTCACGGAAGTGCACGTCGACACCGCCCGCGACGGCCGCGCGCCACGACACCACCATGTACGCGCGCTCGTTCGCGTCCAGGCGATCGAGCAGCACGTGCGTGCTCGCGTCCGAGCCGGGGAGCGGCGGGAACACCCGCACCGGGTCGCCTGTCCGGACCACGCCCTCGACCAGGACCCGGGCATAAAGGCGGCTGTCGAGCGGGTGCGTCCGGATCGAGATCCGGGAGATGCGGTCTTCGAGGAAGCTCTCGCGGATCGTCTCGCAGGGGCACGCCGGCGTGGTGACCTCCAGGACCAGCTCGTGCCCGATCGCGAGCCGGTCGCCCGTCGCGAGCGTGGAAAGCTCGAGGCCCTCCAGCGTCAGGTTCTCGCCGACCGACCCCGGGAAGATGGGGTGGCCGTCGGCGCGTACACGGCCGATCGCCTCCATCGAGTAGAGGCAGACGGCGCGGAACGGGCCGCCGTGGACGGTGCGATCCGCGTGTGCGTCACCGTCCAGCCCGAACCGGCCGACGTGGGCCGCGCCGACCGGGCGCTTCGGCACGCCGCCCGGGGAGGTGTTGATGCGGGCGACGCGGGCCCGCCCGAGCAGGACCTGCGGGGCGGTCGCTCGTGCCGTACCAGGCAGGACGCGATCCGACTCGTCTTCGGGATCCAGCATGGCCGCGATGATAGGGGTGTTCGCGGCCTGTCGACGGTGCGCGATGGTGCCGACGTCCGAGCACGCCGCCAGTCCGATCCTCTCGGGCTTGCGTGTTATTCTCAGGTAGCACGTTACGCACCGTGGGGCAGGGGGAGGATCACGGGAGTGACAGAGACACAGGCTATCGATAAGGCGCATGTATGGGACGTGTGGGCCGGCGCCGCCCCTGCGCCACGGATCCCCCGACGGGCGTCCGTTACCCGCAGGACCGGCGGGCCGGAGCGGTGGAGAGACGGTCGTGTGGCCGCGTTGCCGGCGAAAGCGGCGGACGCGAACGCCACGTCCGCGACGGGTCCGTCCGCGGACGCAACGACCGCGACGGCCGCGTCGGCGAGGGCCGCGGAAGCCACGCCGGCGACGGCCCCGGAAGCGCCCGCCCGCTCCAGGACCGAGCCGGCGCCACCCCTTGGCGTGGTCCGCCGAGCACGCAGCACCGGGGGTCGTGCGATGCCCGTAACCGCGAGTGGCGCGCCCCAGGTGGCGGCGGAATCGATCCGGCGCGACCTCGCGATCGCCTGGGGTGAGGTCGGCTCGGCCTGGGGAGTCACGCCCGCGACCGCGCGCGTCCACGGCTACCTGCTGACCCACCGGCGGGCCCTCACCGAACGCGAGATCAGGCTCGCGCTCGGGCTCAGCCATCGAGCGACCAGCCTGGCGCTCGCGGAGTCCGTCGCATGGGGGCTTGTCGAGCGCGTGCCGGGGCCCCGCCGCGTCGGGAGTCGGGGCCCTGCGGGGGCGGCCTGGGTGTCGATCGACGATCACTGGCGCTGGTTCGGACGGGTGGTGGAGCAGCGACGCCTCCGCGAGGGCGACCCGGCCGCGGCAGCGCTTGAGCGGACGTTGTCCGCGGCCCGCGCCGCCGCCGACGGGCGGCCGGACGATCCCGAGCTGGGTGACCTGCGGGACTGGCTCTCGGACTTCCTCGCGTTCGTGCGGCTCCTCGATCGCGTGGCCGCGCTGCTGGCCCGGGTGCCCCCGCGCGACCTGGAGCGCGCGACGCGGCTTGCCGGGCGAGTGCCGGGTGAGACGGCGCTGCGGGTGCTCGACCTGCTCGGCGCGATGGACGATCAGGACGTGCTGCCGCTGGTCGATGGGCTGGGCCGGCTGTCTCCCGCCAACGCGACGCGCGCCGCCCGGCTGTGCTCGGACGTGCTCCGGCGCCTGCCAGGGTGAGACGGGTCCGGGACGGTTCGTGCGTCGCGGTGCGGCCGGCCGTCGATTCCGCCGCGGTGCCTGTGCAACCGGCCGTCGATCCCGCTGCCGGCGCCCGTTCGCCCGGCCGCGAGTCAGGCCAGCGGCGTCTCGGCCGGTCGCGAATCAGGCCGGCCCTTCGGCCAGTGCCCGCGCCCGTGCGAGCACGTCGTCGACCATCGCGGTCGTCAGCCTGCCCGTGAACGTGTTTTGCTGGCTGGGGTGGAAGCATCCCAGGAGCGTGTACGGCCCGACCCGTGCCTCCGCTGCGTGCCCGAACCTGGGTCGTGGCCGGGCCCGGTGCCCGAGCGACGCCAGGGCCCGCAGGCCGGCGTCCCAGCCGAAGGCCCCGAGCGCCACGATCACGCGGACCTCGGTGAGCAGGCGCAGCTCGCGGACCAGGTACGGTATGCAGCGGTCGCGCTCGGCGGGCAACGGCCGGTTGGCCGGCGGTGCGCACCGGACCGCCGCCGCGACGTATGCGCCCTGCACCCTCAGGCCGTCGTCGACCGAGACGGAGGTCGGGTGGTTCGCAAGGCCAGCGCGGTGCATCGCGGCGTAGAGCACGTCCCCCGACCGGTCGCCGGTGAAGACGCGGCCGGTGCGGTTGCCGCCGTGCGCTGCAGGCGCCAGGCCCAGGATGAGAATGCGGGCAGCGGGGTCCCCGTATCCGGGCACGGGTCGCGCCCAGTAGGTCCACGACGCGAAGCGCGCGACTCTCTCGCGCCCGACGCGTTCGCGCCACTCGACGAGGCGGGGGCAGGCGCGGCAGGCGACGATGTCGGCCGCGACGTCCGCCAGGTCCCGGTCGTCGCTCGGTTCGCGGGGGGCCATGAGCGTGTGCGTACCGGGCGAGTGGGCCGCCTGCGGGGGTGTCACGTGCGTGTGCGTACCGGGCGAGTGGGCCGCCTGGGAGGGCGCCATGTGCGCCGGAGGAACCGCGACCTGCTCGTCGCCGAGGGCCTCGGGCACAGCGGGCCTCGCGTCGGTCGTCGCGTCGGTCGTCTCG